>NZ_JBVKAE010000009.1:0-49059 GCF_055598845.1 Amycolatopsis sp. NPDC039088 | reverse complement strand
TTGGGACGGTGAACGTCCCAAATCCTCCACACTCGAGGTGTACCGGGTTCAGGGGCATGCCCCTGAAGTTCTGTTGATCAAGCTTCGCAACCGGGTGCGGCCCCGTGTCTATGAAGGAATTGGGACACTCAACGTCCCAATTCCTTCATAGACGTCGGCCTGCGCCATGACGAAGAGGTCCCCGACCTGCAGCATCCCGACTTTGCCCTCACAGTGGGAAAGGGGGCCTTCACGTACTTGACGACCACTCGGGACGGACCCCCCGAGCTGCAGAAGAACTTAAGGCGCGAATTTCAGACGCAGGACGCTAGCGCAGTGAAGGGGGCCTTCACCCACTCGCGAAGGTGTGAACGTCGAGTCCCCTCGGCTGAGCCGAGGGAAGGGGTCCTTCACGCGCCGCCGTTGTGACTGGTGGTGCCACTGAGCTCCTGATGACCTTCCGCGAGGAGCGAGGGGAACTTTGGGGGACCCTGGGTCCCTTAAGGAGTCCTTCACGGACCGGCCGCTACCCCGGCTCACCCACAGTAGGTACCCACACCCTTGGCCAAAATTCCCCAAATCACTCACGACCAGCGCGACAGCAAGGGACCTTTGCTCTCGCCGGGCCCGCTGACCTGCGGAAAGAGAGCAAGGGACCTTTGCTATCGCCCCGGCAGGTCCTCTTCGGCGCCGAGCAGGAGCAGCCCGCGCCGCAGCAGGTCCGCTGCCTCCTCGGAGCGGCCCTGGTCGCGAAGCAGCTCTCCCGCCTTGTCCACCGAAGCGGCCAGGACGCCGCGAGCGTCGCGAAGGGCGGCGACGTCGATGGCGTGCGCGAAGCGCGCTTCGGCTGCTTCGAGGTCTCCGCGCGCCAGAGCCAGCGAGCCCTGCTGGAAGGTGAGTGACGCGGAGTGCGGCGAGTCCGTCGGGATGGCTTCGGCCGCTTCGGTGAGCAGTGCGGCGGCGTCGTCGAGGCGACCGAGTTCGCGGCAGAGGTCGGCGAGTTCCAGGGTGACGGCGTGGTCGGGGGCCGCGGCCCGTGACGCGCGAAGGTCGGCGAGGGCGCCTTCGAGGTCGTCGGTTCGCCGGACCAGCGCCCGTGCGAACAGGCACCGGGCCAGCACCGGCCGCAGGGCGCGTTCGTGGAGGAAATCGTGCAGCACCGATACGGCGGCGACGGCGTCGGTCACCCGTCCTTCGCCGAGGTAGGTCTCGGCCAGCCGGCGCTGGTTCTCGCTGAGTTCGGTCAGGATCTCCTCATCCCCGCGAGCCAGCCGTAGCGCCTCGCTCGCGTGCTGCGCGGCCTGTGCGGTCTCGCCGAGGCGGAGGTGCCCTTCGGCGAGGTACGCGTGCAGGGTCAGCAGGAGCACCGGATGCGGATGGCCGTCGATGCTCGCGTCGAGCGCGGTCCGGAGCAGGTGCATCGCGTGGTGCGGCTCGCCCCAGCTCATCAGGACGTGCGCCCGCAGCGCGACGGCCAGTTCGCGGTAGGTCGGGATGTCGTCGCTGAGCGCGGTTTCGGCGGCGGCGATCAGACGCGGCCGGGTGTCGCCCTCGCTGTACCGCGCGAGCCACAGCCAGGCGAGCCCGGCCTGGCGCGTGCGGCCGATCCGCTCCGCCCGCCGCGCCAGCCGCCGCATCTTCGGAGCCGAGCCGTGCCCGGTGAGGAAGTCCGCCGCGGCCGCCGCGATGTCCAGCTCGAGCCGGACGTCGTCGCGGGGCGAGGTCACGCCGAGCAATTCGCCGGTGTCGACCCCGAGCCGGGCGGCGAAGTGGCGCAACGCGTCACCGGACGGGGTCCGCGCTCCCGTCTCGACGGACGAAACGTACGCGGCGGTGTAGTGCGGCTCGGCGAGTTCGCGCTGCGTGAGGCCACGCTCGGCGCGCAGCCGTCGCAGTCGTCCACCGATTTCCTCACCCATATCCGAGAACGATACGGCCGATCACCTGACTCAGCGGCCCTGCAGCCCCTTCACGTTCTGCCCGAACGTCCAGTTCCGCGAGCCGTCCCAGTTGATCGACCAGGTCATCAGCCCCTTGAGTGACGGAATGCTGCGCCACGCCTGCGAAACCAGGCTGGGCGACATGTACCCGCCACCGGCACCGGCTTGCGCGGGCAGCCCCGGAGCCTGCTTGTCGTAGGGAACGCGGATCGTCTGGCCCTGGATCACCAGACCCTTGTCGAGGCAATTCGTCTGCGCGACGAAGCCCTGAACCGTCCCGGCCTGATACGAATCGCCCGAGCAGCCGTACATGCTTCCGTTGTAGTACTGCATGTTCAGCCACCACAGTTTGCCGTTGTCCGCGTATTTCTTGACGATCGGCAGGTACGCGCCCCAGATCGACCCGTAGACGACACTGCCGCCGGTGACGTACGCGGTCTCCGGCGCCATGGTGAGACCGAAGTTCGCAGGCATCTGGGCGAGTACGCCGTCGATGATGCGGATGAGGTTGCTCTGCGACGGCGAAAGCGAGTTGATGTTCCCGTTGCCCACGAGACCGGTCTCGATGTCGATGTCGATCCCGTCGAAGTTGTACTTCTTCAGGATCGGCACGATGGTCGAGACGAATTTGTCGGCGACCGCGGTGGAGTTCAGGTCGATTCCCGCGGCGGCGCCGCCGATCGACATCAGGATCGTCGCGCCCGCGTCCTTGGCGGCGCACATTTCGGCGGGCGTCGCGACCTTCACAGTCGCGTCCATCCCGTCCTCCCATTTGACCGTTCCGTCGGACAGGATGACCGGAAAGGCGGCGTTGATCACGTTGTACCCGTTGGCTTTGATCCGCGCGTCGGTGATCGGGATCCAGCCCATCGGCGGATGGACGCCGTTCGAAGCGCCGTCCCAGTTCTCCCAGTAACCCTGCAGGACCTTGCCCGCGGGTTTCGACTTGACCGGGCAGACATCGGCGTCCACCGAGGCCTGCGCCGGAGTCAAGACGACGAGTGTGGTGACGGCGAGTACCGCCGCGCCGGTGATTGCGAGCAGCCGTGAGACGCGACCGAACATACCCAGCTCCCATCTCGAAAGCGGTTGTGAACGAACAGGAAGCGGCCGTTCGGCCCAACATAGGTCGCGGTGCCCGCACACCGCTACCGACGATCGGGTGGTCTAGACCAGATATCGAAAGGTTGTCCGGAATTCTTCCCCGTGAAAGCGCGAGGGCCATCTCACGAGGCCGGGTGTCCTCGTGAGATGGCCCTGGCGATTCAGATGGTCAGACGGTGATCGACCAGCTGTCGAGCGTGCCGGTGTCCTGGGCGTAGGCGTCGTAGAGCACGAGCGTCCACGTGCCGGATGCGGCTTCGCCGGTCACCGGGACCGAGTAGTTCCGGGTGCCGAGATCGGTGCAGGGCAGGGAACCGGTGGCCTTGACCGAATACGTGCTGCCGTCGGGGGCCTTCAGACTGATCCTCAGGTCCTCGGAGCAGGTGTGCGTTCCGGTGATCGTCACCTTCACCGGCGACGTCGCGGTGCCCGTCGCGGTGGAAGTGATCGGGCTGTTGACCGTGGCGTAGTCGTTCAACGCGTAGTCGGTGCCGTTGCTGAACGTGCGCACGCCACCGGAGCCGACGGTCAGCGTGTACTGCGCCGTGCGGTCCACCGAGGCACCGTCACCGGTCACCGTGATCGTGCTGGTGCCGTTGGGGGTGCTCGCCGACGTCGCGATGGTGAGCGTCGAGGATCCGCCGGATTGGACGGAGGCCGGGTTGAACGTCGCGGTCGCCCCGGCGGGAAGACCACTGGCGCTCAGCGAAACCGACTGCGCCGAACCGGACGTCGTCGTGGTGTTGACCGTGACGGTCGTCGACTGTCCTGCTTGGACGGTGCCGGACGTCGGCGAGAGCCCCAGCGAGAAGTCGTTGCCCGTCGGCGCGCTGACGGCGAGCTTCCAGAGCGCGTAGGCGATCGCGTCGCTGTTCTTCTCCAGCGGGGTGTCCGGGATGTTGGACAGCGTGTCACAGGCGCGGTGGTAGCAGTTGTCGAACGCGGCACCCGCGGTGCCGCCCCATTTCGCCCGCTGCGCGGTGGTCTTGATGTCCCCGGCGCCGGTCGCGAGGCCGCCGACCGGGATCCCCGCGCTCTTGAACGACGCGTGGTCCGAACGGCCGTCGCCTTCGGAGTCCCCTTCGGTCTGGATGCCGATCGAGGTGAAGTATTCGTCGAACACCGCCTTGACCGAGGCGACGTCGTCGTAGACGAAGTAACCCCAGTTGCTGGAGCCGATCATGTCGAAGTTCAGATATGTCTTGATCTTCGTGCGCTCGGTCGAGGGCAGGTTGCTGACGTAGTACTTGGACCCGCGCAGGCCCGACTCCTCGTCGGCCCACCAGCCGAAGCGGACCCGCTTGGCCAGTGTGGGGTTCTCGCGCGCCAGGGTCAGCGCGACTTCGAGGATGGAAGCCGATCCCGAGCCGTTGTCGTTGATTCCGGGGCCGGCGCTCACACTGTCGAGGTGGGCGCCGAGCATGATGACCTGACTGGCATCACCCTGCGGCCATTCCGCGATCACGTTCTGGCTCGAACCCGCGCAGGTCGTGCAGGTCTGCAGGGTCACGTTGTACCCGGCGGCCCGCAGCTTCTGCTCCACATAGGACACGGACGCCGGATAGCCGGGACGGCCGGAGGCGCGGTTGCCGCCGTTCTGGTTGGCGATCGTCTGCAGCGCGCTCAGATGCGCCTTGACGTTGGCGAGCGAGATGTCCGGTGCGGCGGTGATGGTCGCGGCCGTGACCGCTTGCGCGGGCGCCGTCACGACACCCAGTACGGCGGCCATGCCGACCACGGCCGCTCCTAGTCGCTTTCCCCACTTCATTGCCGGGGGTTTCCTTCCGGTAGTGGTCCGTGAAGGCCACCTTGAGGGACTCAGGGTCCCTCAAGGTGGCCTTCACGGATTGTTGGTGCGGAGGAACTAGAGGGTGATGGTCCAGCTGTCGAGCGTGCCGGTGTCCTGGGCGTAGGCGTCGTAGATCACGAGCGTCCAGGTGCCGGCGGCGACCTCGTTGGTCACGTTCACCGAGTAGTTCCGCGTGCCGAGATCGGTGCAGGGCAGGGAACCGGTGGCCTTGACCGAATACGTGCTGCCGTCGGGGGCCTTCAGGCTGATGCGAAGGTCCTCGGAGCAGGTGTGCGTCCCGGTGAGGGAGACCTTCACCGGCGACACCGCGTTGCCCGTCGCGGTCGACGTGATCGGGCTGTTGACCGTGGCGTAGTCGTTCAACGCGTAGTCGGTGCCGTTGGTGTAGGTCCGTTCGCCGCCGCCGGTGCCGACGGTCAGCGTGTACTGCGCGGTGTGCGTGCCGCTGGCCGCCGTGCCGGTCACCGTGATCGTGCTGGTGCCGTTGGGCGTGCTCGCCGACGTCGCGATGGTGAGCGTCGAGGACGCGCCCGACTGGACCGAAGCCGGGTTGAACGTCGCGGTCGCCCCGGCGGGAAGACCACTGGCGCTCAGCGAAACCGACTGCGCCGAACCGTTGACGGTCGTGGTGTTCACCGTGACGGTCGCCGACTGTCCAGGCTGGACGGTGCCGGAGGTGGGGCTGACACCGACCGAGAAGTCGTTGCCCTGCGGGGTGCACGAGGTCGGCTCACCGGTCGCCGCGGTGACACTGATCGCTTCCCACGCCGCCTTGGTGGTGTTGAACTCGGTGCAGGAACCCGGGTACAGCGCGAGCGCCGCTTCGAGGGTCGCCTTGCGGGCGGCCTTGTGGTTCCAGCTGGAGGTCTTCTTCAGCAGGCCGTTGTAGAAGATCTTCGCGGCCTTCTGGATGCCGAGACCGGTGATCGAGGTGTTGTTGCAGGTCGGGCTGGCGGGCTTGCCCGCCGGCGCGGTCCCCTCGGCCAGCAGGTAGAACCAGTGGTTCTGCGGGCCCGCGGCCGCGTGCACCTCGGTGTTCGGGATGGACGACGAGTAGCAGTTGGGGTTCCCGGAGATCTTGCTCGGCTGGTACATGTAGCGGATCGGGCCCTGGCCGACCAGGTTCACGCCCTCGCCGACCTCGTAGTCCGGGGTGTCCTTGGCGTTGTTGGCGTAGTGCTCGGTGATGGCGCCGAAGATGTCACCGGTGGACTCGTTCAGCCCGCCGTTCTCGTTGCCGCTGCCCGCGCCGCCCGGCGTGGTCTGGAAGATGGCGTGGCCGTACTCGTGCGCGACGACGTCCATCGAGGTGGCCTGGCGCTGGTTGTCCTGCGAGTGGCCGAAGGTGGTCGAGGAACCGTCCCAGTAGGCGTTGACCTGGTTGAGGCCGACGGAGGCGGGGAAGCCGCCGCCGCTGCCGTTGATGCCGTTACGGCCCAGCCACTCGCCGAGCATCTTCCACTCGGTCTGGACGCCGAAGAGCGTGTCGACACAAGCGGTTTCGAGGTTGGTGCCGGAACCGTTGCCCCAGTTGTCGTCGGGGCCGCTGTACACCGCGCCGTTCTGCGGCTTACAGCTGATGTTGGTGCGCTGCGGGTCGCGCATGGAGTAGGTGCCGCCGGAGTTCGTCGTGTCGATGGTGACGTTGCCGACGTAGTAGCTGTTCCCGGCGCCCAGGGTGCTGACGTCGTTCGACGTGCCCTGCGCGTGCGTGGGGAAGTTGGACTGCTTGACGTCGTCACGGGTATCGATGATCCCGCCGGTGACGCCGTCCACGAAGACGTGCAGGTTGCTCGGCGCCGATGCCTTCGTACCGGCGACGACCACCTCGTAGGCGAGCTTGGGAGAGTTCCCCGCCAGCACGACCAGCTTCGGCGCGGTGACCTTGTCCACTGTGGACAGCTGGCCGCGGGCGACCTCGGTCGCCTTCGCCGCGGAGATCTTGGCCTTGGTGTCGACCGAGATCGTCGCGGTCTCCGCGGCGCTGGTGCCGCGGACGCGTCCGGCGCCGTCGGCGACCACGACCGCGTCCCCGCCGACCACGGGCAGGCCACGATAGGTTCGTTCGTAAGCGGCGTAGAAGAGTCCTCCGCCACCTTGGGTCAGCCCGACGCGGCGGAAGCCCTCCTGGGCACTCTTGCGCAGACTGTCCACACCGGCTGCGGCGGCCTGGTCGGCCGCGTTCGCGGCCACGGAATCGGGGCTCGCGGGTTGGATGGTGGTGGTGGTCGCGTTCGCCGGGGTCACCGGGAACGTCAAGCTCATGGCAAGGCCGGCGATGGCCGCCAACCCTGTTCTGAGCCCTCGTTGAACGGTCATGGGGAACCTTCCATGGGCAGGACCGTGTACCCGGACGGCCAACGGCGCGGCGGGGAATGAGACCGAAGCGGGAACACGGCGGGGACGGGGAGCGTGTCCGCCGAAGATAACTGGAGTTATCCCGATGGACACGTCCGAGTAAAGGAGCCGGTAACCGGGGGAGTCAATGGGCCGGATGGCCTAGCCGGACAGTCGAAGATCATTTCGCGGGGAATAAAATCCCTGTGTAGTAAGGATTTTCCCGCCAGTCGCGATATATGGCGACTTTCGTATGGTTTTCAGTCCAGCGGCCCGGAATCGGACATAGCGGCCGCGCGAATGCCGCGCCGATAGGCCACTGACGCCTCTTCGATCAGCCCGCGGGCGCGCAACGTGTCACCCAAATGCAGCGAGGTCGCCACGAGAGCGCCGCGCAATTCCGACTTTTCCTGTGCGGTGGCGGCTTCTTCGAGCAACGCGGTCGCCTGCGGCAGATCGCCGCGCGCGCGGGCGATGAGTCCCAGTAAGCGGAGAACCTCCGCCTTGGCCTCGATGTCGGGGGATCGATCCAGAAGCGGGCGGATTCCCGCGGCCAGTTCGGCTGCCTCGTCGAGCGCGCCTTGACGGCGGCGGACGTCGGCGAGTTCGATCGTCGCGCCGAGCACACCTTCCCGGGACCCGGCTTTGGCCAAGAGGTCGCGGGCGAGCAGCAGTTCGGCGTGCGCGTCGTCGAGTTTGCCCAGTCGCCGCCAGAGGAAGCCGCGGGCCCAGCGGCTCCGGGCGGCGTCGCGGTCGTAACCGATGGAGGTGAACAGCCGCAGTGCTCGCGAAAGATCCTTTTCGGCGCGGTCGACCAGGCCGATCGCCTGCCACAGTTGGGCGGCCTGCCGGTGGTAGCGCGCGGAGATGTCCTTGCGGTGGGCGGAGGAGAGCGCGCGCCGCCCCTCCTCGGCGGCCCGCCGCGCACGGCGGAGCGCGCCCATTTCGATGAGCGGGTGGATGAGCGCGGTCACCAAGGCCAGTTCGGCGTCGGGATCGACGGGGCCGGTGGCGCGGAGTTCGGCGAGTGCGGTTTCGACGAGTGCGACCGAAGCGCCAAGATCACCCGATAGTGCGCGACAGGCGGCGACCCGGTTGATGATCATCGCGCGCAACCGCGGCGAAGCGGCTTCGGCGAGTTCCATCGCGTGCGCGAACCCCTCGGCCGCCGACGGGATGTCGTACCGCTGCCACTGGACTTCGCCGAGATAGAACCGCGCGTGGCACTGGACGTCCGGCAGCCGGTACGCGGCCGCCCGGCCTTCGATTCGGGCGAACTCCCGCTCGGCGGCGTCGAGGCCACCCTGCTGAAGCTCCCGATACGCCGTCTCGAGCGCGGCGGTGAGTACCTCGGCCGCGCCCGGCGGCCTGCCGAAGCGGAGTTCGTCCTCGGTCAGTCCGAGCCGCAGCGCGAGATGGGCCAGGACGTCGTCGGAGGGCACGCGGCTGCCGGACTCGACTTTGGCGAGGAAACCGCGGTCGTACCGGGGCTCGGCGAGCTCACGCTGAGTCAGCCCGCGCGCCTTGCGCAACCGCCGGATCCGCGCGCCGAGTGGTTCGGCCTCGGTTCGCAGGGACGCCATCGGTACACGGTAGACGATTTCTCGACGAGGTTCCGGAGTCAGCCGGAGAGGTGGGTGAGGAGTGCGGTGAAGCCGGTCGCGGAGACCACGAGGACTGGCCTGACCTCGGCCGGGAGCTCGCGCTGTTTGGTGTCGCGGATGCCGACGTGAGCGCCGTCGGTGCCGACTTCGACGCAGGCGTTCTCTTCGAAATGCGTATAGCTCGACTTGTGCCAGCCGGACAATCGCTCGTGCCAGGTGAGGGTCATCGGAACTCCATTCGGTCATCGGTCGGATACCCGCGAACAGTGCTTCGAACCCTGTGGCTTTCCCACGGGCAACCAAACCCTCCCGTCGGGTGAAACGGACATATTGACTCGGGGTGTCCCGCGGGCTAGCGTCTTGCGCCATAAAAAGGAAACTTTCTTAACTAATTACGAGCGGGGCGCCGATGATGGTGAGTTCCTGGTCCCGGGCGGTGGCCGCGGTTTCGGCACTGGTCCTCGGGGGTTTGACGGTGCCGGCGGTTTCGGCCGCGGCGGCGGTGCGAGGTGAGGTCCGGGTCGATCAGGTCGGCTACGGCATCACCGAGACCAAATACGCCTATCTCCTCTCCAGTGCGCCGGGGTCGTTCTCGGTGATCGACGAACGCGGCCGGACCGTCCATCGTGGACGGACCGGCGCCTCGCTCGGCGCGTGGAACGCGAAGTACCCGGCGGTGTACCAGCTCGACCTGTCGAAGGTCTGGCTGCCGGGCAAGTACCGGATCGAGGTCAGCGGCGAGACCAAGGCGACGTCGCCGACGTTCCGGGTGGACACGAAGCAGCGGCTCTTCACCCCGCTCGTCCGTGCCACCAACGAGTTCTTCCAGGCGCAGCGCGACGGTGACGACATCGTCCCCGGCCGTCTCGACCGCAAACCCTCGCACCTGGCGGACAAGCAGGCCACGGTCTACGACTGGCCGGTGTTCGCCGGCGAGGGTGGCGACGAGATCGCCGAACCGCTGAAGCCGATCGGCGGGCCGATCGACGTCGAGGGCGGTTGGGTCGACGCGGGCGACTTCGTCAAGTTCACCTCGAACACGGCGTACTCGCTCGCGGAAATGGGTTACGTCCTGCGTGAGGACTACGATTCCGTGCTGGCCAAGGAGGTCACCCTCGGCCTCGACTGGCTCGACAAGATGTGGGACGAGCGGACCAAGACGCTCTACGCCCAGGTCGGGATCGGCACGGGCAGCGAGAAGTTCGGCTTCCTCGGCGACCACGACGTCTGGCGGAACCCGCACGACGACGACCGGCTCGACGTGAAACCCGGTGACCCCGCGTACTTCGTCAAGCACCGGCCCGTTTTCCCGGCGAACCCCGGCGGGGCGGGGCTCAGCCCGAACCTCGCCGGCCGGGTCGCCGCCGCGTTCGCGCTCGGCGCGCAGGTGGAGGCGAGGCGGAATCCTTCGCTGGCCAGGAAGTACCTCGGCGAGGCGGCGTCGGTCTTCGCACAGGCCAAGACCGAGAACGTCGGCGAACTCGTCACCGCCTTCCCGCACGCGTACTACCCGGAATCGTCCTGGCGGGACGACATGGAACTCGGCGCGGCTCAGCTCGCCTTGGCGGGTAAGGCCTTGCGGGATCCGCGGGCGGCGGAATGGACGCGGCAAGCGTCGCACTGGGCGAAGGCGTACATCGACCTCGAAGAGAAGAGCACGCTCAACCTGTACGACACCAGCGCGCTGGCGCACGCCGAACTGGCGAAGCTCCTGCGGCACGGCGTCCCGGGTGCGGCGCTCGGGCCGAAGGAGCTGATCGGCGATCTCCGGCGTCAGCTCGACGAAGGTGTCGCGAACGCGGCGAAGAGTCCTTTCCGGACTGCGGTATCGGTGAAGGACTTCGACGCGGCGAGCAAGAGCTTCGGGTTCGCCGCGACCGAGCGGCTGTACGCAGAGGTCACCGGTGACCGCCGGTACGCCGCGTTCGGTTCGCAGCAGCGGAACTTCACCCTCGGCGCGAACGCGTGGGGCGTCTCGCTGGTCGTCGGCGTCGGCACGACGTCGCCGAAGTGCCCGCACCACCAGGCGGCCAACCTCGCGGGTGAGGAGAAGGTGCTCTACGGCGCGGTCGTGAACGGGCCGAACGGGGCGGAGCACTTCGCGGACCTGCCCTTCCCGGCGGGAGCGAAGGAGTGCACGAAGCCGTACGACGCCTTCGACACGACCGAGTCCCGCTACACCGACGACCTCGCCTCGTGGCCGAGCAACGAGCCCGCCATCGACTTCACCTCGACGGCCATGCTCGCGTTCTCACTGGCAGGCCGGTCCTAGCCGCTTTCGCGGGGCCCGCTCGCCGAGCGGGTCCCGCGTTCGCGTAGCCGACAACTTCTGTTCGCGGCGATGCTGCCACTCCGGACCGTGACGACGTCGTAGTCTTGGCGGGGTGAGTGAGACAAGCGAGTTCCCCGACGGCCAGTACCCGGAACGTCCGATCGAGCGCCACAAGGGCCCGGTCGTGCTGCGGCGGGATCGCCGTGACCAGGGCAGCACCACCGACCAGCGCCTGCTGGACTCACGGGGGCCGAGCGACTGGGTGCACACCGACCCGTGGCGCGTGCTGCGGATCCAGGCCGAGTTCGTCGAGGGCTTCGGCGCGCTGGCCGAGGTGCCGCGCGCGGTGACGGTGTTCGGTTCGGCGCGGACCAAACGGGACCACCCGGAGTACGAACTCGGCCGCAAGATCGGCGGCGCGCTCGCCAACGCCGGGTTCGCGGTGATGACCGGCGGCGGCCCCGGCGCGATGGAGGCGGTGAACCGCGGCGCCAACGAGGCGGGCGGGTTCTCCGTCGGCCTCGGCATCGAGCTACCGTTCGAGCAGGGCCTGAACCCGTGGGTCGACCTCGGCGTCAACTTCCGGTACTTCTTCGCCCGCAAGACGATGTTCATCAAGTACTCGCAGGCGTTCATCTGCCTGCCCGGCGGCTTCGGCACCCTTGACGAGCTGTTCGAGGCGCTCACCCTGGTGCAGACGAAGAAGGTCACGAAGTTCCCGGTCGTGCTGTTCGGCAGCAAGTACTGGGGCGGCCTGTACGACTGGATCGCCAGTTCGCTGCTCGCCGAGGGCAAAATCGGCCAGAAGGACCTCGAACTGCTGCACGTCACCGACGACATCGACGACGCCGTGCGCGTCGTGCAGGAGTCGTACAAGGCGTGGGAGGACACCCACTGATGGCGGCACCGCGCAGGGTATGCGTCTTCTGCGGCTCGTCGATGGGCTTCGACTCGCGCTACGCGGCCGAGGCCCGCGCGCTGGGCACGTTGCTGGCCGAGCGGGGGATCGGGCTCGTCTACGGCGGCGCGTCGGTCGGCACCATGGGCGTCATCGCGGACGCCGCGCTGGCCGCGGGCGGCGAGGTGATCGGCGTGATCCCGGAGGCGCTGGGCAGCGTCGAGATCGCGCACGCCGGCCTGACCGAACTCCACGTCGTCGCCGACATGCACCAGCGGAAGGCGAAGATGGCCGCGCTGTCGGACGGCTTCCTCACACTGCCCGGCGGGGCCGGGACGCTGGAGGAACTGTTCGAGGTGTGGACGTGGGCCCAGCTCGGGCTGCACGAGAAGCCGATCGGACTGGTCGACGTCGGCGGGTACTACGCGCCGTTGCTGAAGTTCGCCGACCACATGGTGTCGGAGGGCTTCCTGTCGGCGGGGTACCGGGACATGCTGCTGATCGACTCGGACGCTTCGGTCCTGCTGGACGGCTTCGCGGACTACGTGCCTCCTCCACGGCCTAAGTGGGCTAAGTAGGGCTTGTTTGGCGACGCCTCGGTCCGTGAAGGCCTCCTTGCCTACCTTGAGGGCGGGGTCCCGGCAAAGTCGCAGAGTTGCTGGTCAGTGCGGCTCTTGGTGGTCCGGATGTGGCATCGCTGATGCCCGCGGGGTCCGAGTGTGGAGGATTTGGGACGGTGAACGTCCCCAATCCTCCACACTCGAGGTGTACCGGGTTCAGGGGCATGTCCCTGAAGTTCTGTTGATCAAGCTTCGCAACCGGGTGCGGCCCCGTGTCTATGAAGGAATTGGGACACTCAACGTCCTAATTCCTCCATAGACGTCGGCCTGCGCCATGACGAAGAGGGTCCCCGACCTGCACGATCCCGACTTTGCCGGGCCCCTGACCTTGAGGGTAGGGAAGGAGGCCTTCACGGCATCTCGCCCAGGCCAGTCACGCCCGGAATGCGCCTAGTGTTGCCAAAGTCCGAATCGCGCGTGCAAGGAAAGGACCTTTCATTGCAGCGGAGAGGGCGAGCGCAGGAGCAAAAGGGAGCAAGGGACCTTTGCTACCGCCTACCGCTCAGGCAGCGCTCTGATCAGGGCGTTTGTGGTACGAGTCGACGTACTCCTGCCCCGAAAGCTCCAGGATCGCGTACATGATCTCGTCGGTCACCGAGCGCCGGATCGCCGGCGACGAGTCCTGTCCCTCGTACCGCGAGAAGTCCAAAGGCGAGCCGTAGGTGACGGTGATCTTCGCCCGGCGCGGGATCCGCTTCCCGGCGGGCTGCAGGTGTTCGGTGCCGGAGAGCGCGACGGGGACGACCTTCGCGCCGGTCGCCAGCGCCAGTGCCGCGACGCCGGTGTGGCCGCGGTGCAGCCGCCCGTCCAGCGAGCGGGTGCCCTCGGGGTAGATGGCGAACGCGCCGCCCGCGTCGAGCACCTTCCGCGCCGCCTCCAACGCGGCGAGACCGGCCTGCGCGTTACCGCGTTCGACCGGGACGTAGCCGAGGCCGCCCAGGAAACCGGCCATCAGTTTGCCCTTGAGCCCGCGGCCGGTGAAGTACTCCGCCTTGCCGAGGAACTTGACCTGCCGCATCGCCGTGAAAGTGATCACGCCGGTGTCCAGCGCCGCCCGGTGGTTGGGTGCCAGCAGCACCGGGCCCTCGGCGGGGATGTTCTCCACGCCGCGGATGTCGGGGCGGTACAGAGCCCTGACCAGCGGGCCCAGCACGAATCGGACGAGTAGCGGTAGCAAGGTTCCTCCATCGACAGGGTGTCGGACTCCAGCATGGCACGATCACTACTCATGAGTTGGTTCGAGCGGCGTACGTGGCAGAATCCCGATTGGACGCTCGACGACATCGTCGCTGCGAAGGGTGACCGGACGGTTTCGGTCGTGCTACCGGCACTCGACGAAGAGGACACCGTCGCCGAGGTCGTCGGCACGGTCCGGCCTCTGCTGGGCACGGTCGTCGACGAGCTGATCGTGATGGACTCCGGCTCCACCGACGCCACCGTCGAGCTCGCCGAACGCGCCGGCGCGCGGGTGGTGCACCGCGAGGACGTGCTGTCTGAGCTGCCACCGGTGCCGGGCAAGGGCGAGGTGCTGTGGCGGTCGCTGGCCGCGACGACCGGCGACGTCGTCGTGTTCCTCGACTCCGATCTCGTCGACCCGGATCCGGCGTTCGTGCCGACGTTGCTCGGTCCGCTGCTTTGCGAGGACGGCGTCCACCTGGTCAAGGGTTTCTACCGCCGACCCCTGCGCTTGGAGAGCAGCGGCGGCGGCCGGGTCACCGAGTTGCTGGCGCGACCGGTCCTGTCGGCGCTGCGCCCCTCGCTGTCCGGGCTCATCCAGCCTCTCGGCGGCGAGTACGCCGCGACGCGCGAGTTCCTCGAGTCGGTGCCCTTCGCGGCAGGGTACGGCGTCGAGATCGGGCTCATCCTCGACGCCGAAGCGCGCTACGGCCTCGAAGGGCTCGCGCAGGTCAACCTCGGCGTACGCAAGCATCGCAACCGTTCGCTGCTTCAGCTGGGCGTCATGGCGCGGCAGATCCTCGGGACGGCGCTGGCGCGTTGCGGCATCAAGTCCGACGACCCGGCCCAGCTCACCCAGTTCGTGCAATTAGAGGACGAATGGTTGCCGGAGGTCGCCGAGGTGTCGATCAGCGACCGGCCGCCGATGCGGGAAGTGCGCGGCCTAGAGGCGTAGGACCTCGTCGAACCCGGCCACCTGCGACTCACGATGCGTCACGAGGACGACGGTGCCGCGTGCGGCCGCGAGAACGTCGGCCAGGACGGCGTCGCCGTGTTCCGGGTCCAGTCCCTCGACGGGCTCGTCCAGCACCAGGATCGGCGGCGCGGCCAGCACCGCTCTGGCGAGCACGAGCCGCTGGCGCTGCCCGCCCGACAGAGCGTCACCGTCCGAGCCGACCTCACGGTCCAGCGGCAGGTCGAAACCCGCCGTCGCGCAGGCTTCGAGCAGTTCGGCGTCCGCGGCGCCGGGTTTCGCGAGCAGCAGGTTCTCCCGGACTGTCGTGTGGAAGACGTGCGCGTCCGCGAGCGCGCCCGAAACCACCGACGGCAGCAGCGCGGGGTCGTACTCGTCGAGCGGCTTCCCGTTCAGCTCGACCCTCCCGGACGTCGGCGCCACGAACCCGAGGAGCACGTTCAGCATCGTCGTCTTCCCGGCGCCGCTCGGCCCCAGGATCCCGACGCGCTTCCCCGGCGGAAGGTCGAGGTCGACCCCTTCCAGCGCCGGAGCTCGGCCCGGGAACCGCACACCGACGCCTTCGAGCCGCAGGTGTCCCGGTTCGGGCACCGAAGTTCCGCGTGCGGGAACGGGTTTGGTCAGCAGCGCGCGCATCCGTTTCGCCGAAGCCTGGACCTCGACCCAGCGCTGAGCCGCCGCGGTCAGGGGGAGGAACAGCTCGAACACGGTCAGCGCGCCGAGCGCCAGTGCCGCCGTCAGCGGCGTCGAAACCCCGGCGGTCAGCGCGATCGTGACGCAGGTCAGCAGCTGGACCAGCATCCCGGCGGCGGAGAGCAGGCTGGTCCGGTTCGCCGTGGCCCGGTCACGCGCGGCGAGGGCGTCGACGGCGGTGTGTGCCGCGTCCACAGTGGACTCGTGGACGCCGTACGCGATCAGCTCACGTCGTCCGGTGATCAGCTCGACCGCCCGTTCGGCGAGGTCGGCCCGTGCCGGAGCGCTCTTCTCCGCCGCCACGCGAGTGATCCGCACGCACAGCCACGGCAGCCCGATTCCCGCGACGGCGAGACCGAGCGCCAGCACCAGGCCCGCCATCGGGCTGACGATCAGCGCGACCGTGGTCGAGGCCAGTCCGACGAACGCGGCGACCCCGGCGGGCAGGAGACAGCGCAGGATCGCGTCCTGCACCGCGTCCACATCGGACACCAGCCGGGTCACCAGGTCGCCGCCGGAGTGCCGGGAGACCCGATGCGGCAGCAAGGAGGTGTACACCCGGGTCCGCAACGCGCCGAGGTAGCGCAGGACGACTTCGTGCCCGGCGAGCCGCTCGGCGTACCGCAGTCCGCCGCGCAGCAACGCCAGCGTGCGGACGGCGACGATCGCCACGGTCAGCGACGCCAGCGGCGGCTGCTCGGCCGCCTTCAGCAGCAGCCACGCGGCGGTGGCCATCAGCGCGAGCCCGGCTAGTTCGGCACCGGACGCGATCAGCCCGGCGCGGATCAGCCGGACCACATCCTTTGTGGACACTCCCCAGACGTTCACACCAGTTCCCGATCTCTTACGGTGCCGCCGCGGACTTCGACGACGCGGGTGGCCAGCGCGGCCATCGCGGGCCGGTGGGCCACGAGTACCGCCGTCCGGCCGACGAGCAGTTCACGGGTCGCGCCGAGCACGGCGGCTTCGGCCTCCGCGTCGAGCCGCGCGGTCGGCTCGTCGAGCAGCACCAGGCCCGCTTCGGTGCGGGCGAGCGCCCGCGCGAGGCCGAGCCGTTGCCGTTGCCCCGCCGAAAGCGGCGCGCCCAGCTCCCCGATCCGCGTCCGGTAGCCGTCCGGCAGGCCGCGCACGACGTCGTCGAACGCCGCCGCGTGCGCCGCCGCCTGGACGTCCGGCAGCCGGCCCATGGCGATGTTCTCCTCGACGGTCCCCGCGAACAACGTCGGCCGCTGCGGCACCCACGCCGTCCCCGCCCGCCACGGTCCGGGATCCAGTTCCCGCAGGTCTACGCCGTCGACCAGGACCCGGCCGGACGTCGGCGTGACGAACCCCAGCAGTACCGCCAGCAGTGTGCTCTTCCCGGAACCGCTCGGTCCGACGAGTGCGACCTGCTCGCCCGCCTCGATCGTCATGTCCACTTCGGACAGCACGACGTGATCGCCGTACGCCACGCTGACCTTCTCCAGCACGATCTCCGGCGCGCCGCACCGGGTGACCTGGGAATCACGGACGACCTCCGTCGAACGGACGGCGAGTGCCTCCCGCAGGGTCGCGAGTCCCTCCGCGCTGGCGTGGAATTTCGCCCCGGCCGCCCGCAACGGCAGGTAGGCCTCGGGGGCGAGCAGCAACACCAGCACCGCGGTGTGCACGGCCATTCCGCCTTCCAGCAACCGGAAGCCGATCGGCACCGCGACCAGCGCCACCGACAGCGTCGCCACCAGTTCCAGTACCAGCGCGGACAGGAACGCGACCCGCAGCGTGCGCATCGTCGCGTCCGTATGCGCGTCCGCCATCGCCCGCACCGTCATCGCCTGCGCCTCCGCCCGCCCGAACACCTTGAGCGTGCCGAGCCCGCGTACGACGTCGAGGAAATGCCCGCCCAGCCGGGAAAGCAGCCGCCACTGCTTGGCCGTCTCGGCCTTCGTGTGCTGGCCGACCAGGATCGCGAACACCGGGATCAACGGCAGGGTCGCGGTGATGATCAGCGCCGAAGCCAGATCCGCGGCGAACAGCCGGACGAGCACCGCGACCGGCACGATCGCCGACAGCACCAGCGTCGGCAGATAGCCGGTCAGATACGCGTCACCGGCGTCGATCCCTTTGGTCACCAAGGTCGCGACCTCACCGGGATTCTCCGCCTCCGCACCGAGAAGCCGTTTGCGCAGCCCGGCTTTGACCGTCGCCGCGAACCGGCCGCCGACGGAACCTTGGACGCCCGCGAGCAGCGCCCGGACCGCGATGGCGGCCACGAGCGTCCAGGTCACACCGCCGCCGGTGAGCAGCGTCGCGAGACCGTCCGCCTGGGCGAGAATCGCCACCGCGGTCAGCGTGCCGAGGACGGCCAAGACGCCGAAGTGGCGCCGCAGTCCGGGAAGGGGAGGCATCACAGGCTCCTAGAAGTGCAGCAGCGAGCGCTGGTCGACCCGACCGGCGTTGCGCCGCCAGGTCACCCACTGCACGGCGGCGATCACCACCAGCGCGGGCGGCAAGACGAAGGTGAGCAGGCCGAGCGTCTCGGTGCCGGTAGCGGCTTCGGTCAGGCTCAAGGAGAATCCGCCGTCCACAGAGGACACCAGTGCGTCCGGCAGGCGCAGTGTCCCGACGGCGAGCACCGGCGACGCCGACAGGACCATCGTGGCGACCAACGCCGACCTGTGCCGCCCCGCGCGCAAAGCCGCGGCCGCGGCCCCCAACGCGCCGAACGCCAGGACGATCGCGGGCAGCACGGTCCACGACGCGGTGGTCTCGAAGGTACCCCAGCCGACCGCCACGACCAGGAACGCGAACGCGGGCGCGAGCAGCGCCTTGGCCGTCCGGTTCGCGCGGGCGGTGAATTCGGACGGGGCCCGGACGGCGAGGAAAGCCGCACCCTGCAAGGCGAACAGCGCGACGAACCCGGCGCCCCACAGCAGCGCGTACGGTTCGAAGGCGGCGAGGACACCGCCGGTCGGCAGCCCCGCGGCGTCGAGCGGGAGCCCGAGGACGAGGTTGCCGAGGAACACTCCCCAGGACACCGCCGTCACCCAGGCGCCGACGGTGATCGCCAGCGTCCAGGTGCCGCGTCCGGCGTCCGGCCGCCTGCTGCGCAGCTGCACCGCCGCGGTGAACGTGACCAGCCCGAGCAGCAGGGTGACGACCGGTACGTACGCCCCGGAGAACACTTTTCCTTCCAGATGCGGGAAAGCGCCGAACAGGACGCCGACCGCGGCCACCAGCCAGACCTCGTTGGCCAGGAAGAACGGGCCGAACGCGCCGAGCACCCGCCGTCGTTCGCCCTCGTCACGGCTGAGCCTGCCGAGCAGCATCCCGACGCCGTAGTCGTAGCCGGCGAGCGCGAAATAGCCCGCCGTCAGGAAACCGAGCACACACCACCACAGGATCACCATGGGTCAGACTCCGCTCAGGACGGGAAGTGCGGTACGAGGCGCCGCCGCCTCTTCTTCGGGTTCCGGGCCGCGTTTGGCGACCCGTGACATCAGCACCCAGTCGGCGATCGCGAGTACCGCGAACAGCACCGTGAAAGCGATGAAGGAGAACAGGATCTGGCCCGCGGGAATCCCCGCGACGGCGTCGGCGGTGGTCAGCCGCCCGCGGATCAGCCAAGGCTGACGGCCGAACTCCCGCACCAGCCAGCCGAAGATGGCGGCGATGAACGGCAGCGGGATGGCCAGCACCATCACGTACAGCAGGGGCCGCACCTTGGTGATCCAGTTCCGGTACAGCAACAGCGTTCCGAGGATCGAGGCGAGGAAGGCGATGAACCCGATCTGGATCATGAATCCCAGCGGGGCACCGACCAGCGGCCCCGGTGACTTGAGCTTGTCGGGATGGTATTCACCGAGCGGCCCGAACTGCGCGAAGCCGAAGCCGATCACCATCGTGCTGCCGACCAGCGAGGTCAGCACACCGATCCGCATCGACCGCCGGAAGAACTCGATCTCCTTGGTGCGCTTGATGAAGTGGTACGCGCTGACGCCGACCACGAAGAAACCGCCGGTCATGAGCGCGGCGCTCAGCACATGCGGCAGCGACATCGCCAGCGCCGGGTTGGTGAACAGCGCGCCGAAGTCGTCGAGTTTCAGCACCCCGTTCTCGGCGTGCGTCCCGACCGGGTTCTGCAGGAACGAATTGGCCACCATGATGAACAGCGCCGAGGCGTACGCGGTCAGCGTGATCAGCCAGATCAGCGCGAGGTGGACCCATTTGTTCAGCCGCCCCCAGCCGAAGATCCACAGGCCGAGGAAGGTCGATTCGGCGAAGAACGCCACCAGCGTCTCGATGGCCAGCGGTGCACCGAAGACGTCGCCCGCGACCGTGGACAAACCGGTCCAGGTCAGTCCGAACTGGAATTCCATCACGATTCCGGTGACGATTCCCAGCGCGTAATTGATCACATAAAGCCTGCCCCAGAAACGTGTCATCCGCATCAGCTCGGGCTTGCCGCCGAGCGCGGAGCGTGTCTGCATCACCGCGACGAGTGTCACGAGCCCCAGTGTGAGCAGCACGAACAGGAAGTGGAACGAGGTCGTCGTCGCGAACTGGAGTCTCGCGATCGGGAGTGCGTCCATGTCGAGGCACTGTATACGTAGGCTGGCTACATGTAGCCACTAAATCTATGAAATCGGGGTGATCTAGGGGACATTCCCTGAGGTGCTTCCGGGTAGAACCCCAGTACCCTGATGATCGATGATGTGTAGACTGTCTATCTATGAAGGCCGACAGTCTGCGCGGGCACCTCGACGCGCTGCTCCTCGCCGTCCTCGACGGCCGGAAGCTGCACGGATACGCCATCATCGAGGCGCTCCAGCTGCGCAGCGACGGCGCGCTCGACCTGCCGACGGGGACCGTGTATCCGGCGCTCCGCCGGTTGGAGCGCGCCGGATACCTTGCCAGCGAGTGGGATGTGGTGTCCGGTCGCAAACGGCGTACGTACAAGCTGACCCGCTCCGGGCAGAAGGCGCTCGCCGCGGAACGGGCGGAGTGGCAGGAGTTCACCACCGTCATTGGTGGTGTCCTCGGGGGGAGCACGGCATGAGCGCGATCGAGCCTTACCTCTCGGAGCTGGACAGACGGTTGAGCGGGTCGGCAAGGGCAAAGGCCGATCTGCTCACCGAAGCGAGGGACGGTCTGCACGACGCGGCCGAGGCGTATCGCGAGGGCGGTGTCGAAGCGGCGGAAGCCGAACGACGGGCGGTCGCCGATTTCGGCCCGGTCGACCTGATCGCTCCCGCCTACCAGGCCGAGCTGGGACTTCGTCGCGACATCCGCGTGCTGTGGGAGCTGATTGTCGGTGTGCCCGTGCTGAGCCTCGCCTGGGATTTCGCCAGGGCGCTGAGCTTCGGTGACTGGTCGCGGTTCGGCGCCCCGCCGCCGTCGTGGTACCACCGCGTGATCGACGCGGCCGACATCTTGGTGGCGCTGTCCCCGGCCGTCGCGATCGCCGGGGTGATCGCGGCACGGTCGCTCTCCCGGCGCGGCGACGGCGCGCCAGCCGCCCGCGTGGTTTCGCTGGCGATGGCCGGGGCGGTGGGGGCGAACCTGCTCGCCGTCACGATGTACGGCGGCGCGACCGGGGTGCTTGAGCCAGCCCGGCTGGTCGTCAGCGTGCCGTGCGTGGTGATGTCCGCGGCGTGGATCCTGTTCAGCTTGCGGCTCACGGTCGCCGCGCGTCGCCACCGGCGGCCGGAAATGGCGATCGCGGCCTGACCGCGCGGAGTTTCGGGAGAACTACGGCATGACTGTGATCGAGGCCTATCTCGGTGACCTGCGCACGCGGCTTGACGGCCCGGCGTCGGCGAAGCGGGACCTGCTGCGCGAAGCGCGGGACGGGCTCAACGACGCCGCCGACGCCTACCGCGAGGGCGGCTGGAGCGAACAAGAGGCGCAGAAGCGCGCCGTCGACGATTTCGGGCCGGTGCACCTGATCGCGCAGGGCTACCAGGCCGAACTCGGGATGCACAGCGGCACCCGCACGCTCTGGAAACTGATCCTCGGCGTGCCGTTGATGCAGCTCACCTGGGATTTCGCCCGCAAGTGGACCTTCGGTGACTGGTCGCAGCTCGCGACGCCGACACCGGCTTGGTACAAGTACATCGCCCAGCTCACCCATGGTTCGGTGTTCCTCGTGCCGGTGCTCGGCCTCTTCGCGCTCGTCTGCATGCGCTGGCTCTCGCGGCGGATGGACGGCGTCCGGCTGGTCCGTACCGCCGGCGTGCTGATCGGCGAGGCCGTCGGACTGAACCTGCTTTCGGTGGCACTACTGGTGTTCGCCACCGGGTTCATCGACGCGTCGCGGCTGTTCCTGTCCGTGCCGTGCGGGATCCTGATGGTCCTCTGGGTGGTGCTCAGCGTGCGACTCGCCTTGCTGGCGAGACGATCGTGGCGTTCGTGTGCCACGATCGTCGCGTGACGACCGCCCTGATCTACCTCGTAGTCATGCTGCTGGTGGCCGCAGTGGTGTTTCTGCTGGCCGCCGTGGTGTTCGGCCGGGGTGAGGAACTGGCCCCGCTGCCGCCCGGCAGCTCGCCGACCAGGCTGCCCGCCGAGGACATCACCGCCGAGGACGTCGACGCCGTCCGCTATCAGATGGTGCTGCGCGGGTACAAGATGTCCGAAGTGGACTGGGTGATGCGGCGGCTCGGTGTCGAGATCGACGAGTTGCGGTCAAGGGTGGCCGAGCTGGAAGCCGAGCGCGAGGGCGCCAAGTGACCGATGTCGTCGTCTCCGTCGACGTCGCGGTACCGGCCGGGACGGCTTGGCTCGCGCTGACCGACTGGGAGCGCCAGGGCGAGTGGATGCTCGGCACCGACGTCAAGGTCGTCGAGGGCAACGGGCGCAGCGTCGGCTCGAAGCTGTCGGCCTTCACCGGCGTCGCGGGGATCGGGTTCACCGACACCATGGAGATCACCAGCTGGGAACCGCCGCTGCGCTGCGTCGTGCGGCATCTCGGCAAGATCGTGCAGGGCACCGGGGTCTTCCAGGTGATCGAGAAGGGGCCGCATTCGTCGACCTTCGTCTGGGCGGAGCATCTGCGGCCGCCGTTCGGCGTCGTCGGGCGGCTGGGCTGGCCGGTCGCGAAACCGGGATTCGAGCTGGGACTGAGGCTGAGTTTGCAAAGGTTCGCGAAATACGCGGAGGGGTACCGGGTTGGCTGAGGCGGGTCTGCTGGGTTCGGACGGGGTCAAGCGGTGTTCGTGGGGGAACTCCGCCCCGGACTACGTCGAATACCACGACACCGAATGGGGCGTCGAACTCCACGGCGACGAGGAGTTGTACGAGCGCCTGTGCCTGGAGTCTTTCCAGTCCGGGCTGTCCTGGATCACGATCCTGCGGAAGCGGGAGTCGTTCCGGAAGGCGTTCAAGCGGTTCAAGCCGAAGAAGGTCGCGGCATTCACCGACGACGACGTTTCCCGGCTCATGGAGGACGCGTCGATCGTGCGGAACCGGGCGAAGATCCTGGCGGCGATCAACAACGCGCGGGCGATCGAGGAGCTCGACGGTTCGCTGGACGACCTGCTGTGGTCGTTCGCGCCTGAGTCGCATGTCCGGCCTCGCACGATGGCGGACGTCCCGGCGATCACCGACGAGTCGAAGGCGATGGCGAAGGAACTCAAGAAGCGCGGCTTCGTCTTCCTGGGGCCGACGACGTGTTACGCGCTGATGCAGGCGACCGGGATGGTCGACGACCACGTGAAGGACTGCTTCCGGGCGAAGGGTTAGGAGCTGCTTCGGTGGTGGAGGTCGTCGGCCAGCCGCTCCAGCTTTCGGTAGCTGCCGTCGAGTTCGATCACGCCACCGTCACGCAGGTCGATGGCGCATCTCGCGACGTACGCGAGGGGGATGACGTGGCTGAACCGCAACTCGGTGCCCTGGTAACGCACTGAGCGGATTTCGGCCCACGTGATCGCGTGCCGGACCTTGCGTCCGTAGACCTCCGCGAAACCGCCGGTGAAGACGTAGAGGCCGCCGTCGAGACGTTTTCGCGTCGACACACACCACCACAGGAAGAGCGGCGGCCACACGAACAGCACTATGGCCAGCGCTCCCGTCAGGTCACCTTCGCGGATCCCGAGCGCCAGAGCGCCCGCGAGTGGCGCGAAGGCGAAGAAGGTGCTGAGCACCCCCGGCCGATGGCGGTAGCGACGAAGGCAGTCGCCAAGGTCGTGTTCCGCGGCTTTCGCCTTGAGATGGGGCGGGGTCGGGATCACGCCAGGACGCTAGCCGCTCCTGTCCGGTATCGGTCCCGAGAGTGCTAGGAAAGGTCCTTTCCTCGCAAATTTTGCAAGGAAAGGACCTTTCATTGCACGCCGTGAGGGGTTACTTGCCCTGGAAGTTCGGCTTGCGCTTACCCACGAACGCCTCGACGGCCTCCGTGTGGTCGGCCGTCGCGCCGAGCGCGGTCTGGGCCTCGTCCTCGGCGGCCAGCGCGGCTTCGAGGGACGACTCGGCCGCCACCGACAGGACGTTCTTGATCTTCGCGTACGCGACCGTCGGGCCCGCCGCGAGCTTCGCGGCGACCTTCTGCGCGCGAGCCGCCAGTTCCTCGTCGGGGACTACCTCGCCGACCAGGCCCAGCGTCAGCGCCTCGGCCGAGTCGACCGTGCGCGCCAGCAGCATCAGCTCGGCCGCGCGGCCGAGGCCGATCAGCCGCTGCAGCGTCCACGACGCGCCCGAGTCCGGGCCTAGGCCGACGTTCGCGAACGCCATCAGGAAGTTCGCCGACGTCGCCGCGATCCGGAGGTCGCTCGCGTAGGCGAAGGCCGCGCCAGCGCCCGCCGCGGGACCGTTCACCGCCGCGATCACCGGCTTCGGCATCCCCACGATCGTCTTGACGATCGGGTTGTAGTGCTCCTTGACCGTGTGTAGCGGGGCGGGATCACCCGCTTGCAGCAGCCCGACGTGCTCCTTCAGATCCTGCCCGGCGCAGAACGCCTTGCCCGAACCGGTCAGCACGACCGCGCGGACGCTGTCGTCGGCCGCGGCTTCGGTCAGGCCCGCCAGCAGCAGCTCCTTGAGTTCGACGGTCAGCGAGTTGTACGCCTGCGGCCGGTTCAGCGTGAAGGTGCGCACGCCATCGGCGTCGGCGGTCAGCAGAACGTCGGATGTGGTCACGGGATCTCCTAGTCGGCGAAACTGCGGTCTGGGGGAAGTCTTTCAGCCTCGCGAGCCGCATACCAGCACCGATACGGCGGCAAAAGATCGGTCCGCGTTCGCGCTCGGCCGCTGATGAGGGACAATGGACAGTAGACCCGGCTGGCTTTGACGAGCGCGACCCGGGCGCGCCGGTTGAGACGGAGGGAGCACGCTATGGCGGCCATGAAGCCCCGGACCGGAGATGGTCCCCTCGAAGTGACTAAGGAGGGGCGGGGCCTCGTGATGCGCGTACCACTCGAGGGTGGTGGGCGCCTCGTCGTCGAACTCTCCGCGGAAGAAGCGAAGGATCTCGGCGCGGCCCTGCAGGAGGTCACCGGCTGAGCCGGACCGCACCTACGTTCAACCACCCGCACCCCGGTCTCCCTTCGGAGGCCGGGGTCGCGGTTCATCTGCGCCCGGAGGTCGCTCACTGTGCGTAACCCGCTACCCCCCGTTCCGGGGAAGCTGCTCGAACTCGAGGTCTCGGCCGATCCGCGGCGCGGTACCCCGCTGGCCACGCTGATCGCGGCGCCGTCCGAAGAGGACGGTGACGCCGGCCTCGAGGAGATCGGCGGCGTGCGGCCCACCGGCAAGGCCGGTGACGTGCAGACCGTGCCGACCGGCGGCACCCGCTGGCTGGCCGGCGTCGGCGAGGGCGAACCGCGCCACTACCGCAAGGCCGGTGCCGCGCTGGTCCGCGCCGTCTCGGCGGCGCTGGACGAAGACGTCAAGGCGGGGCAGAAGGCGTTCCGCGCCTTCGCCGTCGAACTGCCCGAAGACGCCGGTGCCGAGCACGTCGAGGAGTTGGCGTTCGGGCTGCTGCTCGGCGGCTACCGGTTCGCGGTGACGGCCGACGAACCGAAGCCGAGCCCGCGGACAGTCCGGTTGCTCACCCGCCACGAGCGCGCCGTGCCCGCGTACGAGAAGGCACTGGAGCGGGTCCGCGAACTCGCCGCGGCCGCCTCGTTCGCGCGCGATCTGGCGAACGCGCCTTCGAACGTCAAGACGCCCGCCTGGCTCGCCGACACCACCGCCCGCGTGGCGGGCGGCATACCGAACCTGACCGTTTCCGTGCGGGACGAGAAGTGGCTGGCGGAGCAGGGCTTCGGCGGCGTCCTGGCCGTCGGTGGCGGCTCGGCCGCGCCGCCCCGGCTGATCGAGCTGGAGTACCGGCCGCGCGGGGCGACGACGCATCTGCTGCTGGTCGGCAAGGGCATCACCTTCGACACCGGCGGTCTCTCGATCAAACCTGCCGACGGCATGCACCTCATGCGCACCGACATGGCGGGCGGCGCGGCGATCATCGCCGCCGTCCGCGCGATCGCCGCGCTGCGCCTGCCGGTCAAGGTGACCGGGCTGGTGCCCGCCGCGGAGAACCACGTGTCCGGCTCGTCGTACCGGCCCGGCGACATCGTCCGGCATTACGGCGGCAAGACGACCGAAGTGGGCAACACCGACGCCGAGGGCCGCATGGTGCTGGCCGACGCGCTCGTCTACGGCATCAAGAAGCACAAGCCGGACGCCGTGATCGACGCGGCGACGCTGACCGGTGCGATGAAGGTTTCGCTCGGCGTCCGCACCGGCGGCGTGTTCGCCACCGACGACGCGCTCGCGGAGCGGGTCACGAAGGCGGGCGAGCGGGTCGGCGAGGCGTGGTGGCGGATGCCGCTGCTGGAGGACCTGGCCGAGACCGTGCAGGGCTCGCTCGGCGACGTCCGGCAGGCGCCCGGTGGCCCCGGCGGCATCGTCGCGGCGCTGTTCCTGCGGGAGTTCGTCGGTGACGTGCCGTGGGCGCATCTCGACATCGCCGGACCCGCGCGGGCCGACAAGACCTACGCGGACGTCGTGCCCGGAGCCACCGGTTTCGCGGCGCGGACGCTGGTCGAACTGGTCGCTTCCTACGCCTGACCTGCGGTTACCTGCGGGGCGGGAGCAAGGGACCTTTGCTATCGCCCCGCACCGGCACCCGCGGTATGGGCTGGGTCGGGGCGTCACCCGCGTGCGCGGTGAGGCGGCGGGCGAGCCCGGTCGCGGGGCCGGTCAGGAACCGGATCACGAGCCACGCCGTCACCGCGCCGAGCGCGAATCCGGCGAGGACGTCGTGCGGATAGTGCGCGCCGACGAACACCCGGCTGAAGCCCATCAGCAGGGCGCCCGAGAGCACCCACGGCGCGAGGCGCCGCCAGGTCAGTGCCAGTCCGACGGCGGCGGCCGCGGCGATCGTGGAGTGATTGCTGGGGAACGACCAGTCGTCGAGCGGCGGGCAGTGGACGAGCGTGACGAGGTTCCGGCAGGGCCGGTCCTCCTGGAGCACGCTCTTCACCCCTTCGCTGATCAGGTACGCGATCGCGGTCGCGGCAGGCGGCAGCAGCGCCACGGCGATCCGCACAGGCGAAGTGCGCGCCCTCCACGACATCCAGGCGAAGAGCGCCACGAAGGCGAGCAGTCCTGCTTCGGTGAACAGGATCGCCGCCGCCTTGAGCCAGCTGGGGCTCTCACCCGCCAACTCCACGATGTCGTCGTACATTCACCCGAAGTTAGCGAAAACGTCGCGCCCACGGGATGGACGAACGGCAACCATCGACCCTGACGATCGTCACCGGGGCTGAGCGCGGACCCGCTCCCGGAATCGCGCGACCGCCGGTGGCAGGACGACGTCCTTGCGCCACGCCAGTCCGATGGTCCGTCCGACCGGCGGCACCAGCGGGACCTCGGCGACGCCCGCCGGGCTGCCGGGTTCGAAGCGGGGGAGCAACGCCACCCCGAGCCCGGCCGCGACCAGTCCGCGCACGGTGTCGGACTCCTGCCCTTCGAAGGCGATCTTCGGTTCGAAACCGGCCGCGGCGCACAGGTCGTCGGTGATCGTCCGAAGGCCGTAGCCGGTCTCGAGGAGGACGAATTCCTCGTCCTTGAGGTCTTCGATGGCGGCGCTCGGCTGGTCGGCGAGACGGTGCGACGTCGGAACGGAGAGGAAGATCTCCTGCTCGGCGAGTACGGCGGTGTCGAGGAGCGGGTCGTCGACGGGGGCGGGCGCGAGCAGCGCGAGGTCGAGTTCGCCGCTGGTCAGCCTGTCGACCATGTCCTGCCGTGAGCCTTGGACCAGTGTGAAGCGCACGTGCGGGTGGTCCGCGCGGTAGCCGCGGAGCAGCGTGGGGACCAGCGACCGGCCGAGCAGGTGCAGGAAGCCGAGGACGATGTGGCCCGATTCGGGGTCGACCTCTTCCCGGGCTTGGCGGACTCCGGTGTCGACGGCGGCGAGGGCACGTTCGGCGGCGTCGGCCAGCAGTTCCGCGGCGCGGGTGAGCCGGATGCCGCGGCCGTCGGGGACGGTCAGCGGGGCGCCGAGCGCGTCGCCGAGCGCCGAGATCCGGCGGCTCACGGTGGGCTGCGGGACGCCGAGCAGTTCGGCCGCGCGTGTGACGTTCGTCGTGCGGCGGAGTGCGGTGAGGAGCGCGAGCTGAGGAGCTAGCTGGGCAGTCATCCTTTCATTCAGCATGGTATCGATTGTGACAGATGAACGTATTAGACGTATTGGTTAGCAAGACTTAGCTTCGGGAACGTGCCTGCAACCGGAACCACACGCCGCGTGACGATCGCCGTCGCCGCGGCCGGGATCTCCTCGTTCGCCCTGCTCTACGCGCCACAGCCGGTGCTGCCGCAGCTGGCCGAGCAGTACCACCTCGATCCCGGCGGCGCTTCGCTCGCGGTGAGCGTCGCGACCGGCGCGCTCGCGATCGCCGTGCTGCCCATCGCGGCGCTTTCCGAGGTCGTGGGGCGGCGTCCGGTGATCATCGCTTCGGTGGTCGCTTCGGTCGTGTTCGGTTTTCTGCTTCCGCTGGCGCCCAGCTATCCGGCGCTGCTAGTGCTGCGGGCGCTTCAGGGCGTCGCCATCGCGGGGTTCCCCGGAGTGGCCGCGGCCTACCTCGCGGAACGGCTCGGCAAGGCCGGGCTCGCGGCGGCCGTGGGCGCGATGATCGCCGGGAACACCGTCGGCGGGATGGTCGGCAGGCTCGCGGCGGGGTTCACGGCCGGGCCCTTCGGCTACCACGGCGCGCTGATCGTCGTCGCGGTGATCGGGCTGATCTGCACGGTGGTCACGGTGCTGGCCCTGCCGCCGGGGGAGCAAGGGACCTTTGCTATCACTTCTGGGGATCGTCGCAGGTCAGCGGTGCTGCGCGAGCAGGGCAGGACGGTCCTGGCCGGGCTCGGCGCGGCCGTTCGCAGGCCGGTCCTCCTGGTCCAGTACGCCGTCGCGCTCCTGGCGATGGGCTCGTTCGTCGCGCTCTACAACGCCGCCGGATTCCGGCTGACCGGCGAGCCGCTGGACCTCTCACCCGCGATCGCGTCGCTGGTCTTCCTCGCCTACGCGATGGGCTCGGTCTCGTCGGCGACCGCGGGCAAGCTCGTCGGCCGCTTCGGACGTCGCCGGTCGCTCGCGGGCGCTTTGCTGCTCACGATCGCCGGAGCGGCGCTGACGCTGCCCGATTCGCTGCCGCTCGTCATCGCCGGGTTCGTCGTGCTGACCGGTGCCTTCTTCGCCGCTCACGCCGTCGCCAACGGCTGGGCCGCCGCGGAGGCGCCCGAGAACGCCCGCGGTCAGGTCGGCGGGCTCTACACGCTTTCGTACTACCTCGGCAGCAGCGTCGGCGGTGCGGCCGGGGCGACCGTCTACGGGCACGCGGGCTGGACCTGGCTGATCGCCCTCACCGCCTGCTGGCTGGCGCTCGCGGTGGCCGCCGTGGTCGTGGCGGTCCCCAGGTCCGTGAAGGCCTCCTTCCCTACCCTCAAAGTCAGGGTCTCGGCAAAGTCGCGGTCTTGCAGGTCAGGCGACTATTCCTGCACTGTCACGGGCCGCGCACCAGTGGCGGAGCTTGATCAACGGAAGATCAGGGACACTCGATGTCCCCGATCTTCCGTTGATCAAGGTCGAGCCGGGGTAGGGCAGGCCTGATCCTGGACACTAGCGGGCTTCAGTGTCCACAAGGGACACCGCCAGCCGATCGACTGTCCGATTGATGCCGCTATATACGTTTCCGTGCGGAGTCGTGAGTGTTAATGAGGGTTATTGAGGGGTAAGGCAAAGGTGGCGTGGTGGGTGGTAAGTCCGTGAAGGCCTCCTTGAGGGACTCTGGGTCCCTCAAGGAGGCCTTCACGGACTTCAAGACGGGACGTTGATGTCACAGCCGTCCCACTGTCACCAGGGATCACGCCTGACGGTAGTGAAGGGCTCCTTCACTACCGTCAGCGTAGGCAAGGAAGCCTTCACCACCAGGGAAACGCGTAGGCAGCAGCGACCACAGCCCGCGACACGACACGTTTGACTTACCCCTCAATAGAACGACCCACATCACTCACGACCCCCTCGTCAAACCCCGCAACTCGCCCAAATCGGGCACGTTTGTCCCGAGAAGTGTCCCTTATGGACAGTCGGGAGCCAGGTGAGGCCCCTTTTACGTGAACCCGCTCCCGCCGGGTCCACCACGACACGTTCGCCTTGACCCGCGCTAGTAATGGAGCCGACCAGCAGTTATGCGACTTTGCCGGGACCCTGCCTTGATAGTAGGGAAGGAGGCCTTCACGGAACGCGTCTGAGGGCGATAGCAAAGGTCCCTTGCTACGCGATCGCGGCGACCAGCAGCCCGCCGCCGACCGGCAACAGCGCCGGAACCAGCCGCTCGTCCTCCCGGAAGGCCCGCGCGACCTCGCGCAGCGCCAGCGTGTCCGGATCGCGCCGTGAGGGATCCGTCACCCTGGTACCCGAGACGTTGTGGAACGCCAGTATCCCGCCGGGCCGAAGCAGCGCGACGGCCTTCTCGTAGCAACTCGGGTACTCGATCGGCGCCGAGTCGACGAACACCAGGTCGTAGCCGCCGGGGGTGAGCCGGGGCAGGACGTCGAGCGCGCGGCCCATGATCAGCCGCGTCCGCCCCGGCGGATAGCCCGCCTCACGGAACGCCGCCCTCGCCGCCCGGTGGTACTCCGGTTCGATGTCGATCGAGGTCAGGATCCCGTCGTCGACCATGCCCCTGAGCAGGCACAACCCGCTCACTCCCGCCCCGGTCCCGACCTCGACGACGGCCTTCGCGCGCAACGTCGTGGCGAGGAAACGCAAGGTCGCGCCGGCGCCCGCGCTCAGCGGACCGCACCCCAGATCGGCCGACCGCGCCCGCGCGGTGGCCAGAACCTCGTCGTCGGGGTGGTACCCATCGACGATGAGGCCGACGTCGGCGGTCTCGGCAGGCGAGCCCGCATGCGTCCCGGAATTCACACGCGGAGGTTAGCGCTGCTTATCGACAAAAGAGCGAAGACTCCCTGGTACCGACTTCTCAGCCTCCTCTCAGTCCAGTCTCACTAGAAACATAAGCAGGCCGGACAGACTGGTCCTCGACAACGGGAACACCGTGCACATCGCCCGCGTTGGGTGGAGTAGTTGGGAGAGACGCTGATGGAGGTGCCTACTTCCCCGATGCAGGAAACGATGCAGGACCAGCACGCGGACCAGGTCACACCGGTGACCGTGGACGAGGCCGCATGGACGCCGCCGTCGTGGGACGAGGTCGTGCGTGAGCACGCCGACCGCGTGTACCGGCTGGCGTACCGCCTGACCGGTAACGCCCACGACGCCGAGGACCTGACGCAGGAGACCTTCATCCGGGTCTTCCGCTCCCTCGCGTCCTACAAGCCCGGCACGTTCGAAGGCTGGCTGCACCGCATCACCACGAACCTCTTCCTCGACATGGCCCGCCGCCGCTCGCGCGTGCGGATGGAAGGCCTCCCCGAGGACACCGACCGCATCGTCGGTGACGACCCGAGCCCCGAGCAGGTCTACTCGGACACGCACCTCGACCCGGACCTGCAGGCCGCGCTCGACGAGTTGCCGCCCGAGTTCCGTGCCGCGGTCGTGCTGTGCGACGTCGAAGGTCTCTCGTACGAGGAGATCGGCGCCACCCTCGGTGTCAAGCTCGGCACCGTGCGCAGCCGGATCCACCGTGGCCGCCAGGCGCTTCGCGCTTCTTTGGAGCGTCGTCGCGCCGCGGCGCAGGAGTCTGCGAAGGTGGGGGTATGACCGCACCGCGAGGTTGGGGGCTCCCCGAGTCGCATCTGCTTCCTGACGCCATCGTCGCCTTCGTCGACGGCGAGCTGTCCCTCGGCGCCCAGGACAGGGCGTCGGCACATATCGCCCGCTGCCAGTCGTGCGCGGCCGAAGTCGCGGCGCAGCGGCAGGCCGTCACCGCCGTGCGACAGGCCGGCGCCCCGTCGATGTCGGCGGGTTTCCTGGCGAGCCTGTGCTCCATCCCGCAGAACACCGAACTTCCCAGCGCGCCGGACAATCTGGCGATGACCGCGGACGGTCAGCTGGTGGCCATCCAGCGGCCCGACAGGGTCGCCGGGCTGCGCGACACCGGCGCATTGGGCGGCGGCGGGGTCTTGGGAGGCAGTGGGGTTTTGGGAGGCCGAGCGCCGTTGGGATCATCGGCCCCACTGGGCCAGTCGCCGAACGTCCTCGGCGGCGGGCGTTTCGGCCTCGCGCGGCGCAAGTACGCGCAAGGCGCCGGCGTCGTCGTTTCGGGTCTGGTGCTGAGCGCCCTGGCCCTGGTCGCGACGTCGGGTGACGGCACCGAAGACCAGCAGGGTCCCTCACCGGTGCCCCCGCAGGGCGTCAACGCCGGTCTGCTGCCCGCGCAGCTGGGCGGCGGCCGCTCCGAACCGCCGCGCAGCCCCTCGCCGAGCCCGAGCACGTCGACCGCACCCGTGCCTGTGTCAGCCCGCTGATCTGCTTCGTCAGGGTTTGACGAAGCAGATCGTCGCGCTCTTGAACTGCGTAGTCCCGTAGCTGGCGTAGGAGATGACCTCCTTGGTGCCTTCCGCGCACGGACTGGTCGCCACGCTCATCTTCGGGAAGACCTCGCTGATCCTCAGTCGCGCCGAGCCACAGTCCTTCAGCGGCGGCGGTGTCTTGGTGTTGATGTCGTCGAAACACAATCCGACCTTGGCGTTGATCGCCAGGCACAGGGCGACGCCGTCCCCGCGCACCGGCCTCGGGACGGCGTACTTGTAGAAACCGTCCTTACAGTCCCAATCGCCCTTGTCGATGCCGGTGAGGCTCACCGCGTAGGGCGCTTGCGGCGAGTCACACGGTGTCTTGACCGCGTCGGCCTCCTTGCCGGATCCGGTCAGCACGACGCAATCGCCCTCGGTGAGGCTTTTGGCCTGCTTCTCCGGTCCGGCAGCCGCCTTCATCACCAGGATGAGGCCGATCCCGCCGCCGACCACGACGAGCGCGGCGACGAGCAGCAACACTTTCACCTTGGTGGACAAGCCCTTTTTCTTGGGCGGCTGCTGCGGCCAGCCCTGCTGCTGGGGCCATTGCTGCTGCTGTTGCCACTGCTGTTGAGGCGGGAATTGTCCCCCGTGATTCTCCGACATGCCCGTTAGACTGCCAGACGTGGGACACGGTTGCCTAAAGTGTCACACTTGTTGGCCGATCCGGGGAATCAACGCGCACTTCACCGTGGTCACGGCAGAATCAAGGGCGAGGCTTGGCGTACTCTCGCGTCCGGCCAACCAGATCTCAGCCCCGGGGAATGATGACCGAGCAGCCGAACGCGAATCCGCAGCAGCCTGGTGACCCGGCGGGGGATCGGCTGGCGCCGCGCCCGCTGGCCCGGCCCGCCGTCGATCCGGCGCAGGCGGCCACGTTCGGCAGGCCGCACGGCGTCGACGGTGCCTTCGACAAGCTGTATCAGCCCGGAACGAACGGGCAGGCCACGCCGGGCCTGAACCTGGCGCCGCCCACCCCGGAATCGCTCGCCGAGGCCTTCCGCCGCCCACCGGGCGCCGAAGGTGTCGTGCTGGAGCGGCCGCACGGGTCCAATGGCTCCGAACCGTCCGGCAACGTCGCTGAAGGCCCGCTCTGGACCACTACGTCGGATCCGTGGCGTGACCCCACCTCCGGCGCGGTACTCGCCGGTCCCGCCGTGCAGGCGGACTCGGAGGAGGAGAAGGACGCGAAGCGCCCGCAAGGCGCGCTGTTGAGCCTGCCGGAAGTCCTCTTCGGGCGGCGGGTGCAGACGAAGGCGCTGGCGATGCTCGCGGCCGTCGCGCTGGTCATCGGCGCCGCCGGCGGGCTGATCGGCTGGTGGTTCGCCGACACCGGCACCGAATTGACCGGTGAGGCCAGTATTTCCGAGGCCGACGCCGCCAAGGAGCGTCCGGCGGGCTCGATCGCGGACATCGCCCACCGGGTGGCGCCCGCGGTGGTCTCGCTCGAGGTGTTCAAACCCGGCGCCGACGCCGGTCAGCAGGGCTCCGGCGTCGTCATCGACACCCAGGGTTACGTGCTCACGAACGAACATGTCATCTCGGCCGCGACGGCCGACTCGGCCACCAAGATCACCGCCGTCTTCGTCGACGGCAAACGCGTCGAGGCGAAGGTCGTGGGCTCCGACCCGAAAACCGACCTGGCCGTGGTGAAGGTCAACGTCGAGAACCTGACGGCGCTGCAGGTCGGGAAGTCGTCCGACCTGGCCGTCGGCGATGCGGTGATCGCCGTCGGTTCGCCGCTGGCGCTGCAGAACTCGGTCACCGCCGGCATCGTGAGCGCGCTCAACCGCCCGGTGACCGCGGGTGGCGACGGCGGCAGCGCGCCGGTGATCTACGAGGCCATCCAGACCGACGCCGCGATCAACCACGGCAACTCGGGCGGCGCGCTCGTCGACGCGACCGGTGCGCTGGTCGGGATCAACTCGGCGATCCGCTCGTCCAGCGCCGAGGGCGGCAGCATCGGCATCGGCTTCGCGATCCCGAGCGACTACGCGGTGAAGATCGCGAAAACACTGATCAGGGACGGAAAGGTCGTCCATCCCGACATCGGCATCAACGCTTCGTCGACCGTCGCGGGGTCCAACACCATGGGCGCCCAGGTCCGCAACGTCGCCCCCGGCGGCCCCGCCGCGGCGGCCGGGATCAAGGAAGGCGACGTGATCACCGAGGTCGGCGGGCGGCTCGTCCGCGACTCGGCGGAACTGCTCGTCGCGGTCCGCGCGCGCGATGTCGGCGAAGTGGTCCCTGTCCGGCTTGTCCGGGATGGGTCGTCACTCGTGGTGGACGTGAAACTGGCCTCGGACTAGCCGGTCCAGCCGGGTACCCTGAACGGGGAAGACGCCGAGGCGGAGGTTCACACAGGTGTTCGAGAGTGTCGGCTGGGGCGAGATCCTCATCATCGTCGTCGCGGGTCTTTTCATCCTCGGTCCGGAACGGCTGCCCGAAGCGGCGTCGTGGCTGGCCAAGAGTGTCCGCAAGGTCCGTGATTTCGCGACCGGGGCCAAGACGCAACTGCGTGAGGAAATGGGCCCGGAGTTCGACCAGTTGCGCAAGCCGCTGGAGGATCTGCGAGGCCTGCGGAACTTCGACCCGAAGCGGGTCGTCACCCAGCACCTGTTCGACGGTGACCCTGATCCGTTGGGGCTCAAGGACGTCAACGGCACCAACGGCACCGCCAATGGCGCGAACGGTGCCAACGGCGCCGCCAAGCCCAACGGCTACCCGGCGACCACCGCGCAACCCGAGCCGCTGAAGCCGGGAGAGCGCCCGCCGGTCGACCCCGACGCCACCTGACCCTGACGCCCTACTTTCCGCGTTTAGTCCTCTAAATGCGTTCCTTGCACGCGCAACTACCGCAGTTAGTCCTCTACTCGCGTGGCTTGCGCCCGCAAGTAGAGGACTAAACGCGTGAAGAGGGGTCAGCGGCCGGCGGGAGTGACGTTCAGCATCATCCCGGCCAGCCCGCGTGCCCGGACGGTGAGCTTCTTCGCCGTCTCCTTGAGCACGAGAGACGCCGGGGCGTCCGGCTCCGCCAGCACGATCGGCGTTCCCCCGTCGCCGTGGGTCACCACGCGCGGGTCCATCGGCACCTGGCCGAGCAGCGGCACGGGCGAACCGACCGACTTCGACAGCGAGTCGGCGACGGACTGCCCGCCACCGGAGCCGAAGATCTCCATCCGCCCGCCGTCGGGCGTTTCGAGCCACGACATGTTCTCGATGACGCCCGCGATCCGCTGCCGCGTCTGCAGCGCGATCGCGCCCGCGCGTTCGGCCACCTCGGCGGCCGCCTGCTGCGGGGTGGTGACGACCAGGATCTCCGCGTTCGGGATCAGCTGCGCCACCGAGATCGCGATGTCGCCGGTGCCCGGCGGCAGGTCAAGCAGCAGGATGTCCAGATCGCCCCAGAACACGTCGGCGAGGAACTGCTGCAGCGCGCGGTGCAGCATCGGCCCGCGCCACACGACCGGCGTGTTGCCCGGGGTGAACATGCCGATCGAGATGACCTTCACGCCGTGCGCCTGCGGCGGCATGATCATGGTGTCGACCTTGGTCGGCTTCTCGTGTGTGCCCAGCATCCGCGGCACCGAGTGGCCGTAGATGTCCGCGTCCACCACGCCGACGGAAAGCCCGCGCTCGGCCATCGCCGCCGCGAGGTTCACCGTCACCGACGACTTGCCGACGCCGCCCTTGCCGGACGCGACGCAGTAGACCCGCGTCAGCGAACCCGGCTGCGCGAAGGGGATCACCGGTTCCGTGGCGTCACCACGCAGTGATTTTCGCAGTTCCGTGCGTTGCTCGTCGTTCATCACGTCGAGCTCGACCCGGACGTCGTTGACGCCGGGGAGCTTCGCGACGGCGTCGGTCGTGTCCTTGGTCAGCGTCGCCTTCAACGGGCAGCCGGCGACCGTCAGGTAGATCCCGACGGTGACCACACCGTCCGAGCCCACCTCCACGCCCTTGACCATGCCGAGGTCGGTGATCGGTTTCTTGATCTCCGGGTCGTACACGGCCTTCAGCGCGGTGCGGACATCGTCGACGCTGGGGAGTTGCTGCGTACTGGTCACACGTCCATGTTACGTACCGGTAGGGCGCGGTCGGGTTTGGCCTTGCGCGGCTTGGCGTCAAGATCCTGTCGGAGACGGTCGAGTTCGCCCCGCAGGAAGTCGCGGGTGGCGACCTCGCCGAGCGCGATCCGCAGCGACGCCAGCTCCCGCGCGAGGTATTCGGTGTCCGCCTTGGTCTGCTCCGCCCGATTCCGGTCTTCCTCCAGCGAGACGCGGTCGCGGTCGTCCTGCCGGTTCTGCGCCAGCAGGATGAGCGGCGCGGCGTAGGCGGCCTGCGTCGAGAACGCCAAGTTCAGGAGGATGAACGGATACGGGTCCCAGCGCAGTGACACCGCCGCGATGTTCAGCACGATCCAGACGATGACGGTCAGTGTCTGCCAGAACAGGTATTTGCCGGTGCCGAGGAACCGCGCGACCCGTTCGGTGAGCCTGCCGAAGGTGTCCGGGTCGATGTTGACCCTGAACCGGCCTTGGCCGCGGGGCTGGTCCAGCCGTCGCCCGGACGTCAGTTCAGGCACGTTCGGCCTCCTCGCTTTCTTCGATGGTCTCGCCGGTGACGTCGTGCAGCCCGGTCTCGCGCCAGTCCTCCGGCAGCAGGTGATCGAGCACGTCGTCGACGGTGACCGCGCCGAGCAGGTGGTCCTCGGCGTCCACGACCGGGCCGCAGGTGAGGTTGTAGGCGGCGAAGTAGCGGGTGACCTCGGACAACGTCGCCTTCGGCCGCAACGCGGGCAACTGGGTGTCGACAGCGCTCGCCACCATCTCCGCGGGTGGTTCGCGCAGTAGCCGCTGGAAGTGGACGACGCCGACGAAGCGCCCGGTCGGCGTCTCCGTCGGCGGACGGCTCACGAAGACCATGCTCGCCAGCGCGGCGGGCAGGTCCGCGTTGCGGATGTGCGCGAGCGCCTCCGCGACCGTGGCGTCCGGCGTCAGTACCACCGGCTCGGGTGTCATCAACCCGCCCGCGGTGTCGGAGGAGTACTCCAGCAGCCGTTTCACCGGCGCGGACTCCTCGGGTTCCATCAGCTCCAGGAACCGGCTCTGCTCGGCGGGCGCCAGTTCGGCCAGCAGGTCGGCGGCGTCGTCGGGGTCCATCGCTTCGAGGATGTCGGCGGCCCGTTCCTCGGCGAGGTAACCGAGCAGTTCCTTCTGGTCGTCCTCGGGGAGTTCCTCGATGACGTCGGCGAGGTGCTCGTCGTCCATCGCGTCGGCGACCTCGTGCCGCCGTTTCAACGGCAGATCCCGGACGGTGGCGGCGACGTCCGCCGCGCGCATGGTGTCGAACAGCATCAGCAGCTGCGCCGCGCCCTGGGTCTGGCCGGTCAGGTCGGTGAGCCCCAGCCCGGACACCTCCGCCCACGGCAGCACCTGCATCGGCGCGCGACGCCTGCCGAGACCGAGCCTGCTCGACCGCTCGCGGATCGCGAGCTTCGCGAGCACCCAGTCCCGGGTCCGCGTCGGCTCCATGGCGGCGTCGACGACGGTGACGCGGGTTTCCGAGCCCGCGAGCGTGGCGTGCGCGTCGAACAGCTGCCCGACCACCAGTACTTCGTTGGGGCGCTGATGGAACCGGCGCATGTTGACCGACCCGGTGGCGAGCGTGATGGCGGTGGGCTCGATCGAGGTCACGCGCAACATCGGCACGAACACGCGCCGTCGCGTCGTCAGCTCGACCACGATGCCCAGGATCCGCGGCGGCTGCTGGTCGAGCCGGAGGCCCGCCACCAGATCCCGTACCTTGCCGATCGATTCGCCGTCAGGTCCGAAAACCGGCAAACCGGCCAGCTGAGCTGCGAATACCCTGTTCACGGCTGCCATGTCCGAAGGTTATCGGCTCCCGGGCCGGGGGACGATTCGTGTGATCATCGCAATGCCCACGCGGCGATCTCCGGGACGGTGGCGTAGGCCGGATCTTCGGCGATGCTCTCCGGCGGGGTGCCCTCGGCGAGGTCTTCGTGCAGCCAGATCCAGTTCTGCACCGCGCGGACGAGCGTCCACGCCCGCGTGCGTTCGGCGTCCAGGCCGGCCGCCGCGGTGAACCAGCTGATCTTGTCGTCCATTGTGGACTCGTTCGCGCGGTTCCAGAGTATCGAGATCGCGCCGAATTCGAGGTCGCCCGAGAGCGGCTTCGGGTCGATCACCAGCCACGGCTCGCGTTCGCCCGCCAGGACGTTCTCGAAGTGCAGGTCCTCGTTCACCATCAGCTCACCGGCGTCCGGCCCGAGGTTCACGCAGATCTCCACCGCCGCGTCGAGGAACTTCCGCTCGAACGGCTCGCCGAGTTCGCTCCAGGTCTTCGGGAGTTCGGTCACCAGTTCCTCGGCTTCTGCGCGAAGGGATCGCCGCAGCGCTTCGGGGGCCGGGACGGCCAGCCGTCGCGCGAGCGCGCCGACGGTCTCGACGGCCTCCTGGATCGGCTCGGTTTCGAGTGAGCGGGTGGCGTCGAGCCGCTCCAGGAGCAGGACGCCGTCCTCGGGAACGTTGTCGTACATCAGCACGGCACCCCGACCGGCCCATGTGGACAGTGCGAGCGGTTCGTCGTCGGATTCCTCGTGCGGCCAGCCGAGTTTGAGGATCGCGGGGCTGCCGTCGGGCCGCCGGACGGGCTGGGCAACGCCGACGAAGCCGTGCATGGCCTCGCCGTCGTAGCCGAGCTCCCATTTGCGGGTGTACTTCTCGGCGAGGAAGGGCAGGGAGTCGAGCCATTCGGCGGCTCCGGGGCCGAGGTCGGCGGCGCGGTCGAGGAACTTGGGCGGGATCTTGAAACCGGTCACGGACTCACCTTGGCAGGCCTGTCCAGCCTGTTTCTTCTGTGACCTGCCGGGCGTACCGTGAAGAGCGAGAACAACCCCGGGAGCAGCCATGGTGGTGGAGATTCTCAGTGCGGTCGTCGTCGCGGGCGGTGCGTGGCTCGCGGCCAGCCTTCGTGTGGTGAAACAGTACGAACGCGGCCTCGTGTACCGGTTCGGGCGGGTGCGCCCGAACCTCCGGCAGCCGGGGCTCGCGCTGCTGGTGCCGTTCGCGGACAGACTGCAGAAGGTCAACATGCAGATAATCACCATGCCGATCCCCGCGCAGGACGGCATCACCCGCGACAACGTCAGCGTGCGGGTCGACGCGGTCGTGTACTTCAAGGTGATCGATCCGGTGCTGGCCGCGGTGAACGTGCAGGACTACCGCTCGGCCGTCGGCCAGGTCGCGCAGACTTCGCTGCGGTCCATCATCGGCAAGAGCGAGCTGGACGACCTGCTGTCCAACCGCGAACGGCTCAACGAGGGCCTGGAGCTGATGATCGACAGCCCGGCGCTGGACTGGGGTATCCACATCGACCGCGTCGAGATCAAGGACGTCGCGCTGCCCGAATCGATGAAACGCTCGATGTCACGCCAGGCCGAAGCCGAACGCGAGCGGCGTGCGCGGGTCATCTCGGCCGATGGTGAACTACAGGCGTCGTACAAGCTCTCGCAAGCGGCCGCGACCATGGCCGACACCCCGGCGGCGATGCAGTTGAGGCTGCTGGAGACGGTCGTGCAGGTCTCGGCGGAGAAGAACTCGACGCTGGTCCTGCCGTTCCCGGTGGAGCTGCTGCGCTTCCTCGACGCGAACACGCCGAAGCAGGGGGCGCCGCCTTCGGCCGCTTCAGGTGCTTCGGCTTCGGAGGCCAACGGTCAGGTCGCGCCGGCGCCTCGCGAACCGGACGACGCGGCACCGCGCCCCTGAGGCGATAGCAAAGGTCCCTTGCTCTCTTCCCGCGGGTCCGCCGCGGTCAGTCCAGCTGGCCGTTCATGCCGAGGATGATCAAAGTGCCGAAGAAGCCCGCGTACAGCGCGATGACGACGTAGGCGATGATCACCGCCGCGAGCGCCATTCCGCGTCCGCCCGCCTCGCCGCGGTTCGCCTTCGCCAGCCCGATGTGTCCCAGGATCAGCCCGACGATCACGGTCACGAACGAGCAGATCCCGACGAGCGAGCACACCAGCCCGGCGATCGCCATGCCGTTGTCCTGCGAGCGGCGGGGCATCGATGCCGCATACGGGTTGTACGGCGGGTAAGAGACCATCGGCGGAGGCGCGGGCGCGTACTGAGGCACAGGCGCGTACACCGGAGAAGCCGAAGTGTCCGGAGCCGCGAAGGCGGGCTGGACCGGTTCGGCGGTCAGCGGGTCGATGGCCTGCGCGTACGGCTCCGGCGGAGCGGGAGGCGGTTCTTCGGCGGGCTTGGCCTCGAACGGTGCGGGCGGCTCGAACGGCGGGGGCAGCTCGAAGGGCGCGGGCGGCTGGAACCGCTGTGGTTCCGCGGACGACGGGCTCGACACCGTTTCGGACGCGGAAGTCGGATCCGAGAACGCGGTCGAGTCGGTGTAGGACGACGTCGAGTCGTTCGTCGACGGAGTGTCCTGCGAGTCGGAACTGCTCATCCGGTTGGCCCCCTGGTTCGTGCGGGACACCACCGTATCCGGGAACGGCTCACGAGACGCCCGCGGCACCGATCGCCAGCACCACGAAAACGAACCACAGGATGACCGGGATCAGCCACAGCGCGGTGACCACGTAACCGACGACCATCCCGGCCTGCGCCAGGCCCTGGCCGCCCGCTTCACCGCGCTTGGCCTTCGACAGCGCGATGTGCCCGAAGACGATCCCCAGTATCGCCGGGAAGCACATGACCAGCCCGATCAGCGAGCACACCAGCGACGCCACCGCCATGCCCTGGTCCGGCGGCCGCAGTGCGCCGTAGGGCTGCCCGTAGTACTGCTGCGGAGGCTGATACGGCTGGAGACCGTAGGGCTGCTGCTGCCCATACGGGTCGTGTGGATTCGTCATGCGGGTCCCCTCGTCGGCTCCGGACCGTACCGTCAGGGGAACAGACGCCTGGAAGCGCGCGGGCGTTTCCTGTTCAGCGGAAAGCCCCGTGCTTCGCGGTAGTGCCATGGCCACGGATGGCGTACGCGTGACTGCGCTCATAGCGAGGTCCCCGGCCAGGCGTCATACTCACCGGTAACCCAGCGCCGGGAGCCCGGTGCGCGCGAATTTTAGGGAGCAGCGATGGCTCGCCTCGCCCAGACCGCCGGCTTGACCGACGTGCAGTCCGAAATCCTGGCCACGGTCCGCCAGTTCGTGGACAAGGAGGTCATCCCGCGCGCGCAGGAGCTCGAGCATTCCGACACCTATCCCACCGACATCGTCGAGGGGATGAAGGAGATGGGCCTGTTCGGGCTCACCATCCCGGAGGAGTACGGCGGCCTCGGCGAATCGCTGCTGACCTACGCGCTCGTGGTCGAGGAGATCGCGCGCGGCTGGATGAGCGTTTCCGGGGTGATCAACACGCACTTCATCGTGGCGCACATGATCTCCCGGCACGGGACGCCGGAGCAGAAGCAGCACTTCCTGCCGCGGATGGCGACCGGTGAGGTCCGCGGTTCGTTCTCGATGTCCGAGCCGGATCTCGGTTCCGACGTCGCCGCGATCAAGACCCGCGCCCGCAAGACCGACGACGGCTACGTCATCGACGGCTCGAAGATGTGGCTGACCAACGGCGGCAGCTCCAACCTGATCGCGCTGCTCGTCAAGACCGACGAAGGCGCCGAGAAGGCCCACCAGAACCTGACCACGTTCCTGGTCGAGAAGCCCGAGGGCTTCGGCGAGGTCGCTCCCGGCCTCACCATCCCCGGCAAGATCGACAAGATGGGGTACAAGGGCGTCGACACCACCGAAGCCGTTTTCGACGGCTTCAAGATCGGCGCGGACAAGGTCCTCGGCGAGGCCCCTGGCAAGGGCTTCGCGTACATGATGGACGGTGTCGAGGTCGGCCGGGTCAACGTCGCCGCGCGCGCCTGCGGGATCGCGATCCGCGCGTTCGAACTGGCGGTGGAGTACGCCCAGCAGCGCAAGACCTTCGGCAAGGCGATCGCCGAACACCAGGCGGTGGCGTTCAAACTCGCGGAGATGGCCACCAAGGTCGAGGCCGCGCACCTGATGATGGTCAACGCCGCCCGGCTCAAGGACTCCGGGGAGCGCAACGACGTCGAAGCGGGTATGGCGAAGCTGATCGCGAGCGAATACTGCGCCGAGGTCACCCAGGACTCGTTCCGCATCCACGGCGGCTACGGCTATTCGAAGGAATACGAGATCGAGCGCTTGATGCGCGAGGCGCCGTTCCTCCTCATCGGCGAGGGCACCAGCGAGATCCAGAAGACCATCATCAGCCGAGGTCTGCTGCGGGAGTACAAGAGCCGCAGTTAGCCCCTCGGCTGGGGTAACCCGGACCGGCGAAGAATCATTCAAGATTTCCGGGGCCGGTTCAGCGCGCTCGAGTGCTTTTGTTCACCCAAGGTGTCATTCGCGTCGTGGTGACGAACTGATCGTGGGGTTTGAACCGGGATGACACCGGACCGGGACACCCGGGGTGACATTTCCCGGTCTTCCCCGTCTTGTCCTGCGCCTTTTCCCGATTTTCGCCGCCCTCGCGTCCGGCGTACGTTCCGGCTGAACGTGCTTACGGAGGAGGGAAAGTGAATCGACGGACAAGGATCAGTGGAATCGCCCTCGCGGCTTTCGCGATTCTGACCGTCGCCGGATGCGGCGACGACAACAAGGACAATGGCGCCGCGGCGGCATCGTCCGCGGCGAGTTCCGCGGCGTCCGGCCAGAACGGCATGCCGGGCGACGGGGCCCAGAACGGCGACGGGGCCCAGAACGGCGATGGCAAGAACGGTGACGGCCAGAACGGCCAGAACGGTGATGGCCAGAACGGGCAGCCGGACGCCGCGGCCGTGCAGGGACTGCAGACCAAACTCGACGAGGTCCTCAAGGCCTCGCCGGTGCGGTTCTCGCCGCAAAGCGCCGAGCTGACCGACGAGGCGAAGGCGACGCTCAAGAAGGTCGCCGAAGCCGCCGCCGCGGTGCCCGCGGTCAAGGTCGCGGTCGACACGCACGCGGGCTATCCCGACGCCGCCAAGGCGACCGAGCTGTCGCAGCAGCGGGCCGACGCCGTCAAGAAGGAACTCGCCGACGGCGGGCTCGCGGCCGACCGGATCAAGGCCGAAGCGAAGGGCAGTGAGGGCGTCGACGGTGACGACGCCAAGGCCATGACCGTGGAGGTCAAGGCCGCTCAGTAGCCCCGCCGTCAAAGCCCGGCCCCCTTCGGACGTTACACCCGTCCGGAGGGGGCCTTCTCTCGCCCGATCAGCTGGTTCGCGCCGCGCGCCCGTCCTTGAGAAGATGGACCGGGACGGGCGAGAGGTGATTACTTGAGTGCTCCCTTTGGCGGAGGTGGCGGGGCGGCGGGTGGGCTGCCCAGGCTGCCGACACCGCCTTCCGGCTGGCCGATCGGTTCCTACGCGACGTACGGCGAAGCCCAGCAAGCCGTCGGATTCCTCGCGGAGAAGGAGTTCGGGGTCACCGACGTGACCATCGTCGGCGTCGACCTGATGCTCGTGGAGCGCGTCGTCGGCAGGCTGAGCTGGGGCCGGGTGCTGGGCACCGGCGCGGTGTCGGGCGCGTGGTTCGGCCTGATCATCGGGCTGCTGCTCGGCATGTTCAACAACCAGGGTTTCGCCTGGCAGCCCATGATCGGCGGGGTCGTGCTCGGTGTTCTGGCGTGGACGGTCTTCGCGGCCATCAGTTACAGCATGTCCCGCCGCGACTTCTCCTCCGCGAGCCAGCTGGTCGCCGGCCGCTACGACGTGCTCTGCCAGCCACGTTCGGCCGAACGCGGCCGCGAACTCCTCGCCCAGCTCGCGTTGGGCGGCCGTTCCACCGGGTGACCCGGGAACCGGACCACGGACATTCGGCGGTACTGATTCACCTGTTCGCCGCGCGATCCGCTGAATCGTTACCGATACTGCTTGCGGGCGGTGATCGCCCGGAATAGGTTGCACAACACCAGTCGGGCGGTCGCGTACTCCAGCGTGTCCGCCCGAGCACTAGCACGTCGGGGTGCTGGCGCGCGGCTTCTTCAACGCGTCCTAGTGCCGCCACATCCCGGGCGTGCGCGCGGGTGAGGGAGGCCCTCATGGGGAAGAGGATGAGCGCGAGCCGGAGGGGCCGCTCACCGGGCCGCGCCGGCGCGCTGCTCGGCGCGACAGCGCTGACGGCGGGCCTGTTGGCGGGCTGCGGGGCACCAGCCGGGCTCAAGATCAATGTCTATTACGCGCCCGAAGACAACTTTCAGTCCGTTGTGGACGATTGCACCAAGGCCTCGGGCGGGCGCTACGAGGTCGTCTACAACAAACTCCCGCGACCGGCCGACGGCCAGCGGGAGCAGATGGTCCGCCGACTGGCGGCTGGGGATGATTCACTCGACGTACTGGGGTTGGACGTCACCTGGGTCTCCGAGTTCGCCGAGGCGGGCTGGGCCGAGGAATGGACGGGCCAGGCGAAGGCCGAAGCGACCGCCGGTGTCCTGCCGGGGCCGCTCGAAACCGCCACGTGGAACGGAAAGCTCTACGCGGCGACCAAGAACACCAACGTCCAGCTGCTCTGGTACGACGACAGGCTGACGCCGAATCCGCCGAAGACCTGGGACGAGATGATCCAGCAGGCCCAGGCGCTCAAGGCACAGGGCAAACCGGCGAACGTCGTGTTCACCGGCGCGCAGTACGAAGGCCTCGTCGTCATCTACAACACCCTCGTCGAGTCGGCGGGCGGCAAGATCCTTTCCGACGACGGCAAATCGGTCGTGATGGACGAGGGCGCGGTCAAGGCGCTCGAGATGCTCAAGAAGGTCACCACGGCCGGGATCACCGACGCGTCGCTGACCAACTCGAAGGAGGACGAGGTCCGCCAGTCGTTCCAGCGCGGGAACGCCGCCTTCGAACTGAACTGGCCGTTCGTCTACGCCTCCTACGCCAAGGAGAAGAAGAACGACCTGCAGCACTTCAAGTGGACCACCTATCCGGAGCTCGAACCGGGCAAGCCCGCCAAGACCACGATCGGTGGCTACAACCTGGCGGTCAGCTCGGCCTCGAAGCACAAGGCCGAGGCCTACGAAGTCGCGCTGTGCCTGCGCAACGAGAAGAACCAGAAGTTCTCCGCGCTCAAGGACGGTGTCCCGCCGACGCTCGAATCGCTCTACACCGACACGGCCCCGCTCGACCCGACCGCGGCCGTCGGCGACGACAACCCGAGCATGGACACGAAGTACCCGATGCGGGAGACGATCCTGGACGCGCTCAAGGACGCCGCGGTGCGCCCCTTGACCCCCGCGTACCAGAACACTTCGACCGTGTTGTCGAAGGTGCTTTCCCCGCCTTCTGAAATCGATCCGCAGAAGACGGCGGAGAAGCTGCGGGAGCAGCTCGCCGAAGCGCTCCAGTCGAAGGGAGTGATCCCGTGACCGTGCAGGAAACCGCCGGTTCGGCGACCAAGGCCGAACCGGGCAAGAAGACCAAACCGGTGCTCAGCGAAGGAAAGAAGGCCGAGCGCAGGCTCGGGCTCTGGCTGTGCGCTCCGGCGGCGTTCGTGATGATCGCCGTCACCGGGTACCCGATCGTCTACTCGATCTGGCTTTCCCTGCAGCGCTATGACCTCCGATTCCCGGCGCGGCAGGAGTTCGTCGGCCTCGAGAACTACGTCTCGGTGCTGTCCAACGAATACTGGTGGACCGCGTTCGGGACGACGATGGGCTTGACCGTCGTTTCGGTCGCGATCGAGCTCGTCCTCGGGATGGGTCTCGCGCTGATCATGCATCGGACGCTGGTCGGCCGGGGTCTCGTGCGGACGGTCGCCTTGATCCCGTACGGCATCGTGACCGTGGCCGCGGCGTTCTCCTGGTACTACGCCTGGACACCGGACACGGGCTATCTCGCCAATCTGTTCGCGCCGGATTCCGCGCCGTTGACCCAGTACTGGCCGTCGCTGGCGATCATCGTGCTGGCCGAGGTGTGGAAGACGACACCGTTCATGGCGTTGCTGCTGATGGCGGGGCTGGCGCTGGTGCCGGACGATCTGCTGAAGGCGGCGGCGATGGACGGCGCGACGGCGTGGCAGCGGTTCACCAAGGTGATGCTGCCGGTGATGAAGCCGGCGATCCTGGTGGCTTTGCTGTTCCGCACCCTGGACGCGTTCCGCATCTTCGACAACATCTTCGTGCTCACCAATGGCGCGCAGGACACGTCGTCGGTCTCGATGCAGACCTACAACAACCTGGTCAAGGGGCTGAACCTCGGGATCGGGTCGACGATGGCGGTGCTGATCTTCATCACGGTGGCGATCATCGCGTTCATCTTCATCAAGGTGTTCGGCACGGCCGCACCCGGCAGTGAAAATGGGGGTAAGCGCTGATGGTGATGGGTGGAGCGGTCACTTCCGGCCGCAAACTCAAGTGGGGCCTGGTCGACATCCTGGTCCTCGTCTTCGCGCTGTTCCCGGTGCTCTGGGTGGTTTCGCTTTCGTTCAAGACCAAGGAGACCTTGGACGACGGGAACTTCATCCCGTCGGAGTGGACGTGGCAGAACTACGCGGACATCTTCGCGACCACGGAGTTCATCCGGGCACTGGTGAACTCGATCGGGATCGCGATCATCGCGACGGTGATCGCGGTCGTCCTCGGCACGATGGCGGCGTACGCGATCGCGCGGCTGGACTTCCCCGGAAAGCAGCTGCTGGTCGGGATGTCGCTGCTGATCGCGATGTTCCCGCAGGTGTCGCTGGTGACGCCGTTGTTCAACATCGAACGTGAGCTGGGGCTGTTCGACACCTGGCCAGGGTTGATCCTGCCGTACATCACGTTCGCGCTGCCGCTGTCCATCTACACGCTTTCCGCGTTCTTCCGCGAAATCCCGTGGGAGCTGGAGAAGGCGGCGAAGATGGACGGCGCGACCCCGGGGCAGGCGTTCCGGAAGGTGATCGCGCCCTTGGCGGCGCCAGGGGTGTTCACCACCGCGATCCTGGTGTTCATCTTCTGCTGGAACGACTTCCTGTTCGCGATCTCGCTGACCTCGACCGAGTCCTCGCGGACGGTCCCGGCGGCGTTGTCGTTCTTCACGGGGTCCTCGCAGTTCGAAGACCCCACCGGGACGATCTCCGCGGCCGCCGTGGTGATCACCGTCCCGATCATCTTGTTCGTGTTGTTCTTCCAGCGTCGCATCGTGGCGGGGCTGACGTCCGGTGCGGTGAAGGGCTGACCCATGGCTGAAATTGTTCTCGAGAAGGTGTCGAAGAAGTACCCGGACGGCGCCCTCGCGGTGTCCGAAGTGGACATCACGATCGCCGACGGTGAGTTCATCATCCTGGTCGGTCCCTCCGGCTGCGGGAAGTCGACCACGCTGAACATGGTCGCCGGGCTGGAGGACATCTCCTCCGGCGAGCTGCGGATCGACGGCGAGCGCGTCAACGAACGGGCGCCGAAGGACCGTGACATCGCGATGGTGTTCCAGTCCTACGCCCTCTATCCGCATATGAGCGTGCGGGAGAACATGGCGTTCCCGCTGCGGCTGGCCAAGGTCGACGACAAGATCGTGCGCGCGAAGGTCGAAGAAGCCGCGCAGATCCTCGACCTGACCGGGCATCTGGACCGCAAACCGGCGAACCTCTCCGGTGGGCAGCGGCAGCGTGTCGCGATGGGGCGCGCGATCGTCCGTAACCCCAAGGCGTTCCTGATGGACGAACCACTGTCCAATCTGGACGCTAAGCTGCGCGGTCAGATGCGGACCTCGGTGTCCAAGATCCAGAAGCAACTGGGCACGACGACGCTCTACGTCACGCACGACCAGACCGAGGCGATGACCCTCGGCGACCGGGTCGTCGTGCTGCGGGGTGGCCACGTACAGCAGATCGGGTCGCCGCAGTTCCTTTACGACAACCCGGCGAACCTGTTCGTGGCCGGGTTCATCGGCAGCCCGTCGATGAACTTCGTGCCGGCGACGCTGGAGAACGGCATCGCGCGCAGCGCGCTGGGCGACATCCCGCTCACCGACCGGGTGCGACGGCTGGCCGAGGCCGCCGACGCGCCGCGCGAGGTCATCGTCGGCATCCGGCCGGAGCATTTCGAGGACGCCGCGCTGATCGAAGCCGCCGCTCGCGAGGGCGGGACGACGTTCACCGCCCACGTCGACGTCCTCGAGTCGATGGGTTCGGAGAAGTTCGCGCACTTCTCGGTCGAGGGGGAGGTCGCGTCGTCGGCCGACCTCGCGGATCTCGCCGCCGACAGCGGCTCCGCGGACGTCCCGGGTGCCGAGTCGCAGATCGTGGCCCGGCTCTCCGCGTCGTCCTCGGCCGCGGAGAACCAGAATGTCGAGCTCTGGTTCGACGCGGACAAGATCAAGCTCTTCGACGGGGCCAGCGGCAAGAACCTGACCTACACCGAGTAGGCCGCCTCTCCTGGAAGCGCGTGAAGGCCCCCTTCCTTGCGTCTAGCGCAAGGAAGGGGGCCTTCACGTAACCAAAGCACGCGAGTCACGCCTTGCCGAAGTACATGAAGGCACTCTTCCTTGTGTCTAGCGCCAGGGGCCCGGCAAAGTCGAGTGTCCGATTGATGCTGATATGTACGTTTCTGCGTGGGGTCGTGAGTGTTAATGAGGGTTATTGAGGGGTAAGTCTGAACCGCCCCGGGTTTGATGGAGGCTCCATCGTGTGAGTGAGGATGGAGTTATGGGCCGGTCTTCGAGGCATCCGCGTGAGGTGCGTGAGCGTG
>NZ_JBVKAE010000008.1:31104-287168 GCF_055598845.1 Amycolatopsis sp. NPDC039088 | reverse complement strand
CATTCCGACGCTGGAAGCCAATACACGTCGTTCCGGTTCACGCAGCACCTTATCGATTCCGGTATCGACGCGTCAATCGGCACGGTCGGCGATGCTCTCGATAACGCGCTCGCGGAATCCGCCATCGGACTTTACAAAACCGAGTTGATTAAACCGAACGGGCCATGGCACAATAAGCAAGAAGTCGACGTCGCGACCGCCGCGTGGATCGAGTGGTACAACACCCGGCGACTCCACGGAGCATGCGGCGACCGGCCACCCGTCGAGTTCGAGACCCTGTACGCGGACGGCGACCTGATCAGCCTGGTCGCCTGACCCCAACAACGAGTCTCTACCGAACCCGGGGCGATTCACGTTCCTTCGCGAAGAGGGACTTCGACCACCCGTATCCCACGAGCGCGAGCACAGCGCACCAGCCGACGGCGAGCCAGCCGCTGCTGCCGATCGGAGTTCCGAGCAGCAGTCCTCGGATCGTCTCGATGACCGGGGTGAACGGCTGGTAGTCGGCGAACCAGCGCAGCCACGCCGGCATCGAGTCGGTGGGGACGAACCCGCTGCCGAGGAAGGGAAGCAACATGAAGATCATGGGTGTGTTGCTGGCCGTCTCCACGCTTTTGGCCGCCAGTCCCAGTGCCACCGACAACCAGGTGAGCGCGATCGTCAGCAGCAACAGCAGGCCGGCGGTCGCGAACCACTCGCCGACGCCGGCCGTCGGCGAGAAGCCGATCAGCAGCGTCACTCCGAACACCACGGCGAGGGCGAACGTCGTCTGGATGAGCGCGCCGACGACGTGCCCGGTCAGTACCGAGGCCTTGCTGATCGCCATGGTGCGGAACCGGGCGATGATGCCCTCGGTCATGTCGGTCGCGACGGAGATGGCGGTTCCGAGCGCGGCACTGCACACGGTGATGAGCAGGATCGCCGGTGTCACATAGCCGACGTATTCGGCACGGCCGCCCCCGCCGCCGAGTCCGTTTCCGAGTGTGCCGCCGAAAACGTAGACGAACAGCAGCAGGAACACGATCGGCTGACCGATGAGCATGATGGTGAGCGACGGATAGCGTTGCATATGCCGGATGTTGCGGCGCAGCATGGTCGCCGAGTCACGCATCGACAGGGACAAGGTGGTCATCGGACCGGCTCCTTGGTCGCTTCGGTCCGGTGACCGGTGAGGCTGAGGAACACGTCGTCGAGATCCGGCGTGTGCACGGTGAGGCTGTCCACAGCGACGGCTTCGGCGTCGAGCCGGTCCAGCACGGCGCGCAGGGCGGTGACGGTGCCGTCGGTCGGCACGCGCAGCGCCAGGGATCCTTCGTCCGAAGTGGACACTTGAAGCGCACGGCTCGCGTCGCGCAGCGCGACGGCGTCGGCGAACTTCAGCTGCATGTGCCCGCCGGGAACGCGCCGCTTCAGTTCGTCGGGTGTGCCCAGTGCGACGACCCGGCCGCCGTCGAGCACGGCGACCCGGTCGGCGAGCTGGTCGGCCTCCTCCAGATACTGCGTGGTGAGGAAGATCGTCACACCGCCGTCGACGAGGTCGCGGATGATCTGCCACATCGTGCGGCGGCTGCGCGGGTCGAGACCGGTGGTCGGTTCGTCGAGGAAGATGACCTTGGGGTCGCCGATCAGCGTCATCGCCAGGTCGAGCTTGCGGCGCATGCCGCCCGAGAACGTGGCCGGCGTCTTCTTCGCCGCGTCGGTCAGTTCGAACCGTTCCAGGAGTTCGGCGGCGCGCTCGCGCCCGGCACGGCGCGGCAGATGGTGCAGATCCGCCATGAGGAACAGGTTCTCCTCACCGGTGAGGAGATTGTCGACCGCGGAGAACTGTCCGGTGAGGCCGATGGCGGCGCGGACGCCGTCCGGATCGGTGGCCAGATCGGCCCCGGCGATGGTCGCCGTGCCCGCGTCCGGACCGACCAAAGTGGACAGGATGTTGACGGTGGTGGTCTTGCCCGCGCCGTTCGGGCCGAGCAACGAGAAAACGGTGCCGGGCGGGACGTGCAGGTCGATACCGTCCAGCACGACCTTGTCGCCGTAGGACTTGCGCAGTCCGGTCGCGGAGATGGCCGGATGTCTCATGTGGATTCCCCCTGGTGTGTATGGATCCGTGGGTCAGGAACGGCGGATGACGATGTCGCCGACGGAGGTGCCCGCGTGGACTTCGACCTTGTCGGTCGCGGTGTCGGGGCTGGTGGCGGTGTCCATCTCGTTGACGACGCGGCCGAAGCCGGTTTTCACGTCGAGCCAGGCCGCGCTGCCCTCGCGGATGCCGATCTCGACATCGCCCATCGACGTCTCGAGGGTGAGCGTGCCCCTGGCGGCGTCGAGCACTCGGACCGAACCGTTGGCGGTCTTGGCTTCCACGCCGGATTCGGCCTTGTCGACGGTGATGTCGCCGTTGGCCGAGCGGACGCGGATCGAGTCACCGGCCGCTTCGATCGTCGTGGTGCCGTTGGAGTTCTTGATCACCCCGGTGCCCTCGATCTCACCGATCTGGACGCGACCGGAACTCGTGGTGACGTCGGCGTTGCCCGCGACGTGGTCGACGACGATGCTTCCGGAGGCGGAGTGCAGTTTCAGTTCGCCGGTGTGGTCGAGCCGGAGGTGTCCGGTGCCGGACTTGTAACGGCAGGCGCCGAGCCGCCCGGTCGCGGTGAGGTCGCCGAGGCCGGTGCTCCCCTGCAGCCGGGAACCGGTGGGCAGTTCGATGGTGACGTCGATCGACCTCGTCCGGTTGGAGAAGTCGAGCAGGCGCATTTTCGGTGCCCGGACGGTCAACGTGCCGCCGGAGAACTCGACGACGGTCCGCTTCGCGGCGTCCACGTCGGACTCGTTGCTCTCGTCGACCGGAGTGACTTCGACGACCGTGTCCGTGCGGTCGGTGGCGACGATGCGGACGTTGCCGACGACCGGTTCGACGTCGGCCAGAATGGGTTCCGGGGTGGCGAAAGTAGGCATGGTTGTCCCCTCAAAGGTGGTGTGATCGGTGTTTGTGCTGGTCGAGCGGATGTGGCTGAGAGCTAGCTGACCCAGCCGGTGTAGCGCTGCGCGGCGCGACGACCGCCGCTCGCCGGGTTCGGCGTGGTGGGCCGTTCCGCCGGCTGCAGCGCGGCGGACGCGGCACGGACGAGCCACGCGTTGACCGAACGGCCTTGCGCGGCCGCGGCCTCTTCGACTCGTGCCTTCAGGTGTTCCGGCAGCCGGAAGTTGATCCGGGCCGTTGCCCCTTCTTCGTCCGCCGGTGAAGCCACCGGGGGTTCCGGCGCCGATACGGCGGCGGGACCAGCGGGACCGGCGGGCTCGACCGTGGGCGGTGTGACGGCGAAACTGGCTTCCCCGGCGCGCAGCCGGACTTCGACCGAGCCGGGCGCGAGATCTCGCGTGATCTCGTCCGACGCGGCGGACAGCGCGTCCAGTAGCGCGAGGCGGATGGCCGACGCCAGCGGCGCGGTCAGGCGTTCGGCGAGGGCACTCGCCTCGGCTCCGCCCGCCTCGGCGGCGAGAGCGAGTTCCCGGCGAACGTTGTCCACAAAGGGCGTCAAATCCATGATGCCATCATGGCACCATCATGGCGCCATTGCAAGGCCAATGTGGCGCCACCTTGTGCCAAAGTGGCGTTTCCGCAGGTGGATGGCAGGAAGTGTGAGTGTTTTGGGTCGTCGGAACGACCCAAAACACCCACGGGAAGGGGAGTGACCTGCCGTCAGGTGTGGGGGTCACCAAGGCAGGCCGCTACCCAGGCTCAAGCCGCGGTACGCGGCGTCAGATGAGGCCTTCGCGCAGCGCGTACGCCACGACGTGGGTGCGGTTGCGCAAGCCGAATCGGCTGAGCAGGCCGTGCAGGATGTTCTTCACGGTCCGGTCGGAGTACGCCACCCTCCTGGCGATCTCGCCGGTGTCGTATCCCTCGGCGAGCAGCCGGAGCACCTCGGTCTCGCGCGGCGACAGTCCGCTGAGGGTGATCTCGCGCGGTTCGAGAACTTCCTTGTGCAGCCGCGAAATTCCCCGGAGCAGGCTGCCGAGCTGATCGGCGGGGAGATCGCCCCGGCCGGCGTGGGCGTCGGCGACCGCGCGCCGCAGCCGCGCCGGTGTCGCCTCGGCACGCGCGACGACGACGGCGAGGCCGCGTTCCACCGCGGCCCACAGGTCGGCCTGTTTCGGCTGATCCGCAACGAGCACCAGCCGGGCGGGCCCGGCCGGGATGCGGTGCGGCTCGGTTCCCGCGACCGCGACGAGGACGTCGGCCGTCTCCGGATCGTCCCGCAAGGTGATGCCCGGGCCGGAGCCGAGGGCGCTGCGCAGTCCCGCCCGGACGAGCGGGTCCGTGGCGTGCACCGCGACCCGGATCTCCCGGCGTTCCTCGGCACGGACGCTCGCCCGTGCCGTCGTCGTCATGATCGTCGACATGTTTCCAGGTAACCGGCTCCGGAGAAGGCAGGACAAGCGCAAGGAGGGGGCAGCTTTTCGCCACCGGAAGCCTGCCGGTTGAATGGACCGCGGTGAAACCGGTGGAGACGGACGACAAGCGGTCGGTGTTCGGAAAGCTCCTGCTCGAACACCGGCGGGCCGCCGGGTGGACGCAGGAACGGCTGGCCGAGGCCTCCGGGCTCAGCGTCCGCGCCCTGCGCGAATTGGAACACGGCCGCGCGCGGGCCGCCCAGCAGCGCTCCGCCGAGGTGCTCGCCGACGCGCTCGGCCTGACCGAAGGTGACCGGGAGTTCTTCCTGACCGTCGCCAAGCAGGGGCGCCGCCGGAATCCGGCGCTGGCCGCACAGGCCGCGGCGACCTGCGCGCTGCCCGCTCCCCTCGCGGATCTGTGCGGCCGGGAAAGCGAATTGGCGCAGCTGTCCGCGAAAGTCGCCGAGGGCGGCGGCGTGGTCGCGATCGTCGGACAGGCCGGGGTCGGGAAGACCGCGCTCGCGGTGACGGCGGCGGACCGGGTGCGCGGGGACTTCCCCGACGGCTGCTTCGCGGTGAATCTGCGCGGGATGGACGAAGAACCGCTGAGTGCCCGCGCCGCGCTCGACCGGCTGCTGCGCGCGCTGGACGTCGCGCCAGGGCAGGTACCCGCCTCCGAAAGCGAACGGTCGGCTTTGCTGCGGATGCTGCTCGACGGGCGGAAGGTCCTGCTGCTGCTCGACAACGCCGCCGACGAGGCGCAGGTCCGGCCGCTGCTGGTCACCGGCCCCGGCAGCCTCACCCTGATCACCTGCCGCCGTACGCTCGCCGGGCTGGAGGGCGCCCGCTGGCTGGGGCTCGAACCCCTTTCGGACGACGGCGCGACCGGCCTGCTCGCCATGATCGCCGGGGCGGACCGGGTGCGCGCGGAACCCGCCGCGGCGCGGGAACTCGTCGAGCTGTGCGGATATCTGCCGCTCGCCGTCCGGATCGCGGGCAACCGGCTCGCGACCCGCCCGCAGTGGTCGCTGGCCCAGCTGGCCGACCGGCTGCGCGACGAAGGCACCCGGCTGCGCGCGCTCGCGGCGGGCGATCTGCAACTGCGCTCGGCGTTCGACCTGTCCTATCGCGCGGTTTCGACCGGGGCGAGGCGGTTGTTCCGCAGGCTGGCGACCGTGCCGGGCGCCGACTTCGGTCTCGAACTCGCGTGCGTCGTGTCCGGCGCCGCCCCCGCCGACGTCCGCGAGCACCTCGACGAACTCGTCGACGCCAGTCTCCTGCAGACCACGGCCGAACCGGAACGCCACCAGTTCCACGACCTGATCCGCCTGTTCGCCGAGGAACGGTTCGAGGCGGAGGAGGATCCGTCCGTACGGGACATCGTGCTCGGTCATCTGCTCGAAAAAGCGGCCGAGGCGGCCAGGTTGTTCTATCCCAAGGCGCCGGATACCTGCCGGTTCGGCTCGCGGGACGAGGTCGCCCGCTGGCTGGACGTCGAAGGCGACAACTGGGTCGCCGCGCAACGGGTGGCGGCGCGGAAGGGCAGGCATCGGGAGGTCAGCGAGCTCGCCGTCGCACTGCACTGGTACTCCGACGGGCGGAGCGGGCAGCGGCCGTGGTGGGAGATCTTCTCCCTCGGCGCGGCGGCGGCGAACGCGCTCGGCAACGCCGCGGACGAGGCGAAACTGCTCAACTTCGTCGGCTGGGCGGCCAATGTCTGCCTCGACGACGCCCAAGCCGCCGTCGAGGCACACCGTCGCGCACTCGACATCGCCACCCGGATCGGTGACCGCACCGAGCGGACCTGGGCGACGATCTACCTGGGCCAGGTGCTGCGGTATGCCGGGAAAGACGCCGAAGCGTTCGAATACGCGAAACGCGGGTACGAATCGGCGGGCGAACTACCGTTCTGGGAGGGGCAGAGCTCGGCCCGGAACGTCTACGGCCATTCGCTGCTCGCGGCCGGACGGCACGCCGAAGCGCTCGCCGTCCACCGCGGCGTGCTCGCCGACGCCGAACGGCTCGCGGGCGACACGTACCCCGGGCTCCACCGGATGCTGAAGGCGCTGACCCTGCGCGCGATCGGCGACGTGCTCGGCGGGCTCGCCGAATGGCGGGAAGCGGCGGGCTACTACCGCACCAGCCGATGGCTCTCGTGGGAAGGCGGATTCGGCTCGATGGAGGCGATCTGCGCGCTCCGCGAGGGACGCGCCTGGCGGGAAGCGGGCGCCTTCGAGGAGGCCAGGGAGTGCCTCACCTTGGCCGTCGAGCTCTCCCCCGAGCCCGGCCTCCGCGCCCGGCGGGAACAGGCGCTGGCCGAACTCGCGCTCCTGCCCGGGTGATCATGTCCTCGTGGGTAAGCTTCGGGCCGATGAAGCGGGAGGGCCGATGAGGGACGCGGACGGGCAGAGCCCGCGGGAGCGCTATCGCGACCAGGTGCGCGCGGAGATCAAGCAGCACGCCTGGGAGCAGATCGCCACCGCCGGGGTCTCCGCGCTGTCGCTCAACGCGATCGCCAAACAGGTCGGCATGAGCGGCCCGGCCCTGTACCGGTACTTCGCCAGCCGCGACGAGCTCATCACCGCGCTGATCCGCGACGCCTACCGGAGCCTCGCCGACACCGTCCGTGCGGCGTTCGATTCCGGCGCCGATCTGGCCGGGCTGGCCGTCACCATCCGGGACTGGGCCCGGAGCGACCCGCAGCGCTACTTCCTCATCTACGGCACACCCGTCCCCGGCTACCACGCGCCGGAAGACACCACCGCCATCTCGAACGAGGTCATGACGGTCCTGCTCGAAGCGTGCGGCGCGATCACCGTGGACAAGCCGGAGACGCCGTTCGACGCGCATCTGGACAGCCACCGCGCATGGGCGGGCGACCATCCGGCCCCGTCCGCGACCCTGCACCGGGCGCTCGCCTTCTGGACCCGCCTGCACGGTGTGCTCTCCCTCGAACTCGCCGGGCACTTCACCGGGATGAAATTCGACCCCGACCTGCTGATCGCGGACGAACTGAATGACCTCACCACGCGGTGACCGGCGTTTCGCCGAGCCGATCGCGTCCACGCTGAATCTTTTCCGCCCATCGGGCGTCTAGCTGTGTGCCGGTTGACATACAACGTTGGAACGTTATAACCTCTAAGTAACGCTAGAGGCAGTCACCACCTGGAACGTTTCGTATGGAGCGTTTCCGTGTGGCTTGTTTCCGGGTGCTTCGGATGGGGACTCGATCGTGAATCGCGGAGGGAAGAGCGCGGCGGAAACCGGCCGCGTCAGAGTCGCCGTCCATGCCCCGGATCTCCTGGCCGGACTGGGCGCGACGGCCATCATCGGCGCCGACTCGCGGCTGGAAGTGCTGTCCGACACCGACCTCGGGTCGGCCGAAGTGATCGTGACGATCGGGAATTCGATCGGCGACCCGGTTTTCACGTTCCTGCGCCAGGTTCGTTCCGCGTCCACACTCGAGTCGCCTCCCCGGTGCGTGATCGTCACCGACCATTTCCCGGTCCAGGTCCTGATGACGGCGATCGAATGCGGGATGGCCGCGTTGCTGCCGCGGCGCGACCTCGACGGTGAACACCTGGTGCGGACCATTCTCGCGGTCAGCCAGGGCGCCGGGGCCCTGCCGCCTCGTTTGCAGGGCAGCCTCCTCCCAGCTCGAAAGGCTGCAGGAGGACCTGCTGACCCCCAACGGGCTCGCGTTGTCCGGATTGTCCGACCGGGAACGTGAGGTCCTCCGGCTGCTGGCCGACGGGCACGGCACGGAGGAGATCGCGGCCGAACTCGCCTATTCGGAGAGCACGGTGAAGAACGTCCTTCATCGGGTGATGACGCGCTACGGCCTGCACAACCGCACGCACGCGGTGGCTTTCGCGCTGCGCACGGGCTCCATCTGAAAAGAGGGATTCGGGAGTTTCGGGAGCCGCTGCCCGTCCAGAGTGGACATGGCAGGAAAGAGGTCTTTTCCCCGCCCCCTTCAATTTATAGCGGACATGGGGGCTTGCGGCAAGGCCGGGGTGATCCCCCAGAATTGCCGCCCTGAAGCAGAAACCTGCGAAAATGGGAGTCGCTAAGTGCGTGTTTTGATGACGTCGTGGGGGTCGCGCGGGGATGTCGAGCCCTTGGTCGGGCTCGCGATGGCCTTGCGGGAACTGGGCGCGGAAGCGCGGATCAGCGCACCGCCGGACGACGAGTTCGTGGCTTTGCTGGAGCGGGCCGACGTGCCGCTGGTGCCGCTCGGACCGTCGGTGCACTCGGTGGTCGCCGGTCCGAAGCCGCCGACAGGGGAAGACGCGCTGAAGCTCGCTCCGGCACTGGTCGCCGCGAGGTTCGAAACGCTGACCACGGCGGCGGAGGGGTGTGACGTGCTCCTGGCGACCGGCCTGCTGCCCGCCGGCGCGCGGGACGTGGCCGAGAAACTGGACATCCCGTACGTGTACGCGGCTTTCCACATCTTCGGGCATCCGTCGCGGCACTACCCGCCGGGTGCGCGTCCCGGCACGCCGTCCCCGGCGGGTGAGACCGACAACCGGACGCTGTGGCGGCAGGACGCGGAGCGGGTGAACGCCCTGTACGGCGGGGCACTCAACACTCACCGGGCGGCGATCGGGCTGCCCCCGGTGGACGACGTCCGCGGCCACGTCTTCACCGACCGGCCGTGGCTGGCGGCGGACGCGACGTTGTGTCCGTCGGAAGGAATGACGGACGCCGAACTCGTCCAAACGGGAGCGTGGATCCGGCCGGACGACCGCCCCCTCCCGGACGACCTGGAGAAGTTCCTGGATGCCGGTTCGCCGCCGGTGTACGTAGGCTTCGGCAGCATGGCCGCCCACGCGCCGAAGGACATCGCACGGGTGGCCGTCGAGGCGATCCGGGCGCAGGGCAGGCGGATCGTGCTCGGCCGTGGGTGGGCCGGGTTGACCTCGATCGACGACGCCGACGACTGCTTCGTCGTCGGCGAGGGCAACCAGCAAGCCCTGTTCCGGCGAGTGGCCGCGGTCGTGCACCACGGCGGTGCGGGTACCACGACGACGGCCGCCCTGGCGGGCGCGCCACAGGTGATCGTCCCCCGGATCGCGGACCAGCCGTACTGGGCCGCCCGGGTGGCCGAGCTGGGCGTCGGGGCGGCGCACCAGGATCCGACGCCGACCGTCGAATCCCTGTCCGCCGCGCTCAAGACGGTCCTGACCGCCGAAACGCGCGACCGGGCGAAGGCCGTGGCCGGCACGATGCGAACCGACGGGGCGACCGTGGCCGCGAAGATGCTCTTCGACCTGGCCAAGACGGCGTGACGGGAAGTCCGTGAAGGCCTCCTTCCCTACCCTGAAAGTCAATGCCAGGGACTTATTGAGGGGTAAGTCAAACGTGTCGTGTCGCGGGCTGTGGTCGCTGCTGCCTACGCGTTTCCCTGGTGGTGAAGGCTTCCTTGCCTACGCTGACGGTAGTGAAGGAGCCCTTCACTACCGTCAGGCGTGATCCCTGGTGACAGTGGGACGGCTGTGACATCAACGTCCCGTCTTGAAGTCCGTGAAGGCCTCCTTGAGGGACCCAGAGTCCCTCAAGGAGGCCTTCACGGACTTACCACCCACCACGCCACCCTTGCCTTACCCCTCAATAAGGGGTGGCACCCGCCGTTCCCGATCGTCCACAAGGGACACAAGTCAAGTAGAAATGTCTGTTTAGCTACTGTTTGACCGTATCCTTAAGTCCGTGAAGGCCTCCTTACCTACCTTCAAGGTAGGCAAGGAGGCCTTCACGGACACACCACCTTTGGCATACCCGATCACGAGACGGCCGGCTTGAGCACCTCCTCGCACCACTGGCGGAAGGTCGTCGGTGTGGTGGCCTCCGGGCTCCGCGGTTCGGCGTTGTCCAGCCCCGCGTCCTTGGCGGCCATCATGTCGGCCATCCCTCGCGCCATCGCCTCGGATTGCCCGTTTTCGAGCAGCGTCGCGCGGAAGGCGTCCATCGGGACCTGGTGGTAGCGAACCGGGCGCCCGAGCACTTCGGTCATGATCTCCGCGAGGTCGTTCTGGGACAGGTCTTCCGGGCCGAGAACGGGGACGTCGGCGACGCCTTGCCACGATGGGTCGAGCAGCAATCCGGCGGCGACCGCGGCGATGTCGCGGGTGGCACAGGTCGGCGCTTTGCGGTCAGCCGAGACGGGCGCGAAGAAGACGCCGTTCTTCGCGATCGACTCGGCCTGCCACAGCAGGTTGTCCATGAAGGTGGGCATCGTCAGCGCCCGATAGCTCACGCCCGTGCCGGCGATCAGGTCATCCATGGCCAGCGACGCGGAAACGTGCCCGGCGTTCTTCGCGACGCCACGGCCGAGGGCCGAGATCCCGACCACCCGGGCGACGCCCTGCTTTTCGAAGGCCTCGCAAGCAGGCCGGGTGAAGTCGACGAAGGCGGCTTCGAGACTCTCGGCGCGGGGGTCCGCGGCGACGAGCCAGAACACGGCGTCGGCACCGGCGAAGGCTTCGGTGACGACGTCGATGTCGCCGTGCGTGCCCTTGACGACCTCGACACGTTGACGGACGTGATCGGGAAGACGGGCGGGATCGCGAGCGATCACACGGACTGCTTCGCCGCTTTCGAGGAGGGTGCCGAGCACCTGACTGCCGATCTGTCCGGTCGGCGCGGTGACGACGATCATGAAGACTCCGAGGTGATAGGGGATTTCGATGTCACCCAGTCAAGGCGGGACGGCCGTCGGACTGAAGGACCGGCTCGGTCGCCATTGATACCCTGGCGATATGAGTGACCTCGAGACGCGGCAGCTTCGCTACTTCGTGGCGGTCGCGGAGGAGCTTCACTTCGGGCGGGCGGCCGAGCGGCTTTCGATGGCGCAGCCGCCGTTGTCCAGGGCGATCCGGGACCTGGAACGACGACTGGACGTCCGGCTGCTCGAACGCACCACCCGCCAGGTCACGCTGACCGCGGCGGGCGAGGTTTTCCTGCGGGACGCGAGGACCGCGCTCGAAGCGGTCGCCGCGGCGGAGCGACGGGCACGACAGGCGGGCCGCCCCGATCCGCGGCTGCGGCTGGCGCTCAAGGCCGACCATGACGCCGGTCTGCTGCCGAAGATCATCGAGGCCTATGAGGCCGAGGACGGTGCGCTGCCGATCGAACTGATCCTCGGCGGCCGGGGCGAACAGCCGCGGCAACTCCGTGACGGGCGGGCGGACGTGGCACTCGTCCCCAGTCCGTTCGACGCCCGCCGCCTGGACTTCGAACCGTTGCTGACCGAACCCCGGCTGGTGGCGCTGGCCGCGAACGACCCGCTGGCGGCCAGGTCGCGGCTGACCCTGGCGGACCTGGCGGGACGCCACCTGCCCGACGGCGCCCCCGCCGATCAGGGCTCTTCGGACAGCTCGTCCGTCACCGTGACACCTCACGGTCCCGTGTCGGATCTGACGCAGATCTTCAAACTGGTCGAGCTGGGCACCATCGTCTGTTTCCTGCCCGTGTCGGTGGCGGATCGCTACCGCAGGCCGGGCATCACGTACCTGGCCGTCGACGACCTGGAGCCCACAACGCTCACCGTGATGTGGCCGCAGGACTCCCGCTCACCGGCTGTCGCCGCCTTCGTCCGCGCGGCCACGACGGTGGTGACGACCGCCTACGCGATCGGTCAGCGGACCTGAACGCGGCTCAGCACCCGGTCCACGACGTCGGGCAGCGGCTCATCGTCCGGGCCTTCCAGCCACAGCACGTTCGCCGTCCGCAAAGCGGCGAGGAACGTCGCCGCCGTGAGCCGGGCCAGCTCCTGATCGAGACCGTGTCCCCTGGCGAGCAGGACGGCCGTCAGGTCGCGCTCCAGCGCGAAGTGATCGCTGGCCTGCTGGGCGAGCAACGACGGGTGCCGCCGCAGCAGCCGTAGCTGCGCCACCCATTCACGGTCGGGGACGGGACGCGCCCGGTACAGCTCACGGCACGCCGCGCGCAGCGCCTGTCGCGGCTTCTCACCGGACGGCCTGCCTTCGACCAGCGACACGAGCAGGCCGGTCCGCTCGCGGTCGGCGTGCAGGATCGCCTCCTCCTTGTTCGCGAAGTAGTTCGAGAACGTCCGCCGGGACACCCCGACCGCGTCGGCGACGTCCTCCACGGTCACGCCGTCGAGACCGTGCTCCATCGCCAGGCGCAGCGCGGCCTCGTGCAGTGATCGCCGCGTCGCCGCCTTCTTGCGGGTGCGGAGCGTGTCGAGGGTGTCCACCAGGACAGCGTAGCGAGGGGAATAAAGTTCCCACTGTGCAAGTTTGCACAATGAGCAATAATCGTCCGAAGCCCGAAGGGACGCCATGAAGACCGAAGGAACGACGGCGACGTCCGGCGCGATGGGGCACCGCCAGGTGCTCGAGTCGCTGTCCGGACTGCTGCTGGCGCTGCTCGTGGCGATGATCAGCTCGACGGTCGTCTCGACCGCGCTGCCGTTGATCATCGGCTCGCTGAACGGCACGCAGACCCAGTACACCTGGGTGGTCACCGCCACCCTCCTCGCCGCGACGGCCACCACCCCGATCTGGGGCAAGCTCGCCGACCTGTTCAACAAGAAGACACTGGTCCAGGTCGCGATCGTGATCTTCGTGATCGGGTCGATGATCAGCGGGTTCAGCCCGAACACCGGACAGCTGATCGCCGCCCGCGCCTTCCAGGGCATCGGCGTCGGCGGTCTGCAGGCCTTGGTCCAGGTCGTGATCGCGGCGATCATCCCGCCGCGGGAACGAGGCCGCTACAACGGCTACCTCGGCGCCGTCATGGCCGTCGCCACCGTCGGCGGGCCGCTGCTCGGCGGGCTGATCGTGGACGTGCCGTGGCTGGGCTGGCGGTGGTGCTTCTTCGTCGGCGTGCCGATCGCGGTGGCGGCGTTCCTCGTGCTGCAGCGGACCCTGAAGCTGGAGACCGTGCGCCGGGAGAACGTGCGGGTCGACTACCTCGGCGCCGGTCTCATCGCCGCGGGCGTGAGTGTCCTGCTGATCTGGGTCTCGTTCGTCGGCAACACCTTCGACTGGCTTTCGTGGCAGACGGCTGTCATGGTGGCCGGCGGCGCCGTGCTCCTCGTCTTCGCCGTGCTGGTGGAGCGGAAGGTCCGCGAACCCGTCGTCCCGTTGCACATCGTCACCCAGCGCACCCCGGCGCTGGCGATCATCGCGAGTCTCGCGGTCGGCATGGCGATGTTCGGCGGCGCGGTGTTCCTCGGCCAGTACTTCCAGATCGGCCGCGGCTACTCCCCCACCGAGGCGGGTCTGCTCACCATCCCGCTGATGGCGGGCGTGCTCGTGTCCTCGACCGTGTCCGGCCGCCTGATCAGCCGCACCGGCCGCATCAAGCCGTACATCGTGGCGGGCACGATCATCCTGGTCGCCGGTTTCCTCGGACTGGGCACGGTCGACCACGCCTCGCCGCTGTGGCTGGTCGGTATCGCGATGGCCGTCGTCGGCACCGGTGTCGGCATGACGATGCAGAACCTCGTCCTCGCCGTGCAGAACACCGTGCCGTTGCGGGACCTCGGCGCGGCGAGCGCGTCGGTGACCTTCTTCCGGTCACTCGGCGGCACCATCGGGGTTTCGGTGCTGGGCGCGGTGCTCGCGAACAGGGTCACCGCCGATCTGTCCACCGCGTTGCACGTACCGGAAGGGCAGGCGTCGACGGGAAGCGTCAGCGCGCTGAACCTCAAGGCGCTGCCGCCGGAGGTCCAGACGATCGTGCACACCGTGTACGGCGACGCGACCGCGCACATCTTCCTGATCTCCGCGGCGGTGGGCGTCGTCGGCGTGATCGCGGCGCTGCTGCTGAAGCCGCTCACCCTGCGCACCACCCTCGATGTGGAGACGAAGACGGAAGCCCCGGCGTCCGACGCGGTCGCCGGGTAGGCGCGCGATGAACGGCGACGCGACCAGGGCCTTCGAGTCCACTGTGGAGCGTTTCGGCCCGCCCCGGCACCACTCGGGGCGGGCCATCCTGGCCGGGGTCGACGGCTCCGACACGGCGATGCGGGCGGCCGCCTTCGCCTTCGGCATGGCACGGCGCGAGGGCGGCAGGCTGATCGTCGCCTTCGTCGTCTCCCGCACGGCGCTGACGAATCTCGGCCCGGCGGTGGCGGCGACCGTGGAACACGACACGACACTGCAGCTGTACGCCGAACTCCGTGAGCAGATCCGCGCGTCGGCCGAAGAACTGGAAGTGCCGGTCAGTTTCCTGAAGACCTACGGCGATCCGTACACCGCGCTTCGCGACACCGCCGACCGCGGCCAGGTCGACACGGTGGTGGTCGGCGCTTCACAGAAGGCGGGTCACCGGTTCGCGGGCTCGGTCGCGACGAAGCTCATCAAGGCCGGGCACTGGCCGGTGCTTGTGGTTCCCTGACCGCCTGCCGCCGAGGAACGAAACGGCACCCACCGCGACGACGACGAGCGCGCAGCCCGCGAGTTGCGGCAGGGTCGGTCGTTCGCCGAGCAGGGCGGCCCCGAAGAGGATCGCCGCGGCGGGTTGCAGCATCAGCATGGCGGACCCGCCGCTCGACGGCAGGGCCGAGAGGGCCTTCCCGATCAGGAGCCAGCCGAGCACCTGTCCGGTCACGGCCAGCAGGAGCAACCACAGCAGCGCCGGAACCGGCGGCGTGCCGTCGAGGGTCCCCGTCGCCAGGCCGGACAGCGCCCCGACGCCGGCGGAGGCGGCGGTCGCGGTGGCGAGCATCGTCGTCCGGCCGCCGCCTTCGGTTCCGGCGCGGCGCAACAGGATGAGGTAGCCGGCGTAGGCGACGCCCGCCAGTACCGCCATGCCGGTGCCATACCAGGGATCGCTGCCCTCGGCGCCGCCGTCCGCCAGTCCCCCGGCCAAGGCCGTGCCCGCCAGCATGAGCGGGATCGACAGCCAGAAGAAGCGCGACGGCCGCTCCCCGAACCACAGCAGTCCGGCCAGCGGGACCAGGATGACCTGCACGTTGACCAGAGCCGTTGCCACGCCGGCGCCGACGGCGAGGATCGCCTCGCTCCACAACACCATGTCGATCCCGAGCAGGACGCCGGCGAGCACGTGCCGGAGCCGCGCGGCCGGGGCGGGGCGATGACCCCGTTCGCGGGTCCGTGCCAGGACCACGAGGATGGGCAACGCGAACAGACAGCGGAAGAACGTCGCCGTCGTCGAGCTCACGCCGGACAACGCCACGAGCGGTCCGGACAGGGCGATCGCGAGGGCGCCGAGCACTCCTTGCACCCGAGGGTCGGCGAGAATTCCGTGGTGGACCATGGGTTCGATTCGACCGCACGGCGGCGGGGAGGACCAGCGAGTTCCTCTTACCGCGAGGGTTAAGCTCGGCTAATGAGTGGCGATCTGTCCAATGTGGAGCGGTTGCGGATGCTGCACGCGGTGTGGCGAAGGGGATCGCTCGCCGCGGCGGCCGAAGTGCTGCACGTGACGCCGTCGGCGATCTCCCAGCAGCTGACCAAACTGGAACGGGAAGCGGGCACCGGGCTGCTCGTCCGGCACGGTCGCGGCGTCCGGCTCACCCCGGCGGGTTTGCTGCTCGCCCAACGTTCGGACCGCGTCCTCGCCGAACTCCGGGCCGCCCGCGCCGATCTGGACTCCCTCACCGGCGAGACGACCGGCGTCGTCGAGATCGGCGCCATCCCGTCCGGGGTCCACACGTTCATCGCGCCCGCGCTCACCGGCCTCGCCGTCCACCACCCCGGCATCGAGACCCGGCTGCACGAGGTCGAACCGGAAGTGGCCCTGCCCGCCCTCGCCGACGGAGTCTTCGACGTCGTGGTCGTCGAGAGCTGGGAGAACCTGCCGCTCACCCGGCCGCCGGACACCCGCTGGACCGTCCTGCGCGACGACTCGGCGATGATCGTGCTGCCTGCCGGGCACCGGCACTCCGGCGCGGAATCGGTGCGAGCCGACGAGCTGTCGGAGGAGATCTGGGTCGCCTGGGCCCGTCCCTCCTTGGCGAACGCCTGGCTCGGCCACACCCTGCGCGAACGCGGGATCGAACCGACGGTGCGGCATACGGTCAGCGGATTCGGCACCCAGTTCGCCGTGGTCGCCGGGTTCGGCGCGGTCACCCTTGTCCCGAGTATGGCCACCACGATGGCCCCGCCCACCGTGGTGTGCGCGCCGCTCGATCCTCCGCTGCGTCGGCAGCTCTACGCCGTGCAACCCCACGGGGAAACCCGGCCCGCCGTCGCCGAATGCGTCACGGCGCTGGTCGAAGCCGCCCGCGCCTGGGACTCGCCCCACGCACCGTGAAGCACGGCTCAGCGGGTCAGGCCCGGAGCCACCAGTGCCAGCCGTGCCACCGGGGGCAGCGGCGCGTGTTCCGGCGTGGCTTGGAAGGCCTGGATCACCAGCGCGGCGAACCGCCGGGACGCCGCCACCTGGGCCGCGGGCGACACGGCCTGGATTCCGTTGTTGGCCATGAGCATGAGGATCAGGTCGTCGAGGACGAAGTCGGTGCGCAGCTTCCCGGTGGCCTTGGCGCGGGCCGACAGCTCGGCGATCGCCTTGAGCGCGTAGTCGCGGTCCGCGGTGAAATCCCCCGCCTTCGGGAACGTCGAAACGAAGGCCGCGGTGAAACCCCTGTCACGAGCGTGCAATTCGCAGATATTCTCGATGACGGAAGAGAAACCGCGCCACGGATCCGGATCGGCGAGCCCCTCCTCGACGACGGAATGGCATCGGCGCATCTGGTCGGCGAAGGCCTCGGTCGCCAGGATCTCCTTGGTCGGAAAATGGCGATACAGCGTGGCGGGACCGACTTCGGCGCGGCGCGCGACTTCCCGCAGCGGCACGTTCAGGCCTTCGGTGGCGAACAGCGCGCGAGCCGCTTCGAGGATGCGTTCGCGGTTGTCCACGGCGTCGGAGCGCGGGATCCGAGGCAAATGACGGGTCACCACTCTCACTTTAGCCAAAACGGACGGGGGCGTCCGTTAGCGTCCGCCGGGTCAGCGAACAAAGACCAGGAGACACCATGCGAGCAGTCGAGATCCGGGAGTTCGGCGGCCCTGAAGGACTGGCGGTCATCGATCTTCCCTCCCCCGTTCCCGCCGAGGGCGAGGTGCTGATCAGCGTCGAAGCGATCGGTGTCGGCGGCGTCGACACCGTGATCCGGAGCGGGGCTCTCACCGGCTTCGGCTTCCGGGAAGGACACGTCCCCGGCAACGAGGTGGCCGGCACCGTCACCGCGGTCGGCGACGGCGTCGACCCGGCGTGGATCGGGCGCCGCGTATGGGCGTTCACCGGCGAGGGCGGCGGGTACGTCGAGCGGAAGACGGTCCCCGCCGAGGGCATCCTGCCTCTTCCCGAGGACCTGCCCGCCGCCGACGCGGTGGCGCTCGGGTCTTCCGGCATGGTCGCCCATTTCGCCCTCGCCCACGCGCACTTCGCTCCCGGCGAGTCGGTACTGGTGCGCGGCGCGGCGGGCAGCATCGGGATCATGACGGTGCAACTCGCGGCCGCCGGTGGCGCGAGCGCCGTGGCGGTCACGACGTCCTCGGCCGAACGAGGCGAGCGTCTGCGCGAACTGGGGGCGACGCACGTATTGGACCGCTCTGGCCACGGAGACGGTCCCGAGGGCTACGACGTCATCATCGACATCGTCGGCGGACCGGGCCTTCCGTCCTTTGTGGACAAACTCGATCCGAACGGCCGGATGGTGCTCGTCGGCGTGGTCGCCGGGATGCCACCGGCGGACTTCGGCGCGAAGATACTGGCGACGTTCCGGAAATCCTTGTCGTTCGGGGCTTTCAGCGCCGACTCGGTGCCCGGAACCGATCGGCGCGCCGTGACCGCCGCGCAGTTCGCGGGCGCGGCACGGGGCGAACTGCGCTCGGTGGTGCACGAACTCCTGCCGTTGGAAGACGCCGTGCTGGCGCACCGGAAGATGGACGACGGCGAGGTGTTCGGCCGGATCGTGCTGAGGCCAAGCCAGTAAAAAAACTCGACGGTTCTGGCCGAGGGTAAGCCGAAGGTGGCGTGTCCGTGAAGGCCTCCTTCCCTACGCTCAAGGTAGGGAAGGAGGCCCGGCAAAGTCGCGATCTTGCAGGTCAGGCGACTATTCCTGCACTGTCACGGGCCGCGCACCAGCGGCGGAGCTTGATCAACGGAAGATCAGGGACACTCAAGGTCCCCGATCTTCCGTTGATCAAGGTCGAGCCGGGATAGGGCAGGGCCTGATTCTGGACACCAGCGGGCTTCAGTGTCCACAAGGGACACCGCCAGCCGATCGAGTGTCCGATTGATGCCGCTATATACTTTTCCGTGCGGGGTCGTGAGTGTTAATGAGGGTTATTGAGAGGTAAGTCAAACGTGGCGTATGAGTCATCGCGCCGTGAAGGCCTCCTTGCCTACCCTCAGGGTAGTGAAGGGGCCCTTCACTACCCTGACGGGACGATCCCCCGTGACGCTGGGACACATCTCGCGTTTAGCCCGCTAAACGCGCTCCGGGCGCACTTGCGTTTCGCCCCCTGATCGCGATCCGGCGCGGCGAGGTGCGGGGCGTTCCTCGCGTCCGTGAAGGACTCCTTGAGGGACCCAGAGTCCCTCAAGGAGTCCTTCACGGACCAGATCCCAACCCGCCACCTTTGCCCTACCCATCAATAGAACGACCCACATCACTCACGACCCCCTCACCACACCCCGCAACTCGCCCAAAGCGGGCACATTTGCCCCGAGAAGTGTCCCTTATGGACAGTCGGGAGCCAGGTGAGGCCCCTTTTGCGTGAACCCGCTCCCGCCGGGTACGCCACGACACGTTCGCCTTGACCCGCTCTAGCAATGGAGCCGAACAGCGATTATGCGACTTCGCCAGGACCCTACGCTCAAGGTAGGGAAGGAGGCCTTCACGGACTTTCCTGACTTGAGGCTACGCGGCTTCGCCTAACGCTTGCTCTTCTTGGTGGCCTTGGCCTTCGCCTCCTTGGCCTTGCCCTTGACCGTGCCGACGGCGTCCTGGATCGGCGCGTAGGTGCCGTAAAGGGCCGGATCTGGCTTGGGCGCCGTACCCGGACCGCCGAGCGGCTCCGGGTCGGTCAGGTATTCGATCTCTTCGCCACCGAAGCTCCAGTCCGCGTTGCTTCCGTCCGTGCCGTCGGAGAGGCCCCACACCGTGTTGTTGTGTTCCTGGTTCTCTTCGTCGAACAACGCGTTCGGCGCGAGGGGGCCTTCCAGGCCGTCCGCTTCGAGTTCTTCGATGGCCGCCAGCCACTGCTTCTGGTGCACGGTGTCACGGGCGAGGTTGAACTGCAGCATCGCCTTCACGCCGGGGTCGTCGGTCATGTTGTACAACCGCGCCGTCTGCAACCGGCCCTGCGCCTCCGCCGCCGCGTTCGCGCGGAAGTCGGCGAGCAGATTCCCGCTCGCCACGATGTAGCCGCCGTTCCACGGCACCCCTTGGCTGTTGTTGGGCAGCGCGCCGCCGCCGGCGACGATCGCCTGCTGCGGATCCATCCCGCCGAGGATGGCCGCCGTCACCGGATCCTTGGCCGCTTCGGCCGTCTCGGTGGCGGGTGCTCCCTCCAGCAACCGGGCGACCATCGTCGCGAGCATCTCCACGTGCCCGATCTCCTCGGTGGCCGTGTCCATGATCAGGTCCTTGTACTTGCCCTCGATCCGGCAATTCCACCCTTGGAACAGGTATTGCATGGTCACGGTCATCTCGCCGTACGCGCCGCCGATCAGCTCCTGGAGCTTGCGGGCGTAGACGGGGTCGGGCTTCTCGGGCTTGGCTTCGAACTGAAGAAGTTTGGTATGGCGGAACATGAACACCTCCATGAGCGCTCGCCGGACCGCACCGCGAGGACGCGGTTTCCTCCGGCGGGAGCGCTGGCGAAAGGTCGGGGACGGCTCCGGGACGGCTGTCTCCAGCCCGGAACCAGGCGAACAGTTCGCCGGGTACCCACGGCGCGCCCCTTCACACCAAGGCGTTCATCCCACCCGGTCCAGCACCGCGCGGGTGTACCCGGCGGTGTCCGCGGTACCGCCGAGGTCAGCGGTGCTAATGCCGTCGGACAAGGCGCCGAACGCGGCGGTCAGCAATTCCGCACTCGCCTCAGGATGACCCAGATGGTCGAGCATCATCGCCGCCGACCACAGTGCGCCCAGCGGATTGGCCTTGCCCTGTCCGGCGATGTCGGGAGCGGAACCGTGCACCGGCTCGAACATCGACGGGAATTCCCGCTCCGGATTGAGGTTCGCGGCGGGCGCGACGCCGATGCTCCCGGCCACCGCGGCGGCCAGATCGCTGAGGATGTCACCGAAAAGGTTGGAAGCGACGATGACGTCGAACCGCTCTGGGGCCAGGACGATTTTGGCGGCGAGCGCGTCGATGTGCTCCTTGTCGGTGCGTACGTCCTGGTGCCGCAGGGCCACTTCTTCCACCAGTTCGTCCCAGAACGGCATGGTGTGGACGATCCCGTTGCTCTTCGTCGCCGACGTCACGTGGTGCCCGCGCTCACCGGCCAGCGCGTAGGCGTACTCGACGACGCGAGTGACGCCCTTGCGGGTGAACACCGCCTCCTGTACCGCCAGTTCGTCGTCGGTGCCGCGGCCGAGACGTCCGCCGATCTCGGAATATTCGCCCTCGACGTTTTCCCGCACCACCACCAGATCGACGTCTCCGGCGCCGCGCACCGGACTCGGCACCCCGTCGAGCACTTTCACCGGACGCAGGTTGACGTACTGCCGGAAGCCGCGCCGGATGGGGATCAGCAGCCCCCACAGCGAAACGTGGTCCGGTACGCCGGGCCAGCCGACCGCGCCCAGCAGGACCGCGTCGTGCCGCCGGATCCGGTCGAGGCCGTCGGCGGGCATCATCGTGCCCTCGGCCAGGTAGCGCTCGCAGGACCAGTCGAAGGAGTCGTAGGTGAACTCGATCCCGTGCCGCCTGCCGACGGCGGCGAGCACCGCCTGAGCCGGGGGAAGCACCTCGGTGCCGATGCCGTCGCCGGGGATGAGCGCGATGCGGTAGCTGATCATGGGTCCAGTGGACGACGAGCCGGGCGGGTCCGTCCAAGACGCAGTTCTTGCCTCGTTGAAAGGCTGCGCCTATCAGTTGCCATCCGCCAGTGCGTGAAAAGCCGCGGCGGCCGGGCTCAGCCGTCCCGGCCGGGACACCAGCGACACCTCCAGGGAATCGGCGCGGTCCAACGCACGCACGGCGGCGCCCGCCGCTCGGGCCAGCGCGCGCCAGGAGTCGCTGACCACCGCGATCCCCACTCCGGCGAGGACGAGGGGCAGGACGGCTTCCCGGTGTTCCACCTCGACCACGAACCGGCTGCCCGCGGCCTCGATGCGTACGGCGTCGGCGACCGCGCGCATGCCCGTGCCCGGCTGGCCGACGATGAGCGCGGCTCCGGCGAGGTCGGCCGGCCGGACCGGATCGCCGGGAGGCAGAGCCGCCTCGTCGCGGCCCAGCACGGCGAAGCGCTGGGTCTCCAGGCGTAGTGCCACCAAGCCCGGCAACGACGTTGTCGATGGCGATGCCGCCATCACCCCGAGTTCGGCGTCGCCGGTCGTGAGCATCCTCCCCACATCGGCAGGTGTGCTCGCCGCGCGGACCGAGATCCGCACGAGCGGGTTGACGGCGGTGAAAGCGGCGATCAGCCCGGCGAGCGGACTGACCGACTGCGACGGCATCGAGGCGATGACCAGCTCGCCGCCGAGGAGGCCGTCGACGGCTTCCACCGTGGCGCGGGCGAGATCCAGCCCGCGCATGACCTCGCGAGCGGGCGCGACGAGGGCGTGTCCCGCGGCGGTCAGCACCAGACGACGACCGGTCCGGTGGAACAGCAGGCTGCCCAGGTCCCGCTCGAGTGCGCGCAGGGCTTGGGAGACCGAGGGCTGGGCGACATAAAGCCGTTCCGCGGCCCGGTGGACGCTTCCGGCGTCGACGACGGCCAGGAAATACCTCAACTGACGAGCGTCCACGCCGGGCCTCCTCATGGTCGATAGCCGGGGCCTATCACCTTGCCAGCATCCCGGTCTTGGACCGGCGGCCCGGCGGCGGGGCTTACTGAGTCGCCATGAGGGGCGGCACCGGCGCCGTCCCGGTCGCGAGTTCCGAGGAGGGCACCGTGTCCGATGCCTGGCTCCTTGCCCACACCGGTATCGCCATCGTGGGCATCGTCGTGCTGATCACCTGGCTCAAGACCCCGCCGATCTTCGGCCTGGTGCTCGGCGCCACCTATCTGGGGCTGGCCACCGGACTCGGGGCGAGCGGGACGACCGAAGCACTGGCCACCGGGTTCGGTGAGGTGATGGCCGAGATCGGCCTGCTCATCACCTTCGGCGTGGTCATCGGCTCGCTGCTCACCGCCACGGACACCCTGCACCGCGTCTTGGAGCGGCTGCTGGGGATCTTCGGCGAGAAACGGGTCCCGATGGTGTTCGCCGTGTCGCTGTCGACCGTGTTCACCTCCATCTATTCCGACGTCGTGCTGGTGCTCACCGCGCCATTGGCCCGGCGCCTCGGCGTCCGTCTGGGGCGCCGGGGCGTCGCGCTCATGGGTGGTGCGCTGACCGCCGGGATCGAGGTCGGCCTGGTCTTCGTCGTGCCGGGGGTGGCCGCGCTCGCCGTCGCGGGCCTTCTCGGCGTGCCACTCGGTGAAATGTTCCTGTTCGGGCTGGCCGTCGGCGTCCCCACGGCCGTGCTCACCACGCTGGTCTTCAGCCTGCTGCTGCGCCGGGCGCTGCGCTGGAATCCGGCCGCGGACGAGCTGGAAACGGCGAGCGATCACGCTGTCGCCGTCGTCCAGGAACCGGACGAGAAAAGGCGGCAGCCACCTCTCGCGCTGTCCGTCTCGCCGGTACTGGTGACGCTGTCGCTGATCGCCCTCGGCGCGCTCGCCAAAGCCTTCCGGTTCCCGCTGGGGCCGGTCTCACTGCTGAGTGAGCCGATGATCGCGATGGCGATCGGCGCCGGGCTCGCGTTTCTGCTCGCCCGGCGCGTCCTCCCCCGTCAGCAGGCCGAGGCCGCCGTCGGCAAGGCGCTGGCGATGGCCGGGCCCATTCTCGTGCTGTCCGGGCTCTCCGGCTCGGTCGCCGAGGTGATCGGGAAATCGGGACTGCGAGATGTCCTGGCGAGCTCGTTCAGCACCGGATTCCTGCCGCCCTTGGTCCTCGTCTGGCTGATCGCCGCCATCCTGCACATCGCGATGGGGTCCATCTCGATCTCGGCGATCACCGCGGCAGGCATCCTCGCGCCGATCGCGGGCTCACTGGGCGTCCCGGTGGTGCTGGTCGCCCTCGCGGCCTGCTCTGGCGCGCTGTTCCTTCCGCACGTCAGCAGCAACTTCTTCTGGATGTTCCAATCGCTGCTCGGGCTGAGCACCCGGGGCACGTTCAAGACCCACACCGTCGCCATGTCACTGGCCTCGGTGATCTCGCTTCCGCTCGTGCTGCTGCTCGACCTCGCCGTCTGATGGGTCATTCACGCCAACGGTTGTTGAGGAAGGCGTCGTCTTCGTCGTCCGCCGGCATCGGCCGGGGCCGGGGAGCCCGCCGGGGCGCGTCCCGTCCGGTGCGGGCGGGAGGCGACTCCGGGGTGAACGGGGCGTCGTCGAACCTCGGCGTGTCCTCGAACGCCGACCCGGCACCCGGCTCCGCGTGCGACCGGTCGGTGCTCCAGCCGGACTTCGTCTTGCGCTGTCCCAATTCCCGCCGGTGCTCGACATAGCGCTGGGCGGTCTGGACCTGTTTGGTCATGAACTCCTGCGAGCGGGCCTTGATCTCCTCGGCTCGTTGATCCCGCAGTGCCCGGCGCTCCGCCTGCTCACGGACGAGACCGTCGAGGGTCGCCTTCATCCCGGAGGTGTCATCGGCGCTCATCTGTTCTCCCCTGCTCCGGCTCACCGCTTGCGGGCGGCAGGCTGATCCTCGTCGTCCAGCAGTGAACCGGTGATCCGGCCGGTGGGCTCGTTGATCTGGTCGAACACCTCGCCCTCGATCCGGTACGCGCGGTTGGTGCGCTCCTGGTCGCCGCCTCCGCCGCCCGCGCCACCGCCGCCCATGCCACCCATCGGCGGCATCGCACCACCGCCGAACGACTGACCGGCCGGCCCGCCCACCGCGGCGGGCGCGCCGGTCGAAGCCACGTGCTGCGGCTGCTGTGCCCCGCCGCCGGTGTGCACGCCTTCGGTCAAGGGCTGGCTCGCCGCGGGAGTCCCGGTTTCGAACGGGGTCGCGACCGCGGAGCCACCGCCACCGCCACCGCCGGCACCACCACCGCCACCGGCACCACCGTGACTGCTACCGCCGCTGTCACCGTCGAGACCGACGGAGGGAGCGACGCCATGCGGGGCCAGCCCAGGACGGGGCTCCGACTGCACCGTTCCGGTCATGGGGCTGAGCGGGTGCGCGGCCTTGTCCGTGCGGGGATTGTCCTCGCCGAGGGTGTACGTGGTCGGTTTGCCGGTGCCGTCGTCGACGGTGACGACCGTCGGACCGGACGGACCGTCGGGACGTTCGGCGGTGATCTTCACATCGCCGTCCTGGATGTGGATCTTGCCGTCCGGACCGGGGCGGTGCACGCCGTCCTTGTCCGGTTTCCCGTCGTCGGACCCCGGTGCGGAGCCCAGCTTGGACTCGTCGCCGTCGCCGGTCCAGTCGAGCTTGAAGTCCTTGGCAGGCCCGGAACCGTCGCCGACCTTGATCTCCATCTCGCCGTCTTTGTCCGGCTCGGTCATCTCGAAGGTCTTGTCGCCCTGCTTGACCTTCAGGGTTTCGCGTTCGCCGTCTTCGGCCTTGTCGCCGTCCGCACCGGGTTTGTCGCCGTCCACCTTGTCGCCGTCCGCGCCGGGCAGGTCGTCGCCGAGCTTGTCCAGCTGTTCGGAGGCCTTCTTCTTCGCCTCGTCGGCGGCCTTTTCGGCGGACTCCTTGGCGTCGGTGTCCTTGCCGTCCGGGTCCTTGACGTCGCTGTCGCCCATGCCGCCGGGGGCGTCACCGAGCTTGCCGAGTGCCTCGGAAGCCTGCTTCTTCGCCTCTTCAGTGGCCTTCTCGGCCGCCGCCTTGGCTTCGGCGGCCGCGTCCGTGCTGCCACCGACCCCGCCCAGACCACCACCGGGGCCGCCGCCCGGACCGGAACCACCCGGGCCGGAGCCGCCCAGCTCGCCACCGGCGGGACCGTCGCCCAGCTTGCCCAGCGCCTCGGAAGCTTGTTTCTTCGCGTTTTCGGCAGCCGCCGCGGCCTGCTTCTTCGCCTCTTCGGCGGCCGCTTTCTGCTCGTCGCCGGACGACGACGGAGCCGAACTCGAGGGCGACGTCTCGTCCTTGGGCGCGTCCGGTCCGGAACCGGATCCGCCACCGCCCGGCGTTCCACCACCGGGGCCGCCGCCCTGCGGAAGGTTCACTTCCGGGATCGGCGGAGGCTTGGGCTGGTCTGCCGGATCGGTGCCACCGCCCGGTCCCCCAGCGGAACCGCCGGTGCCAGAGCCGTCACCGGAGCCACCGCCAGGTCCCCCACCGGAACCGCCCGAGCCGCCACCGGTGAAGTCCGGGCCACCGCCGGAGCCGCCACCGGGCCCGCCGCCCTGACCGCCGCCCTTGCCGGACCCACCCGGACCGTCGCCGGATCCACCGGTGAAGTCGGGACCGCCGTTACCCGAACCGCCGCCAGGGCCACCGCCCGTACCGCCACCGGCGCCACCGGCACCACCCGCGCCGCCCTTGTCCCCGCCTTCGAACTCGTTCTTGACCTTGCCCATGATCTTGTCGAGCTCGTCGTAGGCCTGGTTGACGAAATCCTTGGTTTCCTTGCAGGACTTGGCGAATCCCTGGTAGATGATGTCCCACATCTCCGGGATGAACTGCCTCTGGATCCACTGCTTGGCGAGGTCCTGGCCCGCCTTCTTGAACTCGTCGTCGTCGCAGCAGCCGTCGTTGTTCAGCTGCTGGACCAGGTTGGAGCCGAAGTTGACGTCCATCCAGCCCGCGATCGCGCCGAGGTCCTCTTTACCGCTCTTCTCACCGGCGGCGATGGCGATGACCTTCTGCGCCATCGGGAAGTCCGCTTTGCCGACGATCTCCTTGTAGAGGTCGATGACCGTGTCGGCCTTGCCCTTGCACAGTTTGAACACCGTGGCGGTGGTGTGCAGCGTCGCTTCGCTCGCGTTGTCCAGCGTCTGGGAGAGCTTCTTGGCCTTGGGGAGGATCTTCTCGTTGTAGTTGTCCGAGGAAGCGTCCGCGGCCTTCCCGGTCCAGGTCCCGTACAGGGTGTTCAGCTGGGAACCGGTGTCGTCGATGGCCTTCTGGACGGTCTTCGAACCGGTCTTGAAGTGGGCGGCGTCGTCGACGAAGTTCTTGAAGCTGATACCGCGCTGCTCGTCGAACGGCTTCTTGATGTCCTTCTCGAAATCGAGCGCGCGAGTGGTGCCCCGGCAGTCCTCCGGGAGCTTCGCCAGCAGCGAGCCGAAGGTCTCGAAAACCTTGAGGGCGGGCGCGGCGGCGTCGAAGATCTCGTCCGACGTCTTGGTCCCGGCGCCCTCCGCGGTGGGTTCCTTGGTGTCGTCGAGTTTCTTGTTGCCTTCGTCGACGGCCTTCTTCTCCGCCTTCCGGTTGAAGCTGGCCTGATCGCCCGCGCCTTTCGCGTCCTTGAACACCTTGTCGACGTCGTCGTCATAGGGCATGAACGGATAGGCGTTGTAGGAAGCCATGTACTTCTCGGCTTCCTTGCGCTTCTGCTTGATCTCCTCCGGCTCCTGGTCCGCCGTCCACGGCGGGGGCGCCGGATGCGTCCGCATCCACGAGCCGATGAGCTGGGTCTTCTTCTCGGCGGGAACGGCCGGGTCGTCGAGGACGGCTTTGACGTCGGTCCAGGAGGTTTCGATGGCCACTAGCGCATCCCCGTCTTGGTGATCTTGTTCTTCTGTTCGTCCTCATTGGTGCCGTAGGCGGTGCCGGCGGTGCCGAGGTTCGTGCCGAACGAGCCGAGCGTGGTGCTGTACCCCTGAACCGACGCCCACAACGCCGCGACGCCGTCGGTGTACTTCTTCGCGTGATCGCCGTGCGCCTGGCCGAAGCCGGCCGCGTTCACCGGTGTGCTCGACAGATCCGGGTTGTCTTCCAACAACTGTTCCGTCAGCTTTCCGATGTTCTTCGACGCCGATGAAAGCGCATCGGTCGCCGCGGTGAAGCCCCCGCTCATTCTTTTCAGCGCCTTTCGTCGGATCCGCCGGCCTTGTCACCGAGTGCCTCGGCGAGAACTTCGGCCACCGACCCGATGTCGGTGAACCGGTCCAGCTGGTCGAGGTCGATTCTCACGTTGTGGTAGATCTCCAGCGCCGACAGGAGTTTTATCCGTCCCTTGGAGTCGACGCCCAGCTCTTCCAGCGGTGCGTCGAGCTCGATTTCGGCGGGATCAAGCCGAAAAGTCTCGCTGACGACTTTCACGACCTCCGCGCGGTGATCAACCACGGCGCCGACTATAACGTGCCTTCGCCGCCGCACGCGCCACCTTGCCACTGGAAGTGCGCGGAAGGTCACCGGAGGGAACCACACGGACAGAACGCAACGTCAGATCATGTTCGCGGGACACTTCCCGCAATACCATCCTCGTTACTTCTTTGACATCGGCTTCGGCGTTTTTTGCCCATTCGGCTACCACCATTGCCCCTTCGCCCCTTTCGTCCGACACGCCGAAAGCGACGACGCGGTCGCGGCGGATCGCCGGATGTGCTTCGCCGGCGACGGCCTCGATGTCCTGCGGGTGGAAATTGCGTCCGTCGATGACGATGAGATCCTTGAGCCTGCCGGTGATGTAGAGGTCGCCGCGGTGGAAGACACCCAGATCCCCGGTCCGCAGCCAGCCGCGAATCCCTTCGAGTTCGGCCTCGAACGCGGCGGCGTCGCCGCGCCCCCAGTAGCCCGCCGCGACGTTCGGGCCGTGGATCCAGATCTCCCCCACCGTGCCGTCCGGCTGCGCCATCCCGTCGCGGACGATCCGGACCCGCTGTCCGAGCGGGCGGCCGACCGAAACGAGTTCCTTGCCGTCCGGTACCTCCCTCGCCCGGCCTTGCGCGAGGGTCTCGCGGTCGAACACCGCGCTCCGAGGTCCCGTCTCGTCCGCGCTCGACACGTACACGGTCGCCTCGGCCAGGCCGTAGGACGGCCGATGGGCTTCGGGCCGGAACCCACGCGGTCCGAAGACCTCGTGGAACCGCGCGATCGTGCTTGGCCGCACCGGTTCACTGCCGTTGAGCGCGACACGCACGTCCGAAAGGTCGAGGTCGTCGCCCGCCTCCCCCGCGGCGTCGGCGGCGAGGTCGAACGCGAAGTTCGGCGCGGCGGTGAACACGGCCGGATGATCCGCCAGCTGACGCAGCCATCTCGCGGGCTTGTGCACGAATTCCGCGGGCGCCATGAAAACCGATCGCGCGCCGGCGAAGACCGGCAGGCACAGAAGCTGGATCAGGCCCATGTCGTGGAAGAACGGGATCCAGCCGGCACAGGTCGTGCCCTCGTCGACGGCGTAGGCCCGGCTCGCCTGCCAGCAGGCCGCGGCGACCGCGCGGTGCGGGATCACCGCACCGGCGGGTTCCCGCGTCGACCCGGACGTGTACTGCAGATACGCGGGGCTTTCCGGTGTGACCGGGAGCGGATCGGCGCCAGGCCCGGAAAGTTCGTCGACCACCACGAGATGTTCGGGTGTCCCGGCTTCCCGCGTTTTCGCGGCGGCGGCCGAGGAAGTCAGCCAGACCCGTGCGTCGCAGTCGGCAAGGACACCGGTGAGCCTGCCTCGCTGAGCGCGGCTGCCCGGCGCCATCAACGGCACCGCCACCAGCCCGGCGGCGAGCGCCCCGTAGAAGGCGAGGGGGTAGTTCAGGTCCTGCCCGGTGAGCACGGCGACGCGATCACCCGGCCGCGTGATCCGGCGCAGCGTCCCCGCGACTTCCCGCACCCGGGAGACGAACTCCGTCCAGGTGAGCGTGGTGTCCACCCCGACGCTGTGGTCCTGATGCGTGAACAGCGGACGCGGATCGGCGGCGCGGGCGAACAACCGCTCGATGATCGAGGTGCGCAGAACCTGCTCCGGAACATCCACCGGCGGCAACCTACTCGTGAGTGATCCGGGCCGTTCCGGTGAGGCCCGGGTGGCAAGTCCGTGAAGGCCTCCTTCCCTACCTTGAGCATCAGGGTCTTCCTGCGCATGGCCTGCGCCGGGATGCCGGTTCAGCGGATGCCGGGATCGACGACGGAGGATTGGGGACGTTGAGTGATGCTGTTGGTTTATTCGGGTTCGGGCGGTTTCGCGTGATCAGACGGAGGACACGCGTGATCAGACGGAGGACACGCGTGTCTGGACGGACGGCACGCGTGCAGCCGGGTTCCGCCGCGTGTCGTCTGTCTGGACACAGGTGCCCTCCGTCTGATCACGCGTGTCGTCCCTTCAAGCACACGAGATCGCCATCCGATCACGCAGGTCCTCCCTCAGAGCACGCGACGACCAGGGGATCCTGCGCTCAACACGAATAAACCAACAGCATCGTTGAGTGTCCCCGATCCTCCGTTGATCAACGTCAGGTCGGCCATGACCTCCGGCAGACCCCCGAGCGGGGAAGAATCCGGACGTCCAACGGCCGGAATCTTCCCCGCTCAGGGGTCTGGTTGGGATGGGTGAACGTGTCGCGGGGGTGAGGGGGTGTGTGGATTTCGGGTCATCTAACGCGCCCCTGACCGTGAGCGTAGGGAAAGAGGCCTTCCCCGGAGCGTTCAGGCGCCGAGACGGCTGTAGAGGCGGCTCGCCAGTGACGCGGCCAGCTGGTTCAGCGCCCCGCGGGGGTCGAGCTGCGCGAAGCGGCCCAGCAGTTCCGCCGCCGCGTAGGCCTCGGCCTCCGACAACAACGCCGCGAACCGTTCCCGGCGTCCCCGCTCCAGCAGCAGGGTCAAGGCCTCGGCGTACTCCTCCAGGTCACGCACACCGACGAGGCCGTAACGCTCGTCGAGCGGATCCCGCATGACCTCGTCACTCATGCCCGTGAGCCCCTCTTCCCGTACTCCGTCCGACACGCCGCAGAAAATCTATGCTGAGCGGAGTAGACATTCAACGACGGGTGTGTGTAGTGTTCTCCTTGTACCGAGAGAGACAACGTCAAGCAGGCGCGGGAGAGAACGTAACTACCCGCGAGGTGAGACAAGGCGGTCAGGCAGGACGGAGCCGATCAAGGAACAGGTTCCGGCTGGTGACCGGAAGCAGTACTCAAGGACCGTGTTGTGAAGAGGTTTTGCCAGGTAGTACCGGTCCTGGAGCAGCAGTATCGAAGTACCGGCAGTACCAGAAGTTGCAGTACCAGAAGTTGAGCAGTATCAGCAGTAGGCAAGTGCAGTTGCAGGACCGGTCAGGTGGCCGGAGCCGATCAGTGAACGGGGCTCCGGCCAGTGACCAGCGGCGTCAGCGTGCTGGGACCGATCAGTGAAAGGGTTCCAGCAGTGACGCTCGCAGTAGGTGAAGTCGCAGTACCAGCAGTTGAAGTTGCAGTATCAGCAGTTGAAGTTGCAGTATCAGCAGTCGCAGTACCAGCAGTTGAAGTTGCAGTACCCAGTAAGTGGAAAACACAGGAAAGAAGGGAACGGCATCATCATTGGATCGCCCGCAGCGGCCGGATAGCGCCGCGCGGGTGCCGTAGTTCCATCGAGTTCGGAGGTGGTTCTCGGTCACGAATGAGCGATCCCCGCAACGTCCGGTTTTTCGACGGACGCGGGTGCAGGAAGCCGGGCAACACGCCGGTTGACAATGGTGAAACCCAACCCTGAGGACCCCGGGTGCCGTTCGGCACCCGGGGTCCTTCGTGATGTGGAGGTGGAATGATCCCTGACCAAGAAGGACCGGCCACGCCCAGCGGGGCCGACAGGTTCGACGACGAGCACTATCCCGCGTACACCATGGGCCGGGCCGCCGACATGCTCGGCACGACCCAAGGTTTCCTGCGCAGCCTCGACGAGGCCGGCTTGATCACCCCGCAACGATCCGCCGGCGGGCACCGCCGCTACTCCCGGCACCAGCTGCGCCTGGCCGCCAGGGTGCGGGAAATGGTCGACCAGGGCACCGCCATCGACGCCGCCTGCCGCATCGTCACCCTCGAAGACCAGCTCCACGAAGCCCAGAACCTCAACCGATCCCAAGGTCTCGCCAACGAGGGCAACACGCGCGACTGACGAACCATTTCTCTCCACCCCTTCGGCACGCGGCTCCAGCGCCGCGTGCCGTTCGCATGTCCGGGGACTCGAACGCGCTCGTGAGTGCCGGGCGGCAGTTCGCTCCTCCGTACGCCGCCGTAACACCTAGGCTGTCCAGTCGTATACGAAGCGATATCATTGAGACGACGGTGCCGAGTAGGAGACACTTCCCGTCTTGACCCACGGAAGTCCTACCGTGAACCGAGGTCCCTCATGCGCCGCGAATTCCGCGTTTCACTGCTGTCCGCTTGCCTCGCCTTGTCCCTCGTCCAGTTTCCCGTCGCCGCCGCGCAACCCGCTTCGAACACCGGCGGGCCGCGCGCCGCGTTCTGCTACGAAGAACCCGTGCAGCCAAAGGCCGATGTAAGCGACATCAAGGCCGGTTTCCAGTCTTCGAAGTGGTTGCAGACGATCCAAGCCGTGTACAAACGACGCTGGCCCAGCGGCGAAGGCCTCGCGACCGCTCAAGCCAATGACAAGTATTTCAGCCAGTTCGTCGAGAAATCCAGTTTCAACGCCCTCGCCGAATCACTGATGGTGGCGATCCACGAGGAAACCCATATGTGGGACCTGGATCCGTCGAGAACGTCGTGGGACGTCTACATGTCCGCGTGGATCAACGCGTCCCGAAAGGCGATGAAGGTGCCTCTGTACGGCGGGTTCCCCCGCCGCGAAATCCTGCCGCTGATCACGGACAAGCTCACCTCCTCCATGGACGACATCTACCTGCGGGACGCGCAGCAGGGAACGTATCGCCTCCAGGGAGTCCTCGCCGAACTCAACGCCGGGCTCATGGGACTGCCCGCGGCGACTGTCGTCGCCGAATACATCCAAGGCGTGGGAGCGAGCAATTCCAGGGACATCGTCGCCACCAACATTCGTTATCTTCTGCTCTACCTGCGCACGGCCAAGACGAAGCATGCCGACTACTGGACCAAGATCAAGGCCGACCCCGCGCTGCGCGAACTGGTGCTCATCGAGTTCCTGCGGTCGGCGTACTGGCTCGATCAATCCGCGTCCTATGCCGCCAAACTCGGCAGTGCGGACGTGGACAAGATCGTCGCCAAGAACTACGCCCCGGAGAACATCGCGATACTCGAGGAGTTCACCGGGGCCAAGGTCAATGTGAGTACACCGAAGAACTGCACGGCACCTTCACCTACGTAGGGACAACTCCGTAGTTCTGCCGATGTCCCGGCCGCGCGATCACGAGACGGTGTGTGCCTGTGACCGAGACCGCGAGGGTCTTGGCCAGGTGCGAGGAGAAAAGTCTCATGAAGCGTGCGCGCCGCAGTGTGGCGGCCCTCGCGGTGGCCGCCATGGCCACCGCCGGGGTCCTTGTCCAGTCCTGGGTTCCCGCCGCGGCGGGAACCCAGGCGGCCGCCGAACGCGATCCGGTGATCCTGATCCACGGGTTGTTCGGCAGCCCGAGCAACTGGACCGAGTTCACGGCCTCGTTGAAGCAGGCCGGGTACCGCGACGATCAGGTCTTCACGTTCGGCTACAACACCTTGACGCAGTCCAACGTCCTCACCGCGGAACAACTCGGCGCGAAGGTCGATGAGGTGCTGAGCCGCACCGGTGCGTCGAAAGTGGACTTGGTCGGCCATTCGATGGGCAGCCTCAACAGCCGTTACTGCGTCAAGTACGGCGCGTGCGCCGGCAAGGTGGACGACTGGGTGTCGCTGGCCGGACCGAACAACGGCACGGCCAACGCCGGTCTCTGCGCGTGGCAGGTCACCTGCCGTGAAATGCAGCCCGGTTCCGGATTCCTGACGAAACTCAACGCGGGCGAGGCGGTGCCCGGCGACGTGGCGGGCACCGTCATCTGGTCGCCGAACGACGGCGTGGTCACCCCGGCCACCAGTTCGAAACTGGACGGCGTGCACAACATCGAGGTGCCCGGAGTCAGTCACCTCGCGATGCTGCGCGACGACAAGGTCGCCGATCTGGTGGTGCAGGCGCTGTCGTGATCGGACGCCGTGCGGCCCGCGGGATCAGTTCTCGTGGGCCGCACGGCGTTCGATGACCCAGACCGTGAGCTGGGTGCGGTTCGCGAAACCCAGCTTCGTCAGGATGTGCTGGACGTGCGTGTCGGCCGTGCGCTGGGCGATGACCAGACGGCGCGCGATCTCCCGGTTCGTCATTCCTTCGGCGACCAGATCCGCGACCTCGGCTTCCCGGCGGGTCAGCGGGGACGACGAACGCGGGAGCCGCAGGGGCTCCTCGATGTGGTCGTCACCGCTGCCGCCGGCGGCTTCGGCCGGGGTCATCGAGCGTCCCTCGGCGAACGCGCGCTCGAACCGCTCGACGCCGAGGGCCTCGCGGGTGGCGTCGCGGAAGCACCGGTGCGGAATCGACACGGCGACGTCGGGAGTCGCTCCGCAGCGCTCCCACATGGTCGCCGCCGCACCGAAAAGCCTTGCCGCCCGCGTGTTCCCGCCCTGCCGCGACGCGACCCAGGCCAGCCCGTCGACCCGGTACGCGGCGGAGAGCCTGTCGCAGGCACGCAGGTCGATCCGCAGCGCCTCGCGCATCGCCGTCTCAGCGACCTCGGCGTCGCCGAACCACACCTCGACGACACCGATTCCGAAGAGAGCCATCGAACGGTAGTGGCTGTCACCGGCGTCCTCGCACAGCGACAGCATCCAGCGCAGCAGGGCCCGCGCGAGGTCGAGGTCGCCGCGATAGGCCACCGCGATACCGAGGATGAACAGCGGATGCATCTGCCTGCGGACCTCGCCCCGTTCGGCGAAGGCCCGCACCGCCTTCGCGGCCAGTTCCACCGTCGGCTCGGTACACAGCATCGCTGCGAAGCTCCGCACGTAGTCGAGATGCGCCTCGGCCGCCGCGCTGTCGAGGGCCGCCGCTTCGTCCAGCCGGGCACGAGCCAAGGGCAGGTCGGAATGGAACAACGCGCACAGTGCCGACGTGCTCAGCGCGAGCGCCCGCCCAGGCTCGTCCTCCTCCACGGCCGCCAGCGCGCGATCGATCCACTCACGGGCCTCGCGCGCGGCGCCGCTCATCACGAAGTACTCGGAGACCCGGGTTGCCATGCGCAGCGCCACAGCGGCTTCGCCGGGCTCAGTGAGAGACCACGTCAGCGCGACACGCAGGTTCGCGTGTTCGGCGCGCAGCCGGTCGCTCCACGCGGGCTGGCGTGGCCCGAACCATTCGGTGTCGGCGTCGCAGGTCAGCCGGTCATAGTGGTCGCGGTGCCGACGGGCGGTCTCGCGATCCGCCTTCTGGGCCACCAGCTGCTCGTGACCGTAGTCGCGCAGCGTCTCCAGCATTCGGTAACGCACGGTCGTACCGGCGTCCTCTCGCTGCAGCACCGACATGTCGATAAGACCGTCGACAGCGGTGAGGACGTCCTCACCGCGTGCGTCACCGGCGCAGACGTACTCCGCCGCGGCCAGGTCGAAGGATCCGGCGAACACCGAGCACCGTGCCCAGACCACCCGCTCGGCCTCGGTGCACAACGCGAAACTCCAGTCCGCCGTCGCCCGCAGGGTGCGCTGCCGTTCGGGCACGGTGGGTGAGCCGGTGCTCAGCGTTGCCAGGCGGTCTTCGAGCCGCTGTGCGATCTGGTGCGGCGACAGCGCCCGGATCCGGGCCGCGGCGAGTTCGATACCCAGTGGCAGCCCGTCCACCTGACGGCACACCTTGGCCACGTCCGGCCCGTTGTCGTCGGTGAGCCGGAACGAGGGCAATACCGAGCAGGCGCGATCGACGAACAGCTGGACGGCCTCGCTGGCCGCGAGCTCCCGCGCGGAGGTGACGTGTCCGGATGGGACGGTCAGCGGCGGCACGGCGTGAACGTGTTCACCGGTCACGCCGAGGGACCGCCGGCTGGTGCACAACACCACCAGCCGCGGGCAGTGGCGCAAGAGCATGGCGACCAGCTCGGCGCAGCCCGCGACGAGATGCTCGCAGTTGTCGAGCACGAGCAGTAGCTGTTTCTCGCGCAGATAGTCGGCGACCGTGTGCAGGGTGGGTCGGAGCGACCGGTCGTGCAGCCCGAGCCGGTGCGCGATCAACCCGGCGAGTAGGCGCTCGTCGCGCGCTTCGGCGAGCGGCACGCCGACCACCCCGTCGGCGAACGCCCGGCAGATCCTGGCCGCGACCTGTTCGGCGAGACGGGTCTTCCCCACCCCGCCCGGACCGGTCAACGTGACCAGACGCGCGGACCCGAGCAGCCTGCGTACTTCGGCGCCCTCCTCCTGCCTGCCGACGTAGGTGGCCAGTTCCGTCCAGGCTGGGGACGCGTCACCGGTGCGGGAATCGGTCCACATGGCCGGTCACCTCGACCGGTCCGGCCCCGAGGGGTCCCCGGGCCGCAGCATCCGGATGGCCAGCTCGGCGTAGGCGTCGGCGAGGTCGGCGGGTCCGTAGCCGGAGGTGGGAACGAACCAGTACGGCGCCCGGACACCCATGCTCGCGATCGCCGCCGTGGTCGCGACGACCTCGGAGCCGTCGAACACTCCTTGTTCGACACCACGGATACCCACCTCGACAGCGATCTGTTCGGTACGTTGCCGCAAGGCGAGGACCTCCTCGGCACGCGCCGGGGAAAGGTGGTGCAACTCGTCGTTGGTGACGATGGCCAGCAGCGGGTACGTGACGTGGTTGAGCACATGGGTACGCACCAGTTCCCGGATCTGGCTCACCGGGTCGGGGTCACATTCGGCGATCGTCCGCTCGAACGAGGTCAGCAGCGCACTGTGTCCGATGTGGACTATCCGCGTCAGGATGTCCTCCTTGGCGGAGAAATGCTCGTACAGACTGGGCGCCTTGATCCCGATCGCGGTGGCGATCTTCCGCACGCTGGTGGCCGGATAGCCATGGTAGGCGAACAGGCGCAACGATTCCAGGAGGATGCGCAGCTCGGTACCCGTGCTGGTCCCCGGCGGCAATTTCGGCTCCACCGCGCGAACCCTGGTCAATGCGGTGAGATCGCGGGTTTGCGGGTTCTCGTTCAGCGTGGTGGCCCTTTCCTCAGACCTGGCCGCTCTCGGCCTTGTCATTGCGCCGCACGTCGCTCCAGTCAGGATCCGTGCACAGCCCGCAGGAGGGGCCCGCGAACTCGGCTTTGGCCCGCTCGTCTCCCTTGAGACGATAGGCGAACCACGCCGTGAGGACACCACGGAACCTGCCGCCGTCGAGCGCCGGTTCGAAATGGCCCGCGCCCTTCAGTTCGGCGTAGACCGCGGGAATCTGGTCAGCGGCCTCGTAGAACGGCAGCACGATCAAGCCGGGTTTGACGATAGTGTCCGTCTGTCCGGCGAGGAAGAGCGTAGGCCCGTGCAGCTTGCCCGCGTCGGCCAGCGGTCCGGGCTGCAGCGCGATCGTCGTGGTGATCAACGGATCGGCCCCGGCGTTGATCGCTCCGGCACCGCCCTGCGAATGCCCCGCCGACCCGATCGCCATCGCGGCGACCTTGCGGTAGTAGCGACTTCCCGGTCGCTGATTCTCTCCGACGAGCCACCGCGCGCCGCCCAGCATCGCCTTACCGTCATTGGCGAACGGCGTGTTGGCCGCCGCGACGATGAACCCGTACGAGGCCCAGTGCCGCAACAGACCGTCGTAGGCCGCCGGAGTCGCCCCGGTGCCGTTCCCCCAGACGATCACCGGATGCGGAGCGCCCTGGTCGAGCGCCGCCGGCCGGTAGAACGTGTGGATCAGCCCGGCGTCGACCGCGACGGCGAACGGCCCGGGATCCGCCCAATGCGGGTCGACCGACGAAGCCACCGGATCGGCGGCCTCGGCGGCGTGTGTGGCCGGTGCGACCAGAACCGCCGCGACCGCGAACAGGACTGCGAGAAGTACGCGAGTAGGGAACTTCATTGTTTCCTCCCTAACGATTGTTAGGGAGGATCGCAGCACCTCCCGTCGCTGTCAACCCACCCCCCTTGCGGGAGGCGCGAGTGGACCGCTAACTTGGAATGGACGTTCCAAGTTAGCGAGGGTGGCCATGCCCGATGTGAAACACTTCGATCCGGACGCGGTGCTCGACTCCGTCGTGCGGCTGTTCTGGCGCCAGGGCGTGGATTCGACCGGGGTCCAGGACATCGTGACCGCGACCGGCGTCAACCGGTCGAGCCTGTACTCGACCTTCGGCGGCAAGCGGGATCTCTACGTCGCGGCGCTGCGGCACTATGTCGAGCGGCGTTCCGAGCCGATCCTGCGACGGCTCACCGACGACACCCGCGGCCTGCCCGCCATCTCGTCCTTTTTCGACGGGCTGATCACGACCCGCTGTTCGGGCGAGCACGCACGATGGGGCTGCATGATTTCCAATGCCCACGCGAACGGGGAAAACGACGATCCCGACGTGCGAGCGGTCCTGCACCTGCACCACGACCGGCTCCGTACCGCGATGCTCGCCGCCTTGGCGCACGCGTCGGATTCCGGGCAGTTACGCCCGGAAGTCACCTCGGCCACGGCCGCCGACATGCTGGCCCTGCTGGCCTATGGCGTCAATCTCCGGTCCCGCGCGGGAGCGGAACCGGAAACGCTCGAGAAAACCGTAACGGCCACGATCAGCTTGCTGGCCGCCTGAGAGGAGACAGTCCCGATGCCCCAGTTCACGGTCCATGACGAAGCGAGCGCACCGGAGAACTCCCGACCCCACTTGGCATCCGCGAAACGCCGCATGGGTTTCGTCACCACGCTGAACGCGGTGATGGCCGAGTCGCCGGAGCTGCTCGCCGGATACAACACCCTGGCGGAACTGTTCGGCAAATCCTCCTTGCCCGCCAAGGCCAAGCACGTCGTCTGGATCACGGCCAGCGTTCAGAACGGCTGCGAGTACTGCGTGGCCGCGCACTCCACGCTGGCGCTGAAGTCCGGAGTGGACAGTGCCACCGTCACCGCCTTGCGTGAAGGCAAACCGCTGCCCGATGACACGCTGGACGCGGCACGGCGCTTCACCGCGTCGATGGTCGCCAACCAAGGCTGGGTTCCCGACGACGAGGTCGCGCGGTTCCTGGCCGCGGGCTACACGAAACGCCACGTGATGGACGTGATCCTCGGTGTCGGGATGAAGACGTTGTCCAACTACACCAACCACATCGCGCACACGCCACTCGATCCCGCGTGGAAGGAGCAGGAGTGGAAGCGCCACTGACCGCCACCTGATGTCTCCAATGTGGGTGACCAGCCTCCTCAAGCCCTCAACGAGATGTTGCGAAAGGCCGCTCGTTATTCCACCGGGACGTACTCACCGCCGGTCCGTGCGGCGGTGAGACCGGCGTACGTGGACACACTGCCGATGAAACGCCCCTGGGTCACGCGGACATAGGACCCGTCCAACGGAAAGACGACCACGAATCTCAACCCGTCGTTTCCTCGGAGAACGACTCGCTTTCTCAAGTTGTCGAGGAATTCGGCGATGTCCCGTTCGATCTCTTCCGCGAATTCGCGCTGCTTGTCCTGCGATATGTCATACAGGTCGGTGTCGATCTCGTAGGTGGCGCGTCTGCCGGTCACGGGATCCAGCGCCTCGAATGCCAACCCGAGCCAACGCAGCGGTTCGACGACCACGGTCGCTTGCCATGTCGATCCGCCAAGCCGCCACGTCGAAGTACCGGCTTCTTCGGTGACCGCGACCGTCCACGTGGTGGTCACCTGGAGCTCGCGAAGAAAAGCCAGGAGTCGATGGCCTCTTTCGGATTTCATGCACCCACCACTGTCGTCATAGCTCAAATCTTATAGGCGTGGTGTCGTCGGTTACCCTGCGCTCTCGTACCCGACCACACCAGGAGAAGCACCTCATGTCCATCGCACCGCTCACCACTCCGGGCTCCTGATCAGGCGGGAAACGTGGACCTCACCATTCATCACCTCCGGTGTTTCCTCGCCGTGGCGGAGGAAAGTCATTTCGGCCGCGCCGCGGCCCGGCTGCACCTGAGTCCGTCCGCGATGAGCGAGCAGATCGCCGCGCTCGAACGGCGCCTCGCCCGGACGTTGTTCCAGCGCACGTCCCGGAGCGTCGAACTGACCGAACACGGCCGGGAGCTGGCGCCACGGGCCCGGCGGGCGATCGCGGCCATGGACGAGGTCGTGGACTGGGCGCGGAAAGCGGTCGACGAGCCGGGGATCCGGGTCGGGTTGATGGTCTCCAGTCCACGGTTTCGCGAGATCATGGCGGCGGTGGCGGAGGAACTGCCGCAGGTCCGCTGGCAGATCCGGCAGCTGGGCTTCCTCGGTTGTTACGACGCGCTGGCCGACGGCGAAGTGGACTGCGCCTTCGTCGCCGAGCTCGGCCGGAACCCGGCTCCCGCGTTCGAGTCGGTGCCGTTGTGGGAAGAAGGGTGCGTGCTGGTGGCCCCCGACCGGCATCCACTGGCCGCGCGGGACTCGGTACGGCTGGCCGACCTGGCCGGGGAAACCTTCGTGTCCGTCGAGGACGACGAGGTGGCCGAACACTGGTATTCGCCGCTCACCGCGGCCGGTGTCGTACCCCGGTTGCTGCCGGTTTCCAGGAACTTCGAAGAGGTGCTCGAACTGTGCGGGGCCGGGCAGGGGCTCAACATCGCCGGGGAATCCGCGTCCGCCACCTACGCGCGACCAGGGCTTTCGTTCGTGCCCATCGTGGATTCCCCGCCTGCGACGACCTACCTCTATCTGCGCCGGGAACGCCGATCCGACGCACTGGAGCGGTTTGTCCGGATCGCCGCCGGACTCGGCGGCCTGGCCCGCTGATCATCCGGATCCGCCGAACGATCGTGCGGATGATCGCGCTGGTGTGGCCCGGTCCGGGCGACCAAGCTCGATGACATGGCACACCGCTTCACCCCGCCGTCGGGGGCGGTCAGGGTCGGCGCCGATGTCGTCTTCGCCCGGCGGGAAACCGGGGACCTGTTGCTCGATCTCTATCGACCCGTCACCGACGAAGCGGTCCCGGTGGTGCTGTGGCTGCACGGCGGCGGCTGGTTCACCGGCGACCGCACGCTGGCACCCGACCTCGTCCAGTCCGCTCTGGCCACCGGCTGCGCGATGGCGAGCATCGAATACCGGCTCTCGCCGCAGGCGTTGTTCCCGGCCCAGCTGCACGACCTGCGCGCCGCGATCCGGTTCCTGGACGCGAACGCCGAACGGTATCGCCTCGTTCCCGGCGCGATCGGGCTCTGGGGCGCGTCGGCCGGTGGTCATCTGGCCGCCCTCGGCGGGCTCACCGGGCACCTCACCGACGTCCCGGGCGAGCGGGAGGCGGGTGCCGTCCCGGTGCGCGCGGTCGCCGCGTCCTATCCACCGGTCGACCTCGCCGAAGTGGTCGCGGAAGCGGAAGCCACCCACCTCGGGCCGAGCGGGGCGCCGTCGCCGGAGGAACGGTTGCTCGGCGGGCATCCGGCGCGGTCGCCGGAGCCGGCACGGCAAGCCTGTCCCCTGACCTGGGTCAGCGCCGCGGCGCCGCCGTTCCAGCTCTCCCACGGCACCGGGGACGTGCTGGTGTCACACCGGCAGAGCGAACGGCTGCACGCGGCACTCGTTGCCGCCGGGGTGCCGAGCGAGCTGTACCTCCTGAAGGGGTACCGGCACGGTTTCCTCAACCCGCCCGGCCGCCTCGACGTCGCGCTCGGCCAGGTGATGGACGACGGGAGGCTCGCGGCGGAAGGCAGCGCGTCCGCCGTGCGGCGGACATCGGCCGACGACGGCGGACCGGCCACGTTCGGCTTCTCCGACATCCACGATTTCTTCCGCAGGCATCTCACGTCCAGGACAGGAGAAACCCGGTGACGACCCCCGATCTGGAGACCATGCACGGCCGCGCGCCGGTCATCGACGCACTGCCCGGGGAACCGGTCCCCTACTATCTCGCCGCGGGCGAAGGCGCACGGTTCGAAACCGGCGGTCTCTTGTGGACGGTCATCGCCCGAACCGAGGACACCGGTGGCCTTTTCGACGCGGCGTTCATACTCGGCCCGCGAGGGGCCGAAATCCCGTTCCACACCTTCGCCGGCCATCAACGTTCCTACTACGTCTTCGAGGGCAGCGCCCAGTTCTGGCTGCCGGGCGAGAGCCGGATCCTGGTGCCCGGCGACTCGGTGCACGTCCCGCCGGGCACCCCGGTGGCCTGTCGCATGCTGAGTCACTTGACCAAGGTGCTGCAGTACTCCGCTCCCGGCGGCGCACTGGACGGACTCCCCGGGACGGTCGCGAACGTCGAGCGGCACCTCTACGCGGCAGGCGCTGTGCTCACCGGGGAACTGCCGCCGGGTGCGACGCCGCACGACCTGCCCCGGGTGGCCGCCGGCGAGGCGTGGGACGACACCCTTCCCGTCGGCACCGAAGGCTATTTCCTGCGCGCCCGCACCGGGGAGCGGCGAGGCTGGCCGGACGCGGTGAACTCCTTCCTGGCCAGGGGCCGCAACACCGGTGGCCGATACTTCGCGGTGAACACCCTCGCCGCACCCCAGCCGTACATCATCCGGCATTTCCACCAGCGGCACACCGAGAACTTCCTGTGCCTTTCCGGCCGGATCTGGCTGTGGGTCAACGGTGAGGAAATCCTGCTCACCCCGGGGGACTTCCTGCACGCCCCACCCGGAACCGTGCACAGCTTCGCCGTCACCGCGCACAACACCCAGCTACTCGGCGTGCTCACCTCCGACATCTTCGAGCCGTTCTTCGACGTGACCGGGGTGCCGACCGAGGACCACGTGCACACCGAGGGACTCATCGACCCGTCGATCGTGCTGGGCGGCATGCGGGCCAACCCGGATCTGGACGTCGTCGTGGCCGGTGGCCCGCCGGAACGGGTTCGGGCGGCCGGTATCTGAGATCCTGGCTTGACTCGGGCGACGAGCCGCCCGCGAGACCGAGCGAGGACGAGTGAGAACGATGCCGAGAGGTCGCCGTCCTGGCCGCACGGGATCCGTGGTCGGTCGCATGTTCCAGGTGCTGGACGCGTTCAGCGTCCAACGACCGACGCTGAGCCTCAGCGAAATCGCCCGCCGGGCGGATATGCCACTGTCCACAGTGCACCGTTTGTTGAACGAGCTTTCTTCCTGGGGCGCCGTCGAGCGAGGCGAAGACGGATTGTTCCGGGTCGGGTTGCGCCTGTGGGAACTCGGCGCGCTGGCGCCGCGCGGACAAGGACTGCGGGAGCGCGCGCTGCCGTTCCTCGAAGACCTTTCCCAGATCACGAAGGAAAACGTGCAACTCGCGGTCCGTGAGGGCACCGAGGTCGTCTTCATCGAACGTATCGCCGGTTCCGGTGCCGTGCCCGTGCTGACCAGGGTCGGCGGCCGGTTCGCGCTCACCGCGACCGGCGTCGGCCTGGTGCTGCTCGCGCATGCCCCCACCGCGGTACAGGACGAGGTGCTCGGCAAGCCGATCGAGCGCTACACCCGCAAGACGGTCACCGATCCGGCCGGGTTGCGGCGGATGCTCGCCGACGTCCGCACCAACGGCTTCGCGATCAGCGATCGGCAGGTCACCATGGACGCCCTGTCGGTGGCCGCGCCGATCGACGACGGCCGCGGGCAGGTCGTCGCCGCGGTGTCCCTCGTCGTCCACCACACCGGCACCAAACCGCACGCGCTGGCTCCGCTGGTCCGCACCAGCGCACGGGCGATCTCCCGCGCCCTGATCGCACCGACCTAGGAAAAGTCTTCCATCTTTCGGAAACGCTGTTCGGCGCGACCGGTCCTTTTCGTCAGGCTGACCTCGGCTTCCTGGCTCTGCCCTCGACGACGAGGAGACACCGATCATGACCACCACCATCCCGCGGGACCAATGGTACGTCGCCGCGTACGGCACCGAAATCGAACAGGAGCTGTTCTCCCGCACGATCTGCGGTGAGCCCATCCTCTTCTGGCGCGCTCGTGACGGCGAGGTCACCGCGATGGCCGATCGCTGCGTGCATCGCCGCTTCCCGCTGTCACAAGCGCCTTCCCGGCTCGTGGACGACCGAGTCGTCTGCGGCTACCACGGATTCACCTACGGCACCGACGGCAAATGCGTCTTCGTGCCGGGCCAGCAGCGCGTCCCGCGCACCGCCCGGCTACGGCGATACCCGTTGGTGGAGCAGGATTCCTTGATCTGGGTCTTCATCGGCGACCCGGAAAAGGCGGATGCCTCGCGTATCCCGCGGGTGCCCTATCTCGACTCGCCGGACTACACCACCGTGCGCGGGATGGAACCGCTGAAGGCCCGGTACTCGCTACTGGTCGACAATCTTCTCGACCTGTCACACGAAACGTATCTGCATGGCGGTTACATCGGCACCCCCGAAGTGGCGGAAACGCCGATCACGACGGAGGTCGACGAGGACGCGGGCATCGTCTACGTCTCGCGTCACATGGACGACGCCGAATGCCCGCCGTTCTACTCGAAATCGACGGGGCTGCGGGGCAGGATCGCGCGCTGGCAGGACATCGAGTACACCCCGCCCTGTCTGTACAAACTGCACAGCCGCATCGCGCCGACCGGATCGGTCCCCCGGCCGGACGGAAGCGATCCGGACGCCTTCCACGTCGAGGTGGTGTACGCGATCACCCCGGAGACGGAACACTCCACCCACGACTTCTGGGCCGTCGCCCGCGACTTCGCGCTCGGCGACGACGAGGTGTCGAAGTTCCTCGCCGAAAACAACCGCACCGTGGTCCTCCAGGACGTCGTCGCGCTCGATGTCCTGGAAAAGGTCATCGAGGCCGAGCCCGACGGTTATCAGGAACTGTCGATCAACATCGACACCGGCGGCCTCGCGGCGAGGCGGATGCTCGCCAGGCTACAGAACCCCACGGCCACGGCATGACCGGCGCTCCCGCGAACCGGCCGATGTTGTCCGGCGACCGCGTGTACCGCATCCATTGGGTGCTGGGCACGGACCTGTTGCGCGCGGTCTGCCACTGCTCCGCCGAGCGAGACTTCGAAGACCCCGTCCAGCTGTGGGAATGGCTGCTCGCCCATCCCAGCGGACACGACCCGGAATCCTCCCGATGAAGAACACACCCCACACCGAGCACGAACTGGATCTGGTGCTCGAACGCAAGGAAACCCTCGCCGACGACGTCGTCCGGTTGTCCCTGCGGCATCCGGACGGGGACGCCCTTCCCGGCTGGGAACCGGGTGCACACCTCGACCTCGTGCTGGAGTCCGGCCTGACCCGCCAGTACTCGCTGTGCGGTGATCCGCGGGACTCGTCGGTTCTCCAGGTGGCCGTGCTCCGGGAAGAGGCCGGACGCGGCGGGTCGCGGTACGTGCACGACACCCTCGCCGAAGGACAGCGAGTGCGCGTGCGCGGTCCCCGCAATCATTTTCCTTTGGTGGAAGCCGAACGCTACCTGTTCATCGCGGGCGGCATCGGCATCACGCCGATCCTTCCGATGATCGCGCGGGTGGCCGCGGCCGGTGGCGAGTGGCGTCTCGTCTACGGCGGCCGGACCCGCTCCTCCATGGCCTTCCGCGACGAGCTCGAAAGGCGCTACCCCGACCGCCTCGAACTGCACCCACAGGATGAACGCGGCCTGCTCGACTTGCCCACGCTGCTCGCCGGAGGTGACGAAGACGTCGAGACGGCGATCTATTGCTGCGGACCGGAAGGCCTGATCACCGCCACCGAAGAGCACTGTGCGCATCGACCGGCCGGTGCCCTGCACGTCGAACGATTCACGCCGAAGGAGGGCGCCGCCGCGGGTCCCCGCGGGGCTTTCGAGGTGGAGCTGGCACGGACCGGCACCGTACTGGAAGTCCCCGCCGACCGCTCCATCCTCGACGTCGTCGAAGAAGCCGGGACGACCGTCCTTTCTTCGTGCCGGGAAGGAACCTGCGGTACCTGCGAAACCCCCGTGCTTTCCGGAAAACCGGATCATCGGGACTCGCTTCTCACCGACGAAGAACGGGACGCCTGCGACACGATGATGATCTGCGTGTCCCGCTCGTGGTCACCCCGTCTGGTCCTCGACCTCTGACGGTGGCGCGCTGGTGGACCTCGACGGCGTGCGGGCCACCGAGTGCCCCCGCCTGCTCCGCGGTTTCGGGGAACACGGCCATCGCCCCGGGGGCCTCGCCGCGAGCGGCGGCGGTGCGCGCCAGGGCGGCGGCATCGAGCAGGCTCTGGAAGACGGCGTGGTCCTGGGTGCCATCCGCGCCGAGGCGGAACTGGCGGGCGACGTCGACCCCGGAGACGGTCGCGACGGCCTTGACGCGGTGGTCGGCGTCGACCTCTGCGTGGGGGACGAAGCCACGCTGCGCCATACGACGCGCGTACGTGCCAGAGGCCTGTTCCTTCACGCCGGTGCCGGGGTGACCGACGACGAGCGCCGGGCGCGGGCCTGACGTCGGCGTGTCGGGGAGGTAGAGGTGGGCGGCGAGCGGGATGTCGGCGCTGTCGAAGCTGACGGTGGTCCTGGCCATGGGGCACTCTCCTGAGACGGTGACGAGATGTCGTCGCGAACCCGGGCGGTGCCCCCGCAAACCCGTGCCGGGATCCCCGCGGTGGCCGCACACTGGAGTCATGAGTTCCGACCCCGACGCCAAGGCGCCGGGAGCCTTCCTCAAGGCTCGCCGGGCCCAGCTGACCCCGAAGGAGTGCGGTCTTCCCGAGACGGAGTCCGCCCGCAAGGTCGCCGGGTTACGCCGCGAGGAAGCCGCTCAGCTCGCCGCCATCAGCGTCGACTACTACACACGACTGGAACAGGGCCGTGTGCGGGCGTCCGCACGATGCGGCCGCGCAACCGAAGAGGTGTCCGGCTACGTCTTCGGCACATGAGATGGATAGTGACGTGTCTTGTGCTGGTGCTGGCGGGATGTGGCGCGGTCGCCGACGGGAAGACGCGGCTGGAGGCCTTCGTGCGCCTCGACGGCCTGCACAAGAGGTCGGCGGACCTGCGGCCCGCGGAACTGGGCACAGCCGAGGCGCGGGCGTTCCAACGAGCGCTGGAGAGTGCCGAGATCGCGACCATGGATGAGGTCCGCGCGGCTTTGTCGTTCGTTCCGCCGTCCGATCGGCGTGCTTTCGCCTTCGCCGTGCCCGGTTGCACCGAGGACAGCGCCGAGCTGACCTTGGCGCACGGCGCGCTGACCGTGCGCCTCACCGGCGGGGAGAATGTCAACTGCGCTCAGGCGAACTATTTCCTCGCTGTCTTTTCCCTCGAACGTGATTCGATACCGCCGACGCCGAAGTTCTCGACATCGCCGGGGTGATGCTCATCCGCGCCGAAACCGCGCAGGAACGTGTCGACGATGACATCGGCGGCGCGCGCGTCGCTCAGGTCGGGGAGTTCGCGTGACGCAAGGTGCAGCAACTGGCCGAGCACGTGACTCGCCCAGCGGTCCGGCCGGCCGGGCCGGAGCAGTCCGTCCTCGGTGGCCCGCCGGAGAAACCGTTCGACCTCGTCGACCGCCCGAAGCCGCCGCGCCCAGATCTCCGGTTCCGTCCGCATCCTGCTGAGTTCGACGGGCCACTTGCGGTTCACCCCGACGATTCCCTCGACGTACCGGTGCAGCGCGACCGGCACTGGCGCCTCCCGGAGCCGGGCGGCTTCGATCGCCGCCTCGATCGCGTCCAGCCGGGCCTCGTACACCGCTGTCAGCAGTTCGTCCCGTCCGGCGAACCGCCGGTACACGGTGCGGCGGTCCACGCCCGCCTCGGCCGCGATCGCGGCGACGCTGGTCGCGGGGTCGTCGGCGAGCATGCGGGCCCCCGTGGTCAGCACGAGTTCCAGGTTCCGCGCGGCATCGGCTCTCACTGTGCCAACATACCCACACGTGTAGCGCTTCGCGCGAGTACCCGCTACATCGCCGAGGCACTGCCGGGGCGGGTCGCACAGCAGCGTGTTCTTCACGTAATGCCGGATCCGCCGGTGCATCCGCTCGTAGCCGACCGGGTCCCGCCACCGCAGGTGTGCCTCCAGTGCTTTCCGCAGGACGCCGTTGATGTCCAGCCCGTGCCCCGGTGTCTCGACGTAGGGCCGGGTCCGCAACCAGTCGAACAGTTCCGCGGCGTCGCCGCCCGGTACGGCCACCCGCAAGAGGTCTTCGGTGGTGCAGCGGGCGTGCGCGCACACGTGAAGCGCCCACCGGTGCCGCGGCGACGGAACGTCGTCGAGCAGGGTCTCCAGCACGGTGTCGACCACGTACCGCACGGCCTCGCGCCGCGACGGCCCTCCGGTGTGCGACATGCTCCGGCCGACCTCGGCGGCCAAGGACAGCGCGAACGGGTTGCCCGCCGCGAAATCCACAATGGACCGAACGAATCCGGCGTCGACACCACGGGCCTCGACCAGCGCCGCCGACTCCGTGGCGCCGAGGGCTTCCAGCCGCCGCACCACCATCGCGCCGGACCACGCCGGATCGGTGATCCAGGCGACGCCGGGACCGGTACGGCTCGCCACGACGACGATCGAACCGGCGGGCAGCGTGCGAAGGTAGGTGTCGCGCAGCCAGGGCTCGAGTTCGCCGTGCCGCTCGAACGAGTCGACGAGCGCGACCGGGCGGGCGGAGGTCCCCGCGACTCCGGCCGCGAGCCGTTCGAGACGTTCCCGCAGTTCCGCGGTCGTGAGGTCGTGAAGGCGCCACACCGTCCGCCCCGCGACCTCGGCGTCGTCGGCGTACCGGCGCAGCAGGGTCGACTTGCCGATGCCCGCGTGACCGCGGATGAAGAGCACCTCGAGACCCTCACCGCGTTCGCGTTCGAGCATGGCCGCGAACGCCGCACGCTCGGCGTCCCGTCCGACGAACCGGGAATCGGCGTTGCGGTCCAAAGCCGCGCCCGCGGGTTCGCTCGGCGGTTCCTCGGCAGGCGGCGCCACCACCCGGGGACGCGGGGCGGGCACGTAGGCGTCCTCGGCGTCGGGGTCCGCCCGCAGGATCTTCTCGTGGATCGCCCGCAGCCGGGAGCCAGGGCTGACCCCCAGTTCCTTGCCGAACAGGTCGTAGACCATCCGGTAGACCTCCAGCGCCTCTGCGCGGCGGCCGCCGCGGTCAAGGGCAAGCAGGTAGATCTCGTACAGCGGCTCCTCCAGCCGGTTCAGCTGGATGAGGAGGGGCACCTCGGCCACCACTTCGGCGTGCTCCCCCAGCTCCAGTCGCAGTCGCAGCAGCTCCTGGGTGGCGATCAGCTTCAGCCGTTCCAGGCGGGAACGTTCCCGCTCCGCCGCGTCGCCCGGCACGCCGGCGAGCGCGGTGCCCGTCCACAGGTCGAGCGCCTCCCGCAGATGCCCTGCCGCACTCGGCACGTCACCGCTCGCGCGCTCCTGCCGTGCCGTCTCGACCAGCCGCGTGAACTCGGCCGCGTCCAGCATGAACAACGACGAGTCGAGCAGGTAGCCACCGGACTGCGAGCGGATCGCCGAACCGAGGCCGTGCGCGGAGAACACCCGGCGGATCCGTGAGATGTAGGTGCGGATGACGGCCTCACCGGTCGCCGGGGCCCGATCGCCCCACAACCCGTCGACGAGTTCGTCGACCCGGACGAAATTCCCGCCGCGGACGAGCAGCAGCGTCAGTACCGCCTGCTGTTGTGGCGCGCCGAGGTCCAGCTCCGCGTCACCGCGGCTGAGTCCGGGCGGTCCGAGGATGGTGAACCGGCATGGGGGCGACACCGCTCGCTGTTGTCCGATCACGACCGCCTGGCTCCGCATATCGGGAAGGTAGGCCTGCCGGAACGGTCCTCGCGAGCGTCACGTGACGCCGTGCTTGTACGTCGCCCCGCGGTCAGTACAACCAGTGGTGTCCCGCGACCACCTCCTCGGGCGACCGCGCCGCCGCCCACGCGGCGTCGGACTCCCGAACAGCACGGAAGGCGTCGGCCAGGTCCGCGCCGAGGACCGCGGAAACCCGCGCGTCGTCCGCCAGCGCGGCGAGCTGTTCGTCCACTGTGGAGGGAAGGAGGCGGATGCCCGCGGCCGCGCGTTCGGCGTCGGTCCACGTGCCGGGGTCCTGCTGCACCGGATCCGGCGGGGTCAGGCCGTCCTCGATACCGGACACCCCGGCCGCGATGACGACCGCCAGCGCGAGGTACGGGTTGGCCGAGGCGTCCGACGGTTTGAGCTCGACGTTGGCGTGCCCGGCACCCAGGAATTCCGATCCCGGGACCAGCCTCAGCGCCGCTTCCCGGTTCTCGGCACCCCAGAATCCATAGGCGCCGGACCAGAACCCAGGACGCCGGCGCAGCAGCGACACGACGCTCGGCGCGGTGACGGCGACGACAGCGGGCAGGTCCCGCAGCAGCCCGGCCAGGTAGGCGGCCCCGTCCGCGGTGAGGCCGTGCGGTCCGGTGCCGCCTTCGAGCAGGTTGACGCCGTCGCGGCTGACGGAGGTGTGCAGATGCCAGCCGTTGCCGACGGTGCCGGTCTCCACGAGCGGCGAAAAACTCGCCCGCAGACCGTGCGTGCGGGCGGCGGCGTGGATGGTCTGGCGGGCGAGCAGCTGGTGATCGGCCGCCGTGAGCGGGTCCTGGGCCGCGATGCTGAGCTCGAACTGTCCTGGCCCGTACTCGCCGTGGAACTGGTGCACCCCGACACCGTTTCGGTCCAGGTCGCGCAGCAGCTGCTCGGCGAACCCGTCGACGGCCAGCGTGCGGACGGGCCCGTAGGAGGGACCGTCGTGCACCGGGCGGAACCCGTCCGCGTCCGCGGTCGTGAGCTGGAACTCCATCTCGTAGCCCGCGCGCACGGTCAGGCCGGCGCTCGCGGCCCGCTCCACCTGCCGCTCGAGTACCCGTCGCGGGTCGTAGGGCCACGCCGAGCCGTCGGCGGCGACCTGATGTCCCGGCGCCCAAGCGAATCCGGGCTGGCCGGACAGGCGCACGAGGCCATTTAGCTCGGGCACGAGCCGGATGTCCCCGGAAGGGGTGGCGAGCCCCTTGTGCCCGAAGGTGATCGCGTCGTGGGAGTCGAAGACGGCGAAGAGCGGCGTGATGCCGATCCCGGTGCGCGCGGCAGACGCCAGTCCGCGCACGGGAACGGTGCGCGAACGAGTGATGCCGTTGTTGTCGGCCCAGGCGACGATGACACCGACGACACCCTGATCCGCGAGCTCCGCCACCGTGTCCTGTACGTCCTTGCCCACCTGGTACCCCTCATCCGTCGCGTTCCCGTCAGCACACCATTCCTACTGCAGTGGCGCGGACAACCGGTAGACGTCCGATCCACGAATCGTGGTGACGTACACCGATGACGTCGTCCGACGGTCGCCGCGGCGCTTCCCGCGTTCGTAACGTGGTCGGCACAAACCCTGGAACGCAAAGGAAAGCCGATGTCTGAAGTCACCTACACCGCGGTCGCCTCCTCCACCGCGGAAGGCCGCAACGGCGGGCACGCGAGGTCCGACGACGGCGCGCTCGACGTCACCCTCGGCGTGCCGAAGGCCTTCGGCGGCGCGGGCGACGGCACCAACCCCGAACAGCTGTTCGCCGCGGGCTGGGCGTCCTGCTTCGTCGGCGCGGTGCGCCGGGTCGCCGCCGCGAAGAAGGTCACGCCGACCGACCTCGCCGTCGTCGCGGAAATCACCCTGCACCACGACACGGAAGCCAACGACTTCAAGCTGAGCGCGGCGCTGCACCTCGAAGCCTCCGGCGTCGACCAGGCCACCGCCGACGAGCTGGTCCAGGGCGCGCACCAGCTGTGCCCGTACTCGAAGGCCACGCGCGGCAACATCGAGGTCTCCCTCGACGCCACCGTCGCCTGACCCTGTTCCTCGAGGCCGCCCCGTGCCCCCAGGAGGCGGTCTCGAGCCAACCCTCTGTTGGGTAGGAAGTACATGAAGGTCCCCTTCCTTGCGCCTGGCGCCAATGCCAGGAAGTTGAGCGACGGTGCCTGAGGTTTCCCTGATCATCCATAAAGGACGCTTACCGTGGTAAATTGTCCGTTTGAGTAGCATTTGCCCGTATTTCCAAGTCTGTGAAGGCCTCCTTGAGGGACTCTGGGTCCCTCAAGGAGGCCTTCACGGACCCACCAACCCTCGTCGGCGAACCAGCGCCGCCCGAACGTCCGGTACCCGCTGGAACCGGACCACCTGACCAGGGAAAACACGCTAAAACAGCACCACGCCACCGACCTTAAGTTCCTGGCATTGGCGCCTGGCGCAAGGAAGGGGACCTTCATGTACTGGGGAGACCCGCCGTCCTCCACCACATGCGTCCTCTGTGGACAACCTCCTACCGCAACCGCCTGTCTCCTGGCTCACCTATGTGCCACTAAGTCGTATTAAGAGCTACACTAGTGTGACACTTCAGCTTCAAAGGAGCCCTTGAGTGATCACCTACGAGCAGCTCTTCATCGGCGGCGAATGGACCGACCCGAGCAGTACGGAACTGCTGGAAATCCGCTCCCCGCACGACCGAACGACACTGGGCCGCGCCGCGCAGGCGCTGCCCGCCGACATCGACCGGGCCGTAGCCGCCGCCCGCAAGGCTTTCGACGAGGGACCGTGGCCGCGCACCTCGCCCGCGGAACGGATCGCGGTCATCCGCAGACTCCTCAAGCTCCGCGAAGAGCGCGCTGAGGAAATCGCGGCGCTCATCTCGGCCGAAAACGGTTCGGCACTGTGGTTCACCAAGGCGGGCCGGCCCGGCCTCACCCGTCAGGCCAACGCCTACCTGAAGGCGGCGGAAGAGTTCGGCTGGGAGGAGACACTGGAACCGTCCGACCCGGCCGCGCCGTTCCGCTCGGTCGTGCGCCGCGAGGCGATCGGTGTCGTCGCCGCGATCATCCCGTGGAATTCGCCGTTTTCTTCGGCCATGGCGAAGATCCTGCCCGCGCTGCTGGCGGGCAACACGGTCGTCCTCAAGGTCTCGCCGGAGAACACGCTCAGCATGAACCTGCTCGCGCGGCTGCTGGAAGAGACCGGTCTGCCCGAGGGCGTGATCAGCGTGCTGCCCGCCGACCGCGAGACCAGCGAGTACCTGGTCAAGCACGCCGACGTCGACAAGATCGCCTTCACCGGTTCGACCCGCGCCGGTCGCCGCATCGCGTCGCTCGCGGGTGAGCAGCTCAAGCGGGTCAGCCTGGAGCTGGGCGGCAAATCGGCCATGATCATCCTGCCGGACGCCGACCTCGACGCGGCGATCCAAGGTGTCAAGTTCGCTTCCCTGCTGAACAACGCCGAATCGTGCATCGCGCAGACCCGTGTCCTCGCCCCGCGCGGCCGCTACGACGAGGTGGTCGCCGGGCTCAAGGAGCTCATCGAATCCCTGGGCGTGGGAGACCCGGCCGATGAGAAGACCTTCATCGGCCCGATGGTCCGCCTCGACCAGCAGCAGCGAGTGCTCGACTACATCCGGATCGGTGTCTCCGAAGGTGCCCGGCTCGTCACCGGAGGCCCGGAAGTCCCGGCTGGGCTGGAAAACGGCTTCTACGTGACACCGACGCTGTTCGCCGACGTGGACAACTCGATGCGTATCGCGCAGGAGGAGATCTTCGGCCCGGTCCTGGTCGTCATCGCCTACGACGACGAGGACGACGCCGTCCGCATCGCCAACGAATCCGAGTACGGCCTGTCCGGCGGCGTGTGGTCGGCCGATCCCGCGCACGCCATGGAGATCGCGCGCCGCGTGCGCACCGGAACCATCACCGTGAACGGCGCCCCCATCGGGTTCGACGGCCCGTTCGGCGGCTTCAAGGCCAGCGGTCTGGGCCGCGAGTACGGCGCGGTCGGGCTCGGCACCTACACCGAATACAAGACCGTCACGCTTCCCGCGACGGCATGACGACGAACACGCCGGTCCGGGCTTCCCGCACGGGAAGCCCGGATCTCGTGGGTCAGAAGTGGTCCACGTCGACGATCGCCTGGGTGAACGGCTGCGGCGCCTCCTGCGGCACGTTGTGCCCGATGCCGGCGAACACCCGGTGGGCGTACTTGCCGGTGAACTTGCCCCGGTAGGACATCCCGTCGGTCGCGGCGCCGTCGAAGTCACTCCCGATCGTGATCGTCGGTACCGCGATGGCGGGGGCGGTCTGGAGCTTCTGCTCGTAGGACTCGTACTGCGGCTCGCCTGCCGCCAGGCCCAACCGCCAGCGGTAATTGTGCACCACGATCGCCACGTGGTCCGGGTTGTCGAACGCCGCCGCGCTGCGGTCGAAGGTGGCGTCGTCGAAGTTCCACGCCGGGGAGGCGTTCTTCCAGATCAGCTTGGCGAAATCGTGGCGGTTCTTCGTGTAGCCGAGAACGCCGCGCTCGGTGGCGAAGTAGTACTGGTACCACCAGCCCTGCTCGGCGGCCGGGGCCAGCGGCTGCTGGTTCGCCACCAGGTTCGTGATCAGGTACCCGCTCACCGCGACCAGCGCCTTGACGCGCTCCGGCCACAGCGCGGCGATGACGGCGGCGGTGCGCGAACCCCAGTCGTAGCCGCCGAAGATCGCCTTGTCGATCTTGAGCGCGTCCAAGAGCGCGATGACGTCGAGCGCGATCGCCGACTGCTGCCCGTTGCGCACGGTCTGCGCCGAAGTGAACCTGGTGCTGCCGTAACCACGCAGGAACGGCACGATCACCCGGTAGCCCTGCGCGGCCAGCAGCGGCGCGACGTCGACGTAGCTGTACGGGTCGTAGGGCCAGCCGTGCAGCAGCACCACCGCCTGTCCGGTCGCGGGCCCGGACTCGAAGTAGCCCATGTCCACCGCTCCGGCGGTGATCTGCTTGACCGGGCCGAGCGAGGTGTTCTTCCCGGAGCCCGCCCGCAGATCCGACCCGGGCGGAGCCGCCGCGGCCGGTGCCGCGCCTGGTTTCGGCGAGCAGGCGGCCAGCGACGTCGCCGCCACCCCCGCCACCACCGTCTGCCCGAACAGTCTCCTGCTGATCATCTGAAAACTCCCCCGTTCGAGATGTCTTTTGACGTCGACGACGTTAGGTACCGCGCGCGGGGTTCCGCGCCTGTCGGATGACGCTGCGGGTGTACGTCACCGAGGCTTTGGCCGTCAGAACAGCGGCAAGCCGGGCTCCAGGCCCAGCCGCACGCGTCCCGAACCGCCGAAGAATTCCGGCGCCTGGTTGACGTGCTGCAGCGCCACCATCCCGTCGCGGAACAGCCGTTCGAGAGTGTTGCCCCGGTAGAGCGAGGTGGAGCTGCCCAGCTGGTACATCGCGACCAGGGCGTCCCGGCCGACGACGGCCGCGTGTGCCATCGCCGAATGCAGATCGGCGCGCAGGGCGGGAGCGGCGGGCTCAGCGCGCTCAGCGGTCTCGTCGATCCGCCGGGCCACGTCGAACAGGAAGAGGCGCGCGGCCCGTACCGCGGCCTCGTGGCGCGCCAACGACTCCTGCACGTGGGGCTGCTCGGCGAGCGTCCCGCCGAAGGCCGTCGTCTTGCCGGGCGCGAGCGCGACCAGTTCGTCGATGGCCTGCTCCACCGTGCCCAGCGCGACGGCGGTGCAGCCGGCGAAGACCAGCAGGACCGGGTCGCGGCGGTAGGTGGGCCGGTCGAGGCGCAGCGGGGTGTCGATCCTCGCGGTCAATTCGGCCGGGACGAACGCGTCCTCGACCACCACGCCGTGGCTGCCGGTCGCGCCCATGCCGCTGACCTGCCAGGTGTGCTCGATTTCCAGCTGGTCACGACGGACGTGGAACAGGCGCACGTCCGGTTCGCCCGTCTCGGTCGTCGCGGGCTGTTCGCCGTCCATGACGACGCCGAGCGGGACGAACCAGTCGGCCGCCTCGATCCCGCTGACGACGCGCCACCGCCCGGAGAGCCGGTACCCGCCGTCCACCGCGACGGCCTTGCCCGGCTGGCCCGCGTTCGCCAGTACCGGTTCCGGGCCGCCGGTCCAGACCTTCGCCGCGCCCGCCTCACCGAGCATCGCCGCCGTGAAACCGAAATTGGCGTTCCACACGATCCAGGCGACCGAGGTGTCGATCCGGCCGAACCGCTCGTAGACGGTCAGCGCGGTGCTGAGCGACACCTCCAGTCCGCCGTACTCGGCAGGGGTGAACAGGCTGAAGGCACCCGCGTCGCGAAGTTCGGTGATGAGGTGATCCGGCAGGCGGCCGAGCTTGTCGGCTTCGTCCCGTGCGGCTTCGATCGCGCACCGCAGCAGACTCGGCAGGGCAAGTGCCCGGGTGTCCCCGGAAGTGGTGTCGGACATGAGTTCAGGGTGCCGCCGCGGTGTATACGCGCGATCGACGTCGTCGATTCCACGTACAACGATTGTCCACGACGCGGCCATAACTTACCGCGTATGAACAGGAAATCATCAGCCGTTCTGATCGCCGCCGTCGGCCTGTCACTGGCTTTCCTGCCGAGTACGGCGAACGCGACGCCCGGCCGCGGCGTCTCGGCGGTCACGCTTTTCGACCACGTCGTCGACGGCACCGACTACGTGCTCAAGGAGATCACCCTCGCGCCGGGCGGCAGCACCGGCTGGCACTACCACCCCGGCCAGGTGACCGGTTACGTCAAACAGGGCGTACTGAGCCATAACGACGCCAGCTGCGACAGCGACGGCGTCTACCACGATGGACAGCTCATCTCCGAAGAGAGCGGTGCCGGTTATGTCCACATCGGACGCAATCTGGGCACCACACCGGTCGTGCTCGAGGTGCTTTACCGGAGCCCTGCCGGTCAGCCGCTCGCTGTGGACGTACCCAACCCCGGCTGTTCGTTCGAGTGAGCCTCGTCTGCGAAACGTCCATGGATCGTCAATTTCCGGCGCTTACGGTCTCGATGTACGACGAAAGGTAAGGGAATGAAGGAAAAACGAAAACACAGAGCCGGGCGTCGCCTGGCGAGACTCCTGGCGGTGGCCGGGCCCCTCGCCGCGCTGCTCCCCCTCGCCGCGAGCGCCTCGGCCCAGCTCGCGCCCGCACAGGCCACGATTTCGGCCTGCGCGCCGGTGCCGGTCACCGCCCCGCAGGGTGCGAAGATCGAATCGGTGCTGGCCGAACGCCACGAGGGCGGGACCCTCTCGTTCCCGGCGACGGAACTCTCGCCGGCGACCGTGCTCACCGGTGTCCCGGCGTACTGCCAGATCACCGTGACCGTCACCCACCCCGGTGCGGGCGACCACGTGAAGATCGGGATCGCTCTTCCGGAGACCGGCTGGACCGGCAGGCTCCAGGGCATCGGCGGCAGCGCCTACGCCGCGGGCAACTTCGGCGCGCCGCTGGTGCAGGCGGTCAAGGACGGCTACACCGGCGTCACGACCGACGCCGGTGTCCTGAGTGGACTCGACACCAGCTGGGCGGTGACCGGTGACGGCAAGGTCAACCAGGCGTTGCTGACCGACTTCGCGTCCCGTTCGGTGCACGAGTCGGCCCTGATCGGCAAGGACGTGGCGCGCGCACACTACGACCGCGCGGTGTCGTACTCGTACTGGAACGGCTGCTCGACCGGTGGCCGCCAGGGCTACGAGGAAGCACAGGAGCACGCGGGCGACTTCGACGGCATCCTTGCCGACGCGCCCGCGGTGAACTGGACCCGGTTCGCGGTGGCGACTCTGTGGCCGCAGGTCGTGATGAACAACGACCACCACTTCGTCGCCAACTGCGTCCTCGGCGCGTTCCAGAAGGCCGCGATCCAGGCGTGTGACGCACGGGACGGGGTCACGAACGGCATCATCGACCGGCCGGACGAGTGCGGCTACGATCCGCGCTCACTCGTGGGCGCCAAGGTGCTCTGCGACGGCCGGGAGATCACCGTGACCACCGCGGACGCGGACGTCATGCGCGAGATCTGGAACGGCCCGACCGACGAGCGCGGCACGAAGCTGTGGGCAGGACTGCCCAAGGGCGCGGATTACACCTGGCTGGCGGGCACACAGCCCGACGCGAACGGAGACCTGTTCTCTCCCGGTTTCCCGGTGGCCGTCCAGTGGGTGCAAAGCTTCCTGGAGAAGCAGCCGGGGTTCGACACCTCGAAGCTCACCTACGCCCAGTACCGAGACCTGTTCCGCCAGTCGGTGCGGGAGTACGACCGGGTCATCGGCACCTCCGATCCGGACCTGTCGGGCTTCCACCGCGCGGGCGGCAAACTGATCACCGTCGTCGGCACGGCGGACCAGCTGATCCCGCCGGGCGGCACCCTCGCCTACCGCGAGCAGGTCGAACGGCGGATGGGCGGCGCGGCGCGGGTGAACGACTTCTACCGCCTGTTCCTGGCACCCGGCGTACAGCACTGTGGCGGTGGCGCGGGTGCGCAACCGGTCAATGCCCTCGGCGCGCTGGTCGACTGGGTCGAGCACGGCAAGGCCCCGGCCACCCTGGCCGCGACCACTCTCGACGGCTCGGCCTCGCGGGACCTGTGCCCGCTGCCGCAGAGGTCGCGCTACACCGGTCACGGTGATCCGGCACTGGCGTCGAGCTACCGCTGCACGAGGTTCTGACGTCGTGAGCGGCGATTCGGGTCAGTGAGGGGTAAGCCGAACGTGGCGTGCGGCTTGCGATATCGGGCTCGCGCCGCAGTCCAATGCCACATTGGTGGCATGCCCGGCTTCCGATTCGCCGCTCACCCAGGCGCTAGGCCTTCCGGTAAGCGCGGAAGTAGTCCACCACGAATTCCTTCGGCCGCGGATCGGACGGGTCGACATCCCCGGTCCAGCCCGCGTTCTCATAGATGCCGAGGAGGAACGCCGAGGCGTAGGAAGGAGCGGCGTTTATCGTCTTCGTCAGCACGTTGTCGACGTAAAGCTTCAGCTGGGTCGGCGTCCACTCGAGAGCGTAGATGTGCATCTCGCTCGCCAGATCGAAGCCGACATTGATCGAATGGTTGACTTCCGGGACATTCGGGTCCGACCACTTGTGCAGTCCACTGCGAGCCGACGTCTTCGCACGGATCTCGAAGTACCCGTACTTGGGAGCGTACTTCCAGACGACGTCGATCCCGACCTCATCAACGCGGGCAAGGAAACGGTGACCACCCTCGCCGGGGCGAGTTTCTTCGACTCCGCCCAGTCGTTCGGCATGATCCGCGGCGGCCACATCGACATCGCGATCCTCGGCGCCATGCAGATTTCCGCCCGCGGCGACATCGCCGACTGGTCGATCCCCGGCAAGATAATCAAAGGCATGGGCGGGGCGATGGACCTCGTCCACGGCGCCCGCCGCGTCATCGCCCTCACCGAACACACCGCCCGCGACGGCAGCCCCAAGATCGTCGACGACTGCACCCTGCCACTCACCGGTCGCCAGTGCGTCAGCCGCGTCATCACCGACCTCGCCGTCCTCGACATCACCCCCGGCGGCCTTCGGCTGGTCGAAACCGCACCTGGGGTCACCGTCGCCGACGTCGAGGAGGCCACCGGCGCAACCCCCAAGGTGGCGTGTCCGTGAAGGCCTCCTTCCCTACCCTCAAGGCAGGGTCCCGGCAAAGTCGCATAACTGCTGGTCGGTTCCGCTACTAGAGCGGGACAGGGCGAACGTGTCGTGGTGGCCCTGGCGGGAGCGGGCTCACGCAAAAGGGCCTCCCCGGCTTCTGACCGTCCATAAGGGACACTTTCCGAGTCAAATGTGCCCGATTTGGGAGACTTGCACGGTTTTAAGAAGGGGTCGTGAGTGATTTGGGTCGTTCTAACCCTCATTATCACTCACGACCTCGCGTCGAAACGTGCATAGCGGCATCAATCGGACACTCAATCGCCCGGTGGTGTCCCTTGTGGACAGTGAAACCTCTCCGGCGTCCAGAATCAGGCCTGCCCTACCTCGGCTCGCCTCTGACCTTCCGTTGATCAACCTCCACCACCGATGCGTGCGGCCCCGCCACAGTGCAGAAATAGTCGACCGACCAGCAAGACTTCGACTTTGCCGGGACCCTGCGCTCAAGGTAGGGAAGGAGGCCTTCACGGCCCTTCCGCTCTCGCCGATTGAACTCACCCGTCCCGGGTATCCACCGTGCGTTGCGCATTCGATTCACACCGTCGGGGTATCCGGGCTCTGTCACCCCACAACAGGAGGACGCAGTGAGCGAAGTCAGCCGAGTCGTCGACGTACCGCCGGACGCCGTTTTCACCGTGCTCGCCGACGGCTGGCTATACGCGAGCTGGGTCGTCGGCAGTTCCCACATCCGTGACGTCGACGAGGATTGGCCCGCCGTCGGTTCCCGGATCCACCACAGCGTCGGACCGTGGCCCTTCCACATCCAGGACGTGACGGTCGTGAAAGCCGTCGAGCCCGGGGTTTCCCTGTCGCTGGAGGCGAGGGGATGGCCGCTCGGCGCGGCGACGGTCGAGATGACGCTCCTTCCCCACGGCGAAGGCCGGACGGAGGTCCGGATGCGGGAAAGCATCGTGCGTGGTCCCGGCAAGGTGCTGCCCGAGGCGGTTCAGGCGCTGGTCGCCAAGCCGCGCAACACCGAAGCCCTCGCCCGCCTGGCGGATCTGGCGACCGGGAAGTACGCGAACCGCAAGGGGGCTCAGCGGTAGACCACCCGGTTCGCCGCGCCGATCACCGCCGCGTAGCCCTCGCCGAGCAGGCCCGCCCTGGCCAGCGCGGCGCGGGCCGCGTTGGCACCGGGGCCGCCGTGGACCGCGCCTCCCGGATGCGCCGACGCACCCGCGAGGAACAACCGGTCGACCGGGGTGTCCGCGCGGCCGAGGCCGGGGACGGGACGGAAGAACAACTGCTGGTGGATGGCCGTGGTCCCGCCGCTGATCGCGCCCCCGACCAGCCCGGGATCGTGGGCGGCCAGTTCGAGCGGGCCTTGCACGTACCGGCCCTGGATCAGGTCGAGGAACCCCGGCGCGTTGGCCTCGACCGTCTTTTCGATCCGCGTGACCTGCCGGTCCAGTTCCTCCCGGTTCTCCATCAGCCCGCGGGGAACATGGGTGTACGCCCACGCCGCCTCGGTACCCGGCGGCGATCGGAGCGGGTCACTCGTCGTCATCTGCCCGAACAGCAGGAACGGATTCCGCGGGCTCCGGCCGCGGACCAGGTCGCCGCCGAACGCCGACAAGCCGTCCAAATCCGCACCGAGGTGGATCGTGCCCGCCCCGCGAGCGCCTTCCGCCCTCCACGGAACGGGACCGGACAAAGCCCAATCCACCTTCACCGTGGCGCTGTCCCACTGGAACCGGCCGAGATCGTCGAGCAGCCGCGAGGGCAGCCATTCCGGCGCGACCATCTCGCCGTACAACGTCGGCGCCGGAACGTCCGCGAGTACCGCCTTGCGCGCCCGAATCGGGTTGCCGTCGCCGTCTCGCACGCCCATCGCCCGTCCACCCGCGACAAGCACTTCCGTTGCCGGGCAACCACATCGGATCTCACCGCCGCGCGCGGAAAGCCGCCGCACCAGTGCCGCGATCAACTCACCCGCTCCGCCGGCCGGCACGGGAAAGCCCTCGTCCTGCCCGATCATCGCGAGCAGCCAGCCGAAGACCGCGCTGCCCGCGTTGTCCACGGAAATATCGCTGTGCGCGGCGTTGCCGGCCAGCAGCAACCGGGCGCCCTCGCCGTCGAAATGCTCTTCTCCCAACCGGCGGGCGGGCAAGGTCAGCATCCGTGCCAGCCGCAGCGCGTCGGCGGTCCCCGTCCGCCGCAGCAGCCGCACAGCCGGGCGCACGGGCGGAAACGGCGTGAACAACGCGTTCAGCAGCGGTTCGCGAAGGTCCTGCCACTGCGCGAACAAGCGCCGCCAGGCGGCGCCGTCGCCCGGCGCGAACTCGTCGGCCGACGCCGCCGTCCGATCTATGTCCCGTGACAGCACCGCGCACCGGTTGTCGGGCAGTACGTGCGCGAGTACTTCGTGAGCGTGCCGCCAGCTCAACCCATGGTCTTCGAGCCGCAGTCCCCGCATCACCGGCGACACCGCGGTGAGCGGGAAGAACGCGCTGCAGAGGTCGTTGCGGAAACCGGGTGCGGTGACTTCGTCGGTCCGTACCGCGCCGCCCGGCTTCTCCGCGTGCTCCAGCACCAGCACCGACCAGCCGGCGTCGGCCAGGATGTTCGCCGCGACCAGGCCGTTGTGGCCGGCACCGATGACGACCGCGTCGAAGACTTCCGTGCTCATCCGAGCCTCCCGATCGTCAGGATTGTGATTGGTGGCTGGGCCTGCCACGGGCGAGCGAGCGGAGCCTGGTCACCAAACCGTGCCCACGCGGCGGGGCGAGTGGGGCACTCGCGGCGCCTTCACCCGACCGGAGTCCGGCGACCAGTTCCGCGATCACACTGGCGGCGTCGTACCGGGGTGTCCAGCCCAACGCGGTCTCGGCGAGGGTGGTGTCCACGAGCGGCGCGCCGTCGGCGAGATCCAGCCAACCGGGGTGCAGCGGTAAGGCGCCTGTCCGCCAGGCGGCGTGCGCGGCCACCCGGACGAGTGAGCGTGGCGCCGGGACCCGGATCCCGCCGAGCAGACCGGCCAGCGCGTCGGCGTCGAGCACCCCCGGAGCGGCGAGATTCACCGCTCCGGTGAAACGCCGCTCAAGCACCAGCCTGATCGCTTCGGCGACGTCGGCGCTGTGCACCGCTTGCGCCCGCAGATCCGCCCACAGCGGGAGCGGCAGCCATCGGCGGCCCACGACACCGGCGGGGACAGCCGGCCCCAGCAGCCAGCGCTCGAACTCCCCCGCCGCCCGGCGCTGCAGGATCGCGCACGGCCGCAACCTGGCCACCCGGATCTCCGGATGGGTCTCCTCGAACCGGTCGAGCAAGGCCTCCAGCCCCGCTTTGCCTCGGCTATAGGCGCTGGTCGGGATGCCCTCGCGCGGCCAGTCCTCGGTGACCTTCTCCCACCGAGGCGCCGGTCCATAGGCGGCGACGGACGACAGGACGACCAGATGCGATACCCCGGCCGCCGCCACCGCGGCGAGCACGTTCCGGGTCCCGTGGTCGTTGGTCCGCCACATCGGCGGGTCCCCGCGCTCAGGTGAGATCGCCCAAGCGAGGTGGACGACCGCGTCGGCGCCCTCCACCAGGTCGGTCAGCTTCGCGCGGCCGACGTCGTCGCCCAGGTCCATGGCCGACCAGGCCGCCGCGCGATACGGCACTGCCGTGGTGTCGGGCAGCCTCCTCGCCACGCCGATCAGGTCGTCGTCGCCGGGCTCGAGGGCGTGGAGCAGCGCCGTCCCGACGTTTCCGGTCGCCCCGGTGATCACGATCCGCACAGCCTGCGCTTACCCGGCCCGGTGATCGCGGAAACTTGTGTTGGTCGTGAGTGGGGATTCAGGTTCTGGCGAACCCTCTCTTAGGTACCTGGCTCTATTGAGGCTGAGGCAACATGGCGTGCTCGGCTCACTGTCCGTGAAGGCCTCCTTCCCTACCTTCAGGGTCAATGCCAGGAGCTTAAGGCCGGCGGGGCGGTCGCGTGTCGGACATGTTCGCCCAGGTCGGGTAGTCCGGCTCCAGTACGTACCGTCCGTTCGGGCAGCGACTGTTCGCCCACGAAGGTCGATGGTGTCGATGGTCCGTGAAGGCCTCCTTGAGGGACTCAGAGTCCCTCAAGGAGGCCTTCACGGACTTGATAACACGGGCAAAGGGTGATCAATCGGACGAATCGGCTCTCGATGAATCCTTTATGGACAGTTGGAGAGCCTCAGGAACCGTCGCTTAAGTTCCTGGCATTGACCCTGAAGGTAGTGAAGGAGGCCTTCACGGACACCGCAAGGCGTAGCGCCGCTCGGCGTAGGCGAGGTCGTCCCGCCAGAGACGCGCGGACGCCCGGCGCATCAGTGGCCGCAGTGCCGGTGCGATCCGCGCGGCCTTGGCGAAACCGGGCCGGTCGGAGGTGGCTATCGTCGCCTCGATCACGGCGGTCCGAGGTCGTCCGTCGGGGCCGTTCCCGAGCGGGGTGGCATGGGTTTCGACCACACTGCCCGCGCCTTCGCCGTCGACGATGGTCATCAGCACCGTGCGGGGCTCGGGACAGGTGAACTCGGCGATCACCGGCACACCCAGTTTCCCGGCGAGCCGGAAGGTCACTTCGACGACGAATTTGTCCTCGGCGTCGGTGACGTCGTTCCCTTGCGGCGCCGACAGAACCCGCAGACGCGTGAACGAGTACGGGTGGAACCAGGCGCCGTGCCAGGGATCGAGCCGGTTGGCGACGACGTCCACGGGTTCACACGTCCCAGTCAGCGTCGCGACCGCGTCGATGGTGGCCTCACCTCGCGGGCGGACCGGCACGATCGGCCGCTCCGTGGGGTTTTCGCCACCGAAGCGGTCGAGGCGCACCCAGACGAGCACTCCGTCGTCGTAGGACGGCAACCGTGACCAGCCCGGCCGCTCCGGCCCGATCCGCAGCCCGTGCCACCGGCAGACCAACTCTCCACAATGGACACGAGCCTGTTCGAGCGGGGCACCGAGATGCGGGCAGGCACCGGGTCCGATGACCAGCTCACCGTCCTCGCCACGCCAGGCCACCAGTTCGCGGCCACCGGCGCTCAGCCCCAGCGGCCGATCCTCGCGGATCTCGCGGCTGGCCGCGACGACGAACCAATTGCCTGCCGGACGGGCGTCGGCGCGTTTGACCGCGGCGTCGATCAGTGCCGGACCGCATTCGCGGTAGGTCGGTTCCTGCCGGGCCCAAGCCGGTTCACGGAACGGCTGGACCGGCCACTTCGACGGCCAACGCTCGATCACCTGCCGCCTGAGATCCACCGGAAGCCCTCTCTGCCGCGCGTCGTCTCCCTGCCATCCTCAGGCACTTGAAGCGATCCCGCAACGGTTCAGGCCTTGAAGTGAGCGGCGGCGGCATCCAGCGCGGTGGTCAGGTCGTTGACCCAGGGTGCGCCACGGACGTCGAGCCCTTCCCAGCCGGGGCCGGCGACGACGACCTCGGTTTCCTGCCGCCGCAAACGCTCGCACAGCAGGACGTCGACAGTGGCGGCGGACATCGACCACAGCACCACCACCACCGGATCCAGTTTGGACGCCAGGCCCGCCATGGTCTCCGCGGGTACCAGCTGACCGAGGTAGAGCGCGGGAACACCGATCTCCAGCAGCGACGCGCGGAGAACTTCGACCGGCAGGCTGTGCCGCTCGTCCGGGCAACAGGCGATGAGCACTCCGCGTTCGGTGGGCACGGCGGCGAACCGGGCGACATAGCGTTGCAGCGCCAGGGAAACCTCGGTGGTGAGCGCCCATTCCGACTCGAAGCACACGTCACCCCCTGCCCAGCGGCGCCCGAGGCGGCGCAGGATCGGCAGCAAGACGTCGACCCACGTCGCCGCCGCGCCGATCGCGTCGAGGGTCTCGTCCAGCAACGCCGCGATGGAAGCGAATTCGAGGTCTTCCGCGGCCTGCTCCAGCTCACCCACCAGCCTGTCGACGGGTACGTCGGGGACCGTCTCATCGGTGCCGGAGAAGGCCGCCGCGGCCGCCTCGCGGGCAGGAATCCCCCGGTCGATCAGCCGTTGCATATGTTGCAGCTTGCGGACGTCCGCGTCCGAGTAACGGCGATGACGACCCTCACCCCGCAAGGTGGGGCCGACGCCGTAACGCGCGGCCCAGGTCCGGAGCGTGACCGGAGAGACGCCCAGCACCTCGGCGACCCTGCCAGGAGTCCACGAACCTCCGGCTCGGGGGCCGACACGGCCGCTCATCTCGTCGACGTCCATCCATTCCGCGTTCCGGTGCGAGTGCCCGCTCGCACGAATATCAACTGCGGGCAGCTTACGAGGTCACCGGGCGTGGACAGGCGCATACCGCCTTCCGGAACGAACGAACGCCCGGCGGCACCTGGGCGTGACCGGGGAGATACCGGCCAACGCCAGGTGCCGCCGGGCGCCGGGAACCCGGTACGAGGGGCACCGGGCTCCCGAGGGTGGCGGGGTCCGGACCACCCTCGTTCGCATGGCGGTCTTCTTCGATCCGCGAGCGATCCAGGTTTGAGCCGAGAAGACCGAGGAAACCCCCGGACTTCCTTGCCTGCAGGCGATACCGCCCGAGTTGCGGGGGCGTCGCCGGATCTAGTAGACAAGGTTACCTCAGCAGTGAAACGGTTGTGCAACGAATCACCGGATCGGCGGAAGGAAAGTCGGATGGCGTCGACCATGGCGGCGGAAGTGACGCCGTCGAAGGAGTCGCCTGCCGCGTGGCTGGACGTCCTGGGCGCGCGCTGTCTTGCCGAAGCACACGGTTTCGTCGAAGCACGGGCCGCCGAGCACTTCTCCGGCCGCGCCGAGGGTGAACTCGCGGAAACCGTCCTCCCCCAGTTCCTCGCCGGAGGGAAATTCCTCCGGCCGATGTTCGCCTACGTGGGCTGGCGATGCGGAGGCCCGGAATCCGACGGCGCGCTGCGGGCCGCGTCGAGCTTGGAACTGCTCCATTGTTTCGCGCTGGCGCAGGACGACGTCATGGACGGCTCGGCGCTGCGGCGAGGCCGTCCCGCGTTGCACCTGCGATTCGCGCGGTGGCATGCCGAACAGGGGTGGAGCGGCTCCGCCGATCGATTCGGTGAATCCGCGGCGACCCTCGCCGGTGATCTCTTCCTGGTCTGGTCGGAGCAGCTGCTCCGGGAATCCGGTCTGGACGCGGAAGCGTTGTCGCGCGGTTGGGCGAGGTACGACGCGATGCGCGCGGAGCTGGCGGTCGGCCAGCTGGCCGATCTGGTGAACGACGCCCGGACGCTACCCGGCTGGGACGCGTTGCTCGACGTGCTGCGCCGGAAGTCCGGTAACTACACCGTCCGCAGGCCGCTGGAGTTCGGCGCGGCCATGGCCGGCTGCGGTCCGGACGTCCTCGCCGCTCTCGCCGAGTACGGCGGCCTGGTCGGCGAGGCGTTCCAGTTCAAGGACGACCTGCTCGGTGTCTTCGGCGATCCCGCGGTCACCGGTAAACCCGCCGGCCAGGACCTCCGTGATCGCAAGGCGTCCAGTGTCGTGGTGCTCGCCGCCGAAATGGCCGACCGGTCGCAGCGCGACGAACTCGGCGCACTGCTGAACCTGACCACGGTGGACGACGACGCCGTCTCCCGCTGGCGCGGGCTGATCACGGCGACCGGGGCACGCGAGCGCCTCGGCGAACTCATCCGGGAACGCGCCGACAAGGCGCTGGCGGTGATCGACCCGGCCGTCGTCCCGCGACCGGCCGCGGACGCGCTGGCCGTCCTCGCCGGCCGGTGCACGGAGCGCGACCAGTGAAGACGGTGCCCGGACGGACGGACCGGATCGTCGTGGTGGGCGCGGGGTTGTCGGGTCTGGCGGCGGCGCTGCACCTGGCCGGCCGCGGCCGCGAGGTGACCGTCCTCGAACGCGACCCCGGCCCGGGTGGCCGCGCGGGACGGGTCGAACGCAAGGGCTATCTGCTCGACACCGGCCCGACGGTGCTGACCATGCCGTCGATCCTGCGAGACACCTTCGGCGCGGTGGGCGCAGACCTGGACGAGGAACTACCGCTCACCCGGCTCGATCCGGCCTATCTGGCACAGTTCGCCGACGGCAGCACCCTGCCCGTGCACACCGACGCCGCGGCGATGACGGACGCGGTACGCGAGTTCGCCGGCGCGGGCGAGGCCGCGGGATATCTCCGGCTGCGCGAGTGGCTGACCCGGCTCTACCGCACCGAATTCGGCCGGTTCATCGACTCGAACATCGACTCACCCCTCGGCATGCTCAACCCGGACCTGGCCCGGCTGGTGGCACTCGGCGGATTCCGGCGGCTGGACCCGAAGATCGGGTCTTTCCTGTCCGACGAGCGGCTGAAGCGGGTGTTCACCTTCCAAGCGCTCTACGCGGGTGAGTCGCCGATGCGGGCGCTGGCGCTGTACGCGGTCATTCCCTATATGGACACCGTCGGCGGCGTGTACTTCCCGCCCGGCGGGGTCGCGGCGCTCCCCCAGGCACTCGCCCGGGTCGCCGCCGAGAACGGCGTCACCTTCCACTACGGCGATCCCGTGCACACGCTCGAACGTGAAGGCGCCCGGATCCACGCGGTCCGCACGGCCGCCGGTGAACGCCATCCGTGCGACGCCGTCGTCCTGACCACCGAGCTGCCCGAGAGCCACCGGCTGCTCGGCCGGACCCCGAAGCGGCCCATTCCGTTGCGGCCCGCGCCGTCGGCGCTGATCGTGCACACCGGCGGCGTTGATCCCCGGCCCGAGGTCGGGCACCACACCATCTCTTTCGGACACGGGTGGCGTTCGACCTTCCACGAACTCATCACCACCGGACGCCGTATGACCGACCCGTCCCTGCTGATCACCCGGCCGACCGCGACCGATCCGGGCCTCGCACCGCTGGCCCGTCAGCTCTACTCGATCCTCGCGCCGGTACCGAATCTCGACCGGGGCCCCGCGGATTGGGCCGCTGACGCCGAACCGTACGCGGAGGAGATCCTCGCCATCGCCCGGCAGCGAGCACTGCCGGACTTCGAGCCCGAGTTCACCGAGGTGCTCAGCCCCGCCGACTGGGCCGACCGCGGGCTGGTGGCCGGAACCCCGTTCAGCTACGCCCACTCGTTCGTCCAAACCGGACCGTTCCGCCCCCGGAACCTCCCGCGTGGCACCGAAAACGTCGTCCTCGCCGGTGGTGCGACGGTGCCGGGAGTCGGGGTGCCGACCGTGCTGATCTCCGGCAGGCTGGCCGCCGACCGGATCACCGGCGTACCCGTACGCCGCTCCCGTGTTCTCGACCTGGCCGCGGAGGCGAACCGATGACCCGACGCGAACTCGACGCCGCCGAAATCCACGACCCTGGACTGCGCGCCGCCTACACCTGGTGCCGCGACGTCAACGCCCGGCACGGCCGGACGTACTTCCTGGCGACACGCATGCTGACTCCCGCGCAACGGCCCGCCGTCCACGCGCTCTACGGTTTCGCGCGGTGGCTGGACGACATCGTCGACGAGCCCGACGCGAACGCCACCCCGGAGTCCCTTGCCGCGCGACTGTCCGAAGTGGAGGATCGCTTCCTCGCCGACCTGACCGCGGGCACGAGCGACGATCCCCTGCTGACGGCGGTGATCGACACGGCGGCCCGGTACGAACTGGAGGAGCGGCTCTTTCGAGCCTTCTTCGCCTCGATGCGGATGGACCTGAGCGTCACCGACTACGCCACCAGAGAAGATCTCGACGATTACATGCACGGCTCGGCGGAAGTGATCGGCCTGCAGGTGCTCCCGATCCTCGGCGCGGTGACGGCCCGCGAAGAGGCCGCACCACGCGCCGCCGCGCTCGGAAAGGCCTTCCAGCTGACCAACTTCCTCCGCGACGTCGCCGAGGACTTCGCACGCGGACGGGTCTACCTGCCCGCCGACGAACTCAAGGAACACGACGTCGACCGCGAACGGCTGTCGTGGTGCGCGGAACACGGCAGATCCGACATACGCGTGCGGGCCGCGATCAAGGAACAGATCGCGGTGACCCGGCGTGTCTACGCCGAAGCGCGGCCGGGGATCGCGATGCTGCATCCGGTCTCACGACCTTGCGTGGCCACCGCCGCGACCCTTTACGGGGAGATCCTCGACCGGATCGAGGATCTGGACCACGACGTCTTCGCCGGCCGCGCGACGGTCTCCCGGCGCCGTCGGTTCGGGGTCGCCTGCGGCGCGCTCGCTCGTGCACAGTGGGCGCGCACACGGCATTCCACTCCCGCTCCCCCGTCGGCGGTGGCCTGAGTGGGCAAGGTCGAATACCTCGTCGTGCTGGCGGCGTGCGTTCTCGTCACGCTGCCGCTGGAAATCGCGGGCGCCCGCGTCTACCGGCGGCCGAAACGACTCGCCCGCGCACTGCTCCCGGTGGCCGTGGTCTTCCTCGTCTGGGACGCGCTGGCGATCGCGGGCGAGGTCTGGAGTTACGCGCCGGAATTCGTCACCGGTGTCCGCGCGCCGTTTTCCCTTCCGCTGGAAGAGATCTTGTTCTTCGTCGTGATCCCGGTCTGCGGGGTGCTGACCTACGAAGCCGTGCAGCTCACCCTCACCGCGGTCCGGCGGCGCGAAAAACCGGCGGTCCGGCGATGATTCCTTGGGGCTACACCGTTCCAGCGGTCGCCGCGGCGATCGTGGTCGTACTCGTCGAGCTGGGCGTGCTGAAGACCGGACTGTTCCGGAAACCCGCCTACTGGCTCACGATGGCGATCGTCACCGGTTTCCAGATCCCCGTCGACGGCTGGCTGACGAAGCTGTCCGCTCCGATCGTCCGCTACGCGCCCGAGCACATCACCGGCTGGCGGTTTCCCTGGGACATCCCGGTCGAAGACTTCCTCTTCGGCTTCGCGATGGTGACCGCCGTACTGCTGCTGTGGGAACGAGCCCGAGCACGAGAGGAAACGCGATGAACGCCATGGCGCGAGACGGTTTGCCGCGCGAAACCGTGCCATCGGCCTTCGACACCGAAGCCCGGTTCTACGACCGCCTCGTCGGCGCGAATCCCGGTTACCACGAGCATCTGCGCCTTTCCGCCCGGCGGCTCGCGCTCCCCACCAAGGCACCCGGCCTCCGCGTGCTGGACGCCGGCTGCGGAACCGGCGCGTCCACGGCGGCTCTCCTTTCCGTGGCGCCGGACGCGCGGATCACCGCCTTCGACGCGTCCGGCGAAATGCTGGACCGCGCCAGGAGCAAGACCTGGCCCGACAGCGTCGAGTTCGTGCACACGCCGGTCGAGGACCTGGCCGGGATCCACGGGCCGTTCGACGGGATCCTGGCGGCGTATCTGCTGCGCAACCTCACCGACCCGACCGCGCAGCTGCGCCGGCTCCGCGAGCTGCTCCGACCGGGTGGCCGGATCGCCGTGCACGAGTACTCCGTCCGCGATTCCCGGCGCGCCCGCCTCGTCTGGAACGCCGTCTGCGCGGGCGTGATCATCCCGCTCGGGAAGCTCACCACCGGTGACGCCACCCTCTACCGTCACCTTCGCCGCAGCGTCCTCGAATTCGACGGCGTCACCGCGCTCACCCGGCGCCTCACCGACGCCGGTTTCACCGACGTCCACACCGCGACCGTCGGTGGCTGGCAACGCGACATCGTCCACACCGTCGTCGGCACCGCGCCCTTGGGAACACCGTGAGCCGCCCTCGGGACCGCCGCCGCGTCACCCGGCAGGCACCGGCGGGCCTTCCCGACGCCGACCTGCTCGGACGGCGTCCCACCGCCGCGATCGTGGGCGGCGGCATCGCCGGGCTCACCGCCGCGACCGGACTGGCCGAACGCGGCGTCAGCGTCACCGTCTTCGAACGCGAAGACCATCTCGGCGGACGAGCCGGCGGTTGGCGGGAACGGCTCCCGGACGGCACCGCGGTGACCATGAGCCGGGGTTTCCACGCGTTCTTCCGCCAGTACTACAACCTGCGCGCCCTGCTCGCGCGCACCGATCCGCGGCTGGACCGGCTCACCCCGCTGACCGACTATCCACTGCTGGACGCGCACGGCCGCATCGACACCTTCGCCGGACTTCCGCGCACCCCGCCGTGGAACGCGGTGGCGTTCGCCTGGCGCAGCCCGACCTTCACCCGCAAGGACCTGCTGCACCTCAGCGGCCGCGAGGCGCTGCCGCTGGCGACGGTCAGCGTGCCGGACATCTATCACCGGCTCGACCACACCGACGCCTCGAGCTTCCTCGAAGCGATCAACTTCCCGCCCGCCGCCAAGCACCTCGCGTTCGAGGTCTTCTCGCGCAGCTTCTTCGCCGACCCGCGCGATCTGTCGGCCGCCGAGCTGGCGACCATGTTCCACCTGTATTTCCTGGGCTCCAGCGAAGGTCTCGTCTTCGACGTACCGACCGAGCCGTTCCCGCAAGCGCTCTGGGATCCGCTCGCGAGCTATCTCACCGACCGCCGCGTCGACATCCGCACCGGAGCGACGGTGACCGGCCTCGGCCGGACCCCCGACGGTTTCGCGCTCGAAGCAGACGGCCGGACGGAGACCTTCGACGGCGTGGTCCTCGCCTGCGATGTCACCGGCCTGCGCGAAATCGTGGCCGCTTCACCGGAGCTCGGCACCGAGGCCTGGCGAGCCGCCGTCGGCGGCTTGCGTACCGCCCCGCCCTTCCTGGTCCGACGGCTTTGGCTCGACCGCCCGGTCGAGCCACACCGGTCGCCGTTCCTCGGCACCGGCAGCATCCCGCCGCTGGACAACATCAGCCTGCTCGATCGGTATGAGGGAGAAGCCCGGCGCTGGGCGGCCCGCACCGGCGGATCGGTCGTCGAACTGCACGCCTACGCGGCCACCGCCAAGGACTCGAGCGGCTTGGGAAAAGCACTGGAGGACCGGCTCCACGAGATCTACCCGGAGACCCGGGACACCCGTGTCGTCGGCGACCTCACGTTGTGGCGCGAAGACTGCCCGCTGTTCGGAGTCGGCGATTTCGTCCGGCGGCCCAAGGTCGAAACACCCGACCCGGCACTGGCACTCGCGGGCGACGGCATCCGGATCGACCTGCCGGTCGCCCTCATGGAACGCGCCGCCGCCACCGGCTGGACCGCGGCGAACTCGCTTCTCGGGCACTGGGGCCTCGCCGGGCACCCGATCCGCTCGGTCCCCAACCACGGACGGATCCGCCTGCTGAACCGGCTGGCCGCCTCGATGCCCGGTTGACCCGGAACTCGCCGCGAGGCCGAAGCGGAGTCGTGGGCTGATCCTGACCGGGGCGCGGGGAGGTCGCGACGATGGAGGAATCGGGACATTGAGTGTCCCGATTCCTCCATCGTCGATCCCGTCAACGGCTGAACCGTCACGCTCCCGCAGGGCCAGATCCTGACTTCACCGGGATCACGAAGGCCAAGGAACGCGTCGATCGGCGGCACTGGTCACAGGTCGCCCGGACGTTCAGCGGGCGGTTGTCCTCGCTGGTGCAGGCCGCCCCGCCCTACTCGGCGTTGCTGGGCCTGATCCGATCCGGTCTGGTGTCGTGGGACTGGGCGCACGCTCAGGCCGCCCAGTACCCCACGCACGCGCGGCTGCCCGCCCATCACCGTGCCCGCGGACGGCTGGCAAGACCTGCGCGTCGCCTACGAACAGGGCTCCGCGGTTTTGGACGTCGACCAGCCACGGGTGCTGCCGCCGGTGCACGAGTCCATGCTGGCCGAGTTGTTCGACCGCGTCCGCGCGTACTTGTGGGAGCACGCGCCGCTAGGCCACGTCGGCGGCCCGGGCCGCGAGGCGGGACTGCGCGACTTTCCTGGCTGCTGGGCGCATTCGCCTACGCCTACCGCGCCGACACGACTCACTCTGTTCGCAGAAGGCTCCCCCACGCTCAAGCGACTGCACGACATGGCCGACGACGAAGCCATCGCCGACCCCGCGGAGGCCAGGGCGCAGTTCGTCGCACTGGCCGGACAACGCCGTGACGAGGACTACGCGCGCAGACTGAAATGGCGGGCGACTCCCCGCACTGTCCGGCCATGAAACCGGTCCTGCCGCGGGGTTGCGGCAGGACCGGTTCGGTGCGTCCGATCAGCTCACTTGGCCGGACGCGGGGTCAGGTTCACCTCCACCGTGTTGCCGGGGCCGGAAGCGATCCCTGACACGAGATCGTTCAGGAACCCGCAACCCTGCAGCGGCGGCAGGGTGTAGGTGCCGGTGAGCTTGCCGCCCGCCAACGGATCGAACCCGGCCTTCGACTGCAGCGGGATCTGCGCCGGGGTCGCGGTCTGGCAGGTCTGGCTCGCCGAGACCGGGATCCCGAAGACGCTGATCCGCGGCAGCTTGACCGTCACCGCCGAGGTCGACTTGAGCATCCCGCCTGCCAGGGTGCCCTTGGTCTTGCCCACCGGCGAGAACTCGACCTTCGCGTTGACCGGGACGAAGCCCCAGAGCGTGAAATTCGCGCTCGACGGGTTCAGCGTGAGATCGGCGTCGAAGGCCCCGTTCGCCAGGGTGATCGCCGCGTTGATCCCGCCCCGGAGATCGATCGGGCCGGTCAGCTTCTTCAACTGAGACTTGCCGGCCAGGTCATAGCTGTACGTCACGCCAGGCGTGGTCTTCGGCTTGGTCCTCGCCGTCACCGGCGCGCTGGGAACCGACTTGTTGCCCGCGGCGTCCTTCGCGACCACCGTGAACGAGTACTCCATGTCCGCCGCGAGACCGTCCACGGTCACAGCGGTGCCGGTGACCGACTTGACCAGCGAAGCACCCTGATAGACGTCATACCCGGTGACTCCGACGTTGTCGGTCGCGGCGTCCCAGGCCAGTGCGACGGTGGTTTCGGTCGTGCCGGTGGAACGCGGGTTGCCCGGTGCCCCTGGGGCCACCGTGTCGGGCGCGGCCTGCGTCCGCACGGTCACCGCGGCGCTCGGCGCCGACAGGTTGCCCGCCGCGTCCTTCGCGACCACCGTGAACGAATACTCCGTGCCCGGCGCGAGACCGTCGATCGTCGCAGTGGTGCCGGAGACCGACTTCGCCAGGTTCGCCCCGTTGTAGACGTCGTACCCGGTGACGCCCACGTTGTCCGTCGAGGCGTTCCACTCGAGGGTCACGCTGGTTTGCGTGGTTCCGGTGGAGCGCGGGTTGCCCGGCACCGCGGGAGCCTGCGTGTCCGGCGCGGCCTGTGTCCGGACGGTCGCCGCGGCGCTGGCGGCCGACGCGTTGCCCGCGGCGTCCTTCGCGACCACCGTGAACGAGTACTCCGTGTCCGGCGCGAGGCCATCGACCGTCGCGGAGGTCTCCGTGACCGTCTTCACCAGGGTGGCGCCGTTGTAGACGTCGTAGCCGACCACACCCACGTTGTCGCTGGACGCCGTCCACGACAGCTTGACGCTGGACTGGCTGACATCCGCAGCGGCGAGGCCTGCCGGGGCACTCGGCGCTTCGGTGTCCGGGACGGTGGCCGTCCGGACGGTCACCGGTGCGCTGGGCTGGGACTTGTTCCCGGCCGCGTCCTTGGCGACGACCGTGAAGGTGTAGTCGGTGTCGGCGGTCAGGCCGTCGACCGTGGCGCTGGTTTCGGTCACCGACTTCACCAAGGCCGTGCCGTTGTAGACGTCGTAGCCGACCACACCCACGTTGTCGGTCGAAGCGTCCCAGGCCAGTCCGACGCTGGTCGCCGCCGCCCCGGTCGAGTGGAGACCGCCCGGCACCCCAGGAGCCTGCGTGTCCGGCGCGGCCTGCGTTCGAGCGGTCACCGCGGAACTCGCGGGAGACTTGTTCCCGGCGGCGTCCTTGGCCACCACTGTGAACGAGTACTCGGTATCGGCGGTCAGCCCGTCGATCGTGGCGCTCGTGTCCGTGACCGTCTTGACCACTTCGCCACCGCGGAGCACGTCGTAACCGGTGACACCGACCTCGTCACTCGAGGCGTCCCACGCCAGCGTCACGCTGGTCTGCGTGGTCCCGGTCGAGCGGGGGTTCGCGGGCGCCGTCGGTGCCTGCGTGTCCGGGGCTTTCGCGGTGTGCGCGGTCACCGGCGCGGTGGCCGGGGAGACATTGCCCGCCGCGTCCCTGGCCTTGACCGTGAAGCTGTAATCCTTGTCCGGCGCCAGGCCGTCGATCGTGGCGGAGGTGCCGGTCACGGCCTTGACGAGGTTGGCGCCCTCGTAGACGTCGTATCCGGTCACGGCGACGTTGTCGGTGGCGGCACCCCAGGACAACCCGACGCTGTTCTGCTTGACTTCACCGACCGTGACCGCACCCGGCGCCGAAGGCGCGGTGGCATCGGGCGCGGCGGTGATGGTGAAGGTGTGCAGGACGTTGGCCTGCCCGTTCGCGGGCGTGCAGTCCGCGACGAACGTACCGAGGCCGGTCTCCGCGCCGGTCGCCGTCAGCGGGGTCATGGTCAGCACCAGATCGTGTACCGACAAGGTCGCCGTTCCCGGCTGGTCGAACCGCAACGACGGGGCGGCCCCGCTCGCGTTGATGACCAGATCGTTGCCCTTGGGCGGAATCGGCTGAAGCGGGACGGCGGTCGGCACTCCGACGGCCAGGTGGCCTTGCGGGCTGGAAACCAGCGAGGTGGCCAGCGCCGATCCCTTGATGCTTTCGGCGCCGACGAGCCGGAGCCCCTCGGTCGCCGTCTTGCCCGCGTTGGAGACGGCCGTGATGTCTATCTTCGGGGTGAACTGGCCAGCCGGGATCGTGTCGGGCAACGTCGCGTTGATGTCGACCGACACGTCCTGATTGCCGATCAGCGGGAACGGACAGCTGTAGACCTGGTGCAGCGGCGGATGATTTCCCGCGCCCACAACGGCTTCCGGGGCGACCGGCGAGCCGGTCACCGTATAGCTCTGCAGGACGGTCGCGGCCCCCTCCGACAGGACGCAGTCCGAAGTGAAAGTGCCGAGACCGGTCAAGGTGCCGTCGGCCTTCAGCGGGGTCATCACCAGCTGGAGACCGTTCACCGCCAAGGTCGCGGTTCCCGGCTGATCGAATCTCAACGCGGGCGCGCTGCCCTTGGCGTTGACGACGAGGTCGTTGCCCGCCGCCGGAAGGGGCTGATTCGGCACGTCCGCGTCGACCTTCACCGTCAACGCGCCCTGTGTGCCGGGCATCGTCACGGTCGAAGTCGCCTTCGCGGTGCCCTGGATGGTTTCCGCGCCGACGAGGCGAAGGCCATCAGTCGCGGTTTTGCCCGCGTTGGACACGGCCGCGATCTCGATCGCGGGCGTCAGCTTTCCCGCCTCGATCGTCGAAGGCTGGGTGGTCTTGATCGTCACCGAAACGTTCTGATTGCCGATCAACGGGAACGGGCACGAATAGGTCTGCGTGAGCTCACCGGGTGCCGCGACACTGGCACCCGAACCAGCCACGAGACCCAACGCCACCAGAGCCGTCGTGGTCGCCACGGCCACCACTCCGGTCAGTCTTCGATTACGTCTTCTGTGCTTCACAGGTCACTCTCCCACTGCTCACTCAAAACCCAAAGAACAACGACACGAAAATGCCTTTCGCCGCCCATCCCCCCAACGAATTCAGACGCGCTACCGGCATGCCACACGGAATTAACACACCCGAAGCACAGGCCAGGCAAGAGAAAAGCCGAGACCCGCGTGACGATTCGAAACACTTGTCACGGGCGGGCGCTTCACCATCCGCGAATCTGTCAACCGCGGGATATACCGGGACCGGCTAGAAGGCGATGACTGACGGGTTCTGACCAACAGCGGGCAGAATGTCGAGATTGTCCAACGGACCCTGTCGCAGCCGCGGTGAGCCGGTGCTCATCGACGCGGACGGCGGGACGACCGGTGCTCGCGCCGGCTCTGCCGCGGGGACTCCCGGGATTTGCGGATCACCTTCACCGAACCCCACCAGGCGAACCCGGTGACCCGCAGAACCGGCGTGCCCACCGTCGATCGCTGCCCCGCCGGCCTCCGGCCGCCACCGAACCCGCCCATGAGTCCGACACCACGGACATCGACGACCACGTCCTCGGGCACCACGATCTTGATTCCACCCATGACCGCCCTGGCCTTGATCACGCAGAGGCCGTCGGGAAATTCCGCCTGACGCAGGTCGAGGCGGACACTCCCGCAGAACGCGCGGCTGACGTGCTCGGCGGGCAACACCCCGTCGAACCGCCGCGTGACGCCGGACATGACCGCGATCGACCCCCGCGGCCCCCCGACGCCGGCATCCGGACGCACCGGGCGAGCGGGGGACGCGGCCGGGAGATCCGCGATGATCGGCTCGAAATCGGCGAAGATCTTGGCCGCGTAGACGAGATCCAGCCTGCTTTCCACTTCGGCGGTGGTGAGCCGCCCCGCCCCCATGGCCTCGTAAAGCAGCTGCGCCATTCGCTCGCGGTCGGAATCGGCCACCCGCATCGTCGAACGCTCCAGGTTGGACATGACAGCGACTATAGGACGCGCAATGAGGGATGATTCCACCGCACAGGACATTCTTCATCGGCGCGCCATCCTCGAAATTCCACCGAGTCGCGCGCTATAACGGCCGTGCGCATGAATAGCGCTCAAAGGCTCACGCATCGCACAAGAAATGACCGATCGGATACCCGCGAGGAAACGCGAGTTCGTCGCACACCCTCAGTCGGACGCGAGGATTTCGGCCAGCCGAAGGGTGTCTTCGAGGTAGCGCTCGTACGGGAAGCCCGCCGCGACGAGCGCCGCGCGGAACTCGTCGTAGAGAGGCTTTCCGGCGGCATGGAAGGCTTTCTTGCCGAGGTCGGTGAGGCGGACCAGCCGTCGCCGCGCGTGTTCGGGGTCGACGGTGATCCGCACCAGGCCGTCCGCTTCAAGCGGCCGAAGCGCCCGGCTGATCGCCGGATCGGACACCGACAGCGCCTGCGCGAGCCGGTGCTGCGTCGTCGGCTCGATGTCCTCCAGTGTCCCCAGAAGCCGTATCTGGCCATAGGTCAAACCGCCGAGGTCATCGGTGCGCCGCCGGGTCGCCTCACCCATGAGCATGACCACGCGGTGCAGCAAGTCTGCGAGTCCGTCGTCCACGCCCACATCGTACCAGAGTGTTGACGGGTTAATATTAACTAGGTAAGACTTAGGTCATGGACAACCTCTCATTCGTCGCCCAATCCGCTTTCCCGCTGGTCTGGGTCGTGATACCCGCCGTCGGCGCCTTCCTCCGCGCCCGCCACGTCACGTCGTCTCAGGAGCGGCTCGAGATCTGGCAACGCTGGTGGGCGATCGGCGCCTTCGGCTGCGGCAGCCTGTGGATGACGATCGCCTTCCTCGCCTTCCCGGACGTCATGGCCACGGCGATCGGCTTCGACCGGACCCCCTTCATGTTCGAAATCGCTTTCGCCAACCTCGGCCTGGCCGTCATGGGCTTCCGGGCCGCGTCGGCATCCGCGCGCGAACGCCTCACCATCGGCATCGGCGGCGGAATGTTCCTCTGGGGAGCCGTGATCGGCCACGTCTACCAGTGGTTCGCCAATGGCGACCACGCTCCCGGTAACACCGGCGGAGTCCTCGTCACCGACGTCCTGATCCCGGCGGTCATGATCATCCTCGCCCTCCGATCCCGGCGCCTCGCGAACACCCCGCGGCCGGCAACGGAAATCGCCGCGTGACCCCCATGACGACACCTACCGGCCAGAAACCCGACGACTCGGTCGGGAAGACGCGAGCGGCCGCCGCCGAACGGCTCACCATGTTCGTCGACGCGGTGATCGCGATAGCGCTCACCCTGCTGGCCCTGGACCTCCCCATCCCCCGAGGCGACACCACCGGCGCCATGCTGAGCTCGGTGTCGGCCCACGGCAAGGAGTACCTCGCCTTCGCGCTCAGCTTCGTGGTGATCGCCGCGCACTGGCGCGCCCACCACGAGATCTTCCCCCATGTCCGCTCGCTGAGCGGCCGCCTGATCAGCCTCACCCTCACCTGGCTGTTCATGCAGGTCCTGATGCCGTTCGCGACGCGCGTGATCACCGCCGAGGGCGCCCTTCCGCCCCGGTTCAGCCTCTACGCGATGGTGCAGGTTCTGGCGTCCGCGTCGTTCGCGCTGATCATCCGGGAAATCCGGCGCGAACATCTGTACCGAACCGACGACCCGCCCCAGGTGTTCGCCCAGAGCCTGACGCGCAGCGTCTGCCTGGCAGCGGTGTTCGCGGTGTCGATTCCGGTCTCGTTCCTGACCGACGACACCAGTGCGTACCTGTGCTGGCTCGCCGCGCCGATCACGCTCGCCATCGCCCGCCGCGTCGCGGCGCGGCAGGCGCGCTGACTCCGAGCGCTGCCCAGCACGATAGATCCTGCTGGGGAGCGCAAGAATCACGATGTGGCCTCGCCCGGTAACGGAAGATCAGGTTCGGGGGACATACCGGCGTCGACCATCGTCATGCTGGAGGAATTCGTGACCATCCGTCGTATCGTGGCCGTCGCTTCCGTCACACTGGCCGCGCTCTCGTTGGCCGCATGCGGCGGCAGCTCGCCGTCGGCGATCGGTTCCGCCACCGCCACCGCCGGGAGCAGTGCACCAAAGACCGCAGAAGACGTCACGAAGACGATCGGCGAGAAGATCGCGGCACTGAAGCCGACCAAGGCGTACACCGCCGAGGACGACCCGAACCACCTGCTGGGACGCCCGAACGGCTACACGTCGAAGACCGCGTTCACCGACTCGCGGGTCAAGGCAGCCGACGTCGAGTATCTGGGCGCGGACGCGGTGGAGCGCGGCGGTTCGGTGGAGGTGTTCGCGGACGGGGCGGGCGCGAGGGCTCGGATGGAGTTCATTCAGTCGGTGGCGAAGAACCTGCCCATGGCAGGCGAGTACGACTACGTGAAGGACGCGGTGCTGGTGCGGGTATCGCGGTTCCTGACTCCAGACCAGGCGAAGGAGTACGAGGCCGCGCTGAACGGCTGACGGAGCAACGGAAGCGCTCCGGATCTCCTGTCCAGGACCTTCACCAGCACCTCATACCCCCGCGCGATTCAGCTCGACCGCACAGCGCACAGAAAATACGCCACCTATCGCCTCGGGCCCCGTCGTGCCGGTCGAGGGCAGGACCCGTGACGCGGGATTCGCGAACCCAGGTTCGAGCCGCGAGGCGCACTGGAGGTTCTGGCAAGAAGCACCCACCCTCGCGTTTCCGCCTCCTTGCCTTTGATCTCCAAGGAGGAATACGACCCCGCATGACTGAATTCGCTATGCTGGATGACCTCATTGAAAAACCACTCAGACCCGATGATGGCCAGAATCGCAGAGCTGTCGGCGAGCGTCACCTTGAGAGATGACGCATCAAGGAGCCTGAACGCGTGGATGATCGAGTAGCCGGTAACACCGTATTCATCGTAGTTGATCTCGCCCGCATGCAGGACAAGCCGAAGGCGCATCTGCTCTTCATGCGGATGAGTCGAATTGTGCCTGGACAACTCCAGTGCGAGAGTATAGGGCAGGCATTCGACGAATAGGCCCTTTGGCGTCTCAGCGCGAGAGAGGATCAAGATGCCGTCGCCACGGTCTTCGCGGTGACACGAAAGCCACGGAATTCCGGCGCCTTCGAATGCCGCCTGCATCACCCGGTAGAGACCGCGGCGTATGCGCACTCGGTTCGCGTTGCTGCGATGATGCTGCCCGAACCCCTCGATATCGACAGCGACGATGGTGCAATGGGCCGCGGCCTGGCCGACCACCTCCATACCCAACGCATGACTCACGTCGAAACTCAGCGTCGTCGGCGAAGGCAGCGAATCGCTTGCCATGACGGCTTCAGGATCGGGAGGCGAACCCGTCGACGGTGGGCGGCGGTCGGCGATAGACGATTCAGGATGGGCGTCGAACCCATACCAGCCAGGAGTTGACATCTGATTCCTCCCCGTTGGCGCACAGCATCGTTGTGGCGGCACACCGCCGAAAAGCCAGGCGCGGGGGTCCCGGTCACGGAGCGCGGACTGGGCTCTCGATGGGCCCTTGAAACCACGACATGCGGCTTGACTGGGCGGTCAGCTTGCCAGGTCGCTTTGAACGTTAGAGTGGGGTTACGCTCACCGGCTACAGTGCCCGGTCTATCGTGTGGTTACTGTAACCATGCACGTGAACCAGCTCATGCACGAAGGTGTCGACCGGAAGGGAGGGGAAGTGCCAAAACCGACATCTCCCGTGGTCGCGGCATGGGAGCTCGCGCTTCGACTCCGCGAACGCCGCGACCAACTGAACATCGACGTCAAGACCATCACCGCCACACTGGGCTTCTCGCGCAACTACTGGTCCGCCGTGGAAAACGAACGCAAAATTCTGTCCCAAGAGAGCCTGGAAAGGCTTCTGACGCTTCTCGAGTTCGACGACAGCGAGCGACAGGAGCTACTTGATTTACGGCACATGGCCAAGGGACGAGGCTGGTGGACGAAGTACTCCAGCTTCCTTGACAGCGAGATTCAACGCATGTTCGGCCTCGAACTGGGCGCCCATGGTGTCCGCGACTACGAAAGCCTGATCATTCCAGGACTGTTGCAGACCGCGGACTATGCGAGGGCGATCACGACACCATCTGTCGTTGTTCGCCAAGTAGAGGTCGATCAGCGCGTCGACGTCCGCCTGCAGAGGCAGCAGCGGCTCGCAGGCGATGATCCGCTTCACATTACGGCCATTATCAGCGAAGCCGCACTGCGACAGCAGATTGGCGGCCCGGCCACCCTTCGCGATCAGCTTGACTACCTTGCGAACATGATCGAAGATCATCCCGAAACGGTAAGGGTTCGCATCATCCCCTTCACCGCGAAAGCGTGCGGCCTCTTCGGCGCGTCCACGGTACACCTGATTGATTTTGAAAACCCGAGATTACCCTCCGTAGCATGGCAAGAAACGGTCACAAAATACGACATCATCGATGATCCGCTGCAAATCCGCGATATAACACTGACCTACAGTGATGCGTTCGGCCAGGCCATGAATGAACAGCAATCACTGAAACTTATTCGCCAATATGCCAGGGAATTAGATTGAACGACGCCACACTTCCGCCGACAACGAGCGTCCAAGGAGAATGGTTCAAAAGCAGCTATTCAAACGCGACAGCCAGCTGCGTAGAAGTAAAAATCTCTAGCGATCGCATCCTGGTGCGCGACAGCAAAGACCGTACGGAAGACCAGCCGACGATCAAAGTCGATCCCAAAATCTGGAGCTCCTTCTTGGAATCGCTCGAAGCACCTTCATAGCAACCCAGAGCAGGGCGGTTCACTGCACCGTGAACCGCCAGTCGAGGACGATGGCGATCTCGTGGAGCGCCGGGATCACCGTGAAGTCGAGCAAAGCCGCCGCCGCCCCGATGTGCAGGAACACGCCATCGCTGCCGGGAAACCAGATCATCTCGGTCGAGCCGCCCGCGTCGAACTTCACGGCCACGTCCCCGGCCCACCACGAATCGCCATCGACCGCCGCCGCGAACGACGACAACCCGTCGCCTTCGGCTTCCGACTCGAGCTTCCCCAGTGGCCTTGCCGTACGCGACCGGCCTGTGCCGGTCGCGGTGGCCACGAACCTCAGCAGTCTTCGCTTCTCCTCGCTGTCGGCGGCGTCCGGCCATTGCACTGTCAGCGATTCGAACGTCGGTGGCACCCCGGACTGGATGACGAAATCGGGTGCCACGCCGGCGAAGTCGCCGAGGTCGTCACGGAAGACGATCACCTCGGCCGGGTCGCTCATGTTTCCTCCAGTCCCGGAACACTCGCCTGGCCGTCCGCCGGTTCCCTGCGACGCAGGCGCTCGCGGGCCTCATTCTCGGATAGTGAGGTAATGGGCTGCCCGGCCACGTGCTGATATTTGGCGTCGTAGGCCCTGGTCCAGACGCCTGCCGCCCACGACCGCTCACGTTCGTCGGCGCTGAACTCCCGGCCACGAGCGTGGCAATACGCGTCGAGGAATCGCTCCGTGTCCTCGACGGTCGCCAACTCGTCCACGTTGCCGGTCGAATACAGCGCGGCGGCGAAGCCGACGAGGACGGCTTCGCTGTCCACGGTCATGCTGTCCCAATCGTGTACCACCAGTAGCTCGTCACCGCTCCAGCGCAGGTTGCCGGCGAGCCAGTCGCAGTGACCGATGACGGTCTCGGACTCGCCGGCTCGGAGCCGGTCACGAGCACGGCGCCCGGTATCGTCGATCCACTCCGGACCGGCCACGTCGTTGAGGTCGACCTCCGGATTCTCCGGACATGGCCACAGCCCGTCCTCGGCGTGATCCCACGCCGCCCACGACGGCGCCGGTTCGAGCGTGGGCACCTCGGCAGGCCTCGGGGCGAGCCTGATCAACCGCGCGAACGCCTCAGCGAAGGCCTGGGCCGCGCGGTCCGCGCTCGGGAGCATGGTGCCGCCGGGGACGTAGGTCTCCGCGGTCGCGACATCCTCGCCGAAAGGCTCCGCGCCGGTGAGCGGCCGGGGGCACGGATAACCGGCTTCGAACATCCGGCGCTGGACGTCGACGCAGGCCGCTGTCCGCGGCGCGTCCGGACGAACCTTGACCACGACCTCACGGTCGTCAGCCAGCCGGAGCCCGATGACGGCGGACAGATGCCCAGAGCTGAAGATCTCGGCCGCCGGCGGACTGCCGAGATGCTCCATGCACCACTGAGCGAGGCACGCCGGATCGACGGCTCGCGCGCGAGATGACATCTGAACATCCTCACATGCGCTCGTGGCCACTGTGCCCGAAATCCGGCTGCCCGGTGTTCGACACCGGCACGGGTCAGAGGCTCCCTGCACTCTCCAGCAACTTTCGCACGGGTTCGCTCAGCGCGGCACCGCTCAGGTCCAGGGTCACGAGGTCTTCGTTCATCGTTCCCCGGCTCGTGACACTGAAAATGGTCCCCTTGCCCGTGGCGGGATCGAAGTCCCGCAGCCATGGGCCACCGCTGGAACCACCGGCGAGGTCGCAATCGGTCTTCCACGAAACGCTGACCGAGTTCACGTCGAGCGCGGCGGGCCGCGAGCAGGAGAACAACGCCTCGCCGCCCGCCGCCTTCGACACCGGGTAGCCGAGAAGCGTCGCGCCGACAGGGGACGGTGGCGCCTCGAAGGAGATGTCCTGCGTGCCCGCGACATCGGCGACATGACGGCCGTCGACCGGGTCCAGGGCGAGCACCGCGTCGTCGTCGATCCCACTGGACGGACCGGGATAGGTCGCGGACCAGGCGAACGCACGCGCCGCGAACACCCCGTGCGGCGCTTCACCGTGATCGTAGCCAGGAACGAACACGACGTTGACGATCTTGATCGGATTGTCGTAGCGGTCGAACCCGCCGTTGACGCAGTGGCCCGCGGTGAGCGCCACATCCTTGCTGACACTGGGAACCACGGTCGCCGTGCACGACCCGTCGACACCCGGCCACGCGGTGAAGAACAACCGCCCGACACCGGAAGGCACCGGCCGCTCCCATTCGCGGCCGATCTTCTCCGCGGGCGGCAGTTCGTCCTCACCCACCCACTGACGCATCCGCTCCGGAGTCCAATAAGCCAACGCCGCGGCCCGATCGGCCTCACTCACCCGAGTCGCCACCTGATCGTCAGCCGCCGACGCCGGGGCGGCCGCGCAGACGGCGCCAAGAGTCGCCGTCAAGACGATGATCCGGCGGAAGGCGAGCTTCAAGTTCATGATCAGTGGACGCGCCGACCGCCACGAAGGTTGTTCGGCCGGATGCTCGAAGTTGAGCCCGGCAGAGGACGAGCCCGCGTGAAGGTGCTACCGGTTTCGCGCCCGGAAGACCTTGTGCAGCGTGTCGGCCAGCAGGACCACCGGCACGGTGGCGAAGGCCAGCACCCACCCGAGCGGACTGGGCACGGCGCCACCGAGCAGCCCCGGCAAGGGCGGCAGCACCAGGAACAGCGCCAGCATCCCCAGTTCGAACACGAGCGCGTACCAGAGCAGCGGGTTCCCTCGGACACCGATACGGCCGATCCAGCGTGCCTCGCTGCGGCAGGCGAAGGCGTTGGCGAGCTGGCCGAGCACGATCGCGGAGAACGCCGTGCCCGACGCCACCGCCAGCAGCCCGCCCTCCGGCGCTTCACCGAACCACCAGCCACCGGCGAGCAGTACGACCAGGAACCCGGCCATCGCCATCGCGGCCTCCGCCGGTCCGAGCACGCCGAAGGCACGACGGGCCAGCCTGCCGTCGATCAGTGAACCGCCCTTCGCCGGACCGATCATCGTCCGCTTGTTCGGCGGCTCCGCGCCGAGTGCCACCGCGGGGAGCAGATCCGTGCCGATGTCGAGTGCCAGCACCTGCAGCACCGTGATCGCGAGCGGAATCTGCCCGCCGGCGAGCGCCCACACCACGAACGGTGTCAGCTCCGCGACGTTGTCGGTCAGGTGGTAGGTGAGGAACCGGCGGATGTTGACGAAGGTGGCCCTGCCGAGTTCGATCGCCGAGACGATGGTGCCGAAGTGGTCGTCGAGCAACACCAGATCCGCGGCTTCGCGGGCGACGTCGCTTCCCGACGCCCCCATGGCGATGCCGATGTCCGCGGTGCGGAGCGCGGGTCCGTCGTTGACCCCGTCCCCGGTCATGGCCACGACGTGACCGCGGGCCTGCAAGACCTTGGCGATCCGCAGTTTCTCCTCCGGGGCGGCCCTCGCGACGACCACGCCGTCCACGTCGAGCAACTCGCCGAGCTCCGCGTCGTCGGCGGGCAGGTTCTTTCCCTCCACGACAAGCTTTTCGTTTCCCAGCAGGCCGACTTCGGCGGCGATGGCGGCGGCGGTGCCCGGGTGATCGCCGGTGATCATCGCCAGCTTGATCCCCGCCCGGCGGCAAGAGGCGATCGCGGCGCCGACGTCCGACCTCGGCGGATCCTGCAGCCCGACCAGGCCCAGCAGATCCAGATCGCGCTCACCATCCTTTGTGGACGTTTCGCCGCGGCGGCCGATGGCGAGCACCCGCAGGCCCTGCTCGCTCATCGCGGTGACCGCGGCCTGCGCTCCTTCCGGGACTTCCAGGCACAGCGGGAGAACGCTGTCCGGCGCCCCCGATACGTGCACTCCGTCCCGGTCCTTCACCGACGAACGCCGACGGCGAGGATCGAACGGATACCGTTCGATCGGCGGAGGCGGGGCCGGTGCGCCCGCGCGGGCGGCGAGGACGTGCAGAGCCACCTCCATCGGATCGCCGACCGGTTGCCAGTGGCCTGCCTGCTCGACCGCGTGGGCGTCCGGTGAGCATCGCGCCGCCGAGCCGGCGAGGACGGTCGCCGCCGCCAGCGCCTCCGGTGTTCCCGTCAGGTCACCGGAGGGCCGGTATCCCTCCCCGGTCACGGTGACGGTCCCAGCGGGCGTCCACACCCGCACGACCGACATCTCGTTCCTGGTCAGCGTCCCGGTCTTGTCGGTGCAGATGAAGGTCGTCGCGCCCAGGGTTTCGACGGCTTCGAGGCGGCGGACCAATGCCTTGCGTCCGGCCATCTTCTGCGCGGCGCGGGCAAGGGAAAGCGTGACGGTCGGCAGGAGCCCTTCCGGCACGAGCGCGACGGTCACGCCGATCGCGAACAGGAGACTCTCCGTGCCGGTGCGCCCCAACCCCAGCGCGGCGGCGAAGAAGACACAGCCGACCGCGACGGCGACGAGGGCGATGACCCGGACCACCCGGTGGAGCTGCGCGGCCAGCGGGCTCTTGGGGCGGACGGCGTTCGCCGTGACCGCGGAGATCCCGGCCAGTCGCGACCGGGCACCGGTGGCGGTCACCACCGCGGCGGCGTGGCCTTCGGTGACATAGGTCCCGGCGTGCACCGTCCCACCCGGTTCGAACCGGACGGGACGGCTCTCACCGGTCAGCATGGATTCGTCCACCGAAAGCCGCCCGGCCTCGATCAAGCTTCCGTCCGCACAGATCCGGTCCCCGGCTTCGAGCAGCACGACGTCACCTACGACCAGGTCCGCCGCCTCCACCACCTTCGCCCGTCCGTCGCGCCGCACCGTGGCCCGTACCGGCAGCAGGTCGCGCAGCCGTTCGGCCGCGCGGTCCGCGCGGTATTCCTGCGCGAAGGAGAACACCCCGTTCAGCACCACGACCACGGCGATCGCGATGGCGAGGGCGGGCATACCGGCGATCAGCGCCAGCGCCGCGGCCACCCACAGCATGAGTGCGAAGAAATGGACCAGCTGGCCGGCCAGTACGAGAGCCGGGTGCCGCCGTTTCGGAGCGGGCAGGACGTTGGGTCCGTCCCGCCGCAACGCCGTCGCCGCCTCGGCGTCGGTGAGTCCCGCTTTTTCCCGGAGGAGCCCGTTACCCGTCATCGTTTCCCGTCCTCTTGTGCGCGGGCGACGACCGTGGCCTCGTCCGAGTGTCCACGGTCTCGGCGGGTTCGGGTTCGCCGTGCGCGCCCCGTCGTCACGAGGTTTTCTGCCTGACGACCGTCTCGAGTGGACGGCGCGGGGTCGGGACGCCGGGAAAGCCGTGTCCCAGCCGGAAAAGGGTCTGCGGATAGCCTGTCCCGCCGAGCAGCGCGCGTAGTTCCGCACGGGTGGACGCGATTTCCATGGGCTGGGAATAGAACGAGGCGCTCAGTCCCGCGGTGGTCGCGGTGAGCAGCGCGCGTTGCATGGCCCGTCCCGCGCGAAGCTGCGCCGACGGATCGTCCTCGGCGGTCGTCAGTACCGCGACGACCGGATCCTGTTCGAAAGGCCGGGGCGCGTCGCTGTCGTGGAAGTGCCGGACCGGCAGGAGCCCGCCCGCCGAACGCGGGCCACCGGCGAACGCGGGCACCCCGTCGTCCCGGCCATGTCCACGAGTCCACGCCCGGAGCTCTTCGCGGAAGGCGTTGTCCTGGGTCTGCACGTGATCCGCGCGCCGGATCAGAGCCGCGGTCGCCTCCAGTTTGCCCACCTCGTCGACCAGGACCAGCCCCGCCCCGTCGGCGACGGCGGCTCGCCGTACCGCGGTCCGTACTCCCTCCGGCACGGCCTGCTCGGCGAACGGCCGGCGGTTGCTGTAGCGGCGCGGGATCGCGGCGGCGAGGCGCAGTTCCTCGGCGCCGGGCCGATGGCGGCCGACGATCTCGACCCTGGCCAGCAGCGAACGGCGGCCGCGGTCCGGCAGCAACTCGGTCTCCGCGAGCCGTCCGGCGGCCGCGATCGTGAGCTCGATGTTCAGCAACGCGGCACCGCAGGCCAGCCGCGCCTCGCGTCCGTCGGGATCGCACACCCCGAGCAGCCGGTCCCCGTCGAGATGTACCTCGATCACACCCGGCTCCAGCTCGAAGAACCAGGGCTGGGTGTTGTGCGGCGACGGTGCCCGCACCGCAGCCTCCAGCGCGGCGAGTGCCGGGAAGTCGGTGGGTGTCATGGTGCGGCTCCTAGCCGATCGGTGGACGCTTCCAGCCTGTCGCGGGACGGCGCCGGACGGCAGAGCCGTGAGCCCCGGTCATCCGGGACCTTCGGCACCCTCGTGGGGACGGGGAGGGTCCTCGATCCCGGCGAGAGCGGGCTCACGCAAGGGCCCTCACCCGGCTCTTGGCGATCCGAAGGTCGTGCGTGGCTGCCTGATTCCGGGCTGGTCGGCCGCACCCTGAGCGTCCACAAGGGACACCACCGCCGGACGCAATACCCGATGTGAGCACTTCACGTGGGGGTCGCGAGTGTAAATGAGGGTTAATGGGGGGTAAGGCAAAGGTGGCGTGTTGCTTGCGTTATCGGCTCGTGCCGCGGCCTGATGTCCCCAATGCGGCATTGGGGGCGCTGAGCGTCTCCAATGCCGCATTGGGGACATGTCCCGCTCCCGAAGTCTTCACCGAGATGTCGGCAGCGGTGGCTTCGGGAGAACGCGCAGTCGGGGGTGTCGGTCACGACAACTTTGCCTTACCTCTCAATAGAACGACCCAAATCACTCACGACCTCCTCGCGCAACCGCGCAAATGGCCCCAAACCGGGCGCTTTGGTCTCTAAATTGTCCCTTATGGACAGTCAAGAGCCGGGCTGAGTCGGCAGCTATGCGACTTTGCCGGGACCCTGACCCTCAAAGCAGGGAAGGAGGCCTTCACGCGCCTTTACCGGGCTCAGAGCCGCACGGTGGCCAGGACGTCCTCGGCGTCGCGCGCGAGCTCGACATCCTCTCCGGTGTCCAAGGCGAAAGCCGTGACCATCGCTCCTTCGGGACTGACGACCCGATCGCCCTCACCGAGACAGCGCGCGGCATCGACCGCGATCCCCAGCACACCGAGGGATTCCGCCAGCCGCCCGAGCAACTCGGGCTGATGAGCGGTGACCCCGCCGGTGAAGACGATCGCGTCCAGCCGGTCGAGTGCCACGGCCATCGCGCCGATCTCCCGGCGGATGCGATGCAGGTAGACCTCCAACGCCGTCACCGCGTCGGGATCCAGGGTGGCGGCCAGCGTGAGCACCGAACGCAGATCCCCGTCCGTACCGCTCATCCCGGCCAGCCCGGAGTGGCGATAGAGCGTGTCCTCCATCTCCTCGGCCGACATCGGCGCCGTCCGCATGACGTGCAGCAGCAGCCCTGGATCCACCGAACCGGACCTCGTGGCCATGGCCGGCCCTTCCAGCGGCGTGAAGCCCATACTCGTGTCGACACTCCGGCCGTCACGGATCGCGGTCACCGAGACGCCCGCGCCGAGGTGACAGCACACCAACCGGGGTGCGGTGACACCGAGGAGTTCGGCGGTGCGGCGGGCGGCGTGACGGCACGAGAGGCCGTGGAACCCGTACCGCCGCAACCGTCCTTGTCCGGTCCACGCCTTCGGCAACGGATACTTCGCAGCGGCCGCCGGCAACCCGGCGTGGAACGCGGTGTCGAAGGCCGCCACGATCGGAAGCGACGGCCTCAGCCGGATGACCGCCCGTGCCAGCCCGATCGCCCGTGGCTGGTGCAGCGGTGCCAGCGGGACGAGCCGCTCGAGTGCGTCGAGCGCCGAACCGTCGAGCCGTTCCGGGCCGGTCCTCGAGCCACCGTGCACGAAGCGGATGGCGACGGCGTCCACTGTGGACCATCGGTCGAGCGCCTGTGCCACCACCGTGGCGTCGTTTCCGGCGTCCGTCAGCGGCCACGCGGCCCAGCCGACGGGGTTACCGTCGTGCACCAGGGAAACCTTCAGGCTCGACGAGCCGGGATTCAGCGTCAGAACCCTCATCGGTCCTCCCACGCCCAATCGCGGATCTCCGGCAGGTCTTCGCCGTGCTCGACGATCCAGCGCCGGTGCCGTTCCTGTGCCTCGGCCATTCGCTGCCGCACCAGTCCCGAGCCGGTGACCGGGCCGGGCACCCGGTCGATCACGTCGATCACCAGCTGGAAACGGTCCATGCTGTTGAGGACCAGCATGTCGAACGGCGTCGTGGTGGTCCCCTGCTCGATGTAGCCACGCACATGGAGGTTGTGATGGTTCGTGCGCCGGTACGCCAGCCGGTGGATGAGCCACGGATAACCGTGATAGGCGAAGATGACCGGCCGGTCTGCGGTGAACAGGGCGTCGAACTCCCGGTCCCCCATTCCGTGCGGATGTTCCGTGGCAGGCTGGAGCCGCATCAGGTCCACCACGTTCACCACCCGGACCGCGAGCCCCGGCAAGTGCTCGCGGAGCAGTTTCACCGCGGCCAGCACCTCGACGGTCGGGGCGTCGCCGGCACAAGCGAGCACGACGTCCGGTTCCTGTTCCGGGTGCGTACTCGCCCAATCCCAGATCCCGGCACCCCTGGCACAGTGGATCGCGGCTTGTTCGTCGTCGAGCCAGACCGGGCTGTCGTTCTTCCCCGCCACGATGACGTTGACGTAATCACGGCTCCGGAGGCAGTGCTCGGCGACATGCAGCAGGGTGTTCGCGTCCGGCGGCAGGTACACGCGGACGACCTCCGCGCTCTTGTTCGCGACATGGTCGACGAATCCCGGGTCCTGATGGGAGAAACCGTTGTGGTCCTGGCGCCAGACGTGCGACGTCAGCAGGTAGGTCAGTGACGCGACCGGACGACGCCACGGGATGCCCCGATGCACCTTGAGCCATTTGACATGCTGGTTGACCATGGAGTCGACGATGTGCACGAACGCCTCGTAGCACGAGAAAAGCCCGTGCCTGCCCGACAACAGGTAGCCCTCGAGCCAGCCCTGGCACAGGTGTTCCGACAGCACCTCCATCACCCGGCCATCGGCGGCGAGGTTCTCGTCCACGGGTTCGACACCGGCGAGCCACGTCTTGGCGGTCTCCTCGAACACCGCGTCGAGCCGGTTGGACGCCGTCTCGTCGGGACCGAACAACCGGAAGTTCGCCGCACGGCGGTTCAGCGCGAACACGTCACGCAACCACCGGCCGAGTACCCGGGTCGGCTCGGCCACGGCCGCGCCCGGTCGCGCGACCGGCACCGCGTGCGCGGACACCGGCGGCAGGTTCAGCGGCCGCAACACCAGTCCCCCGTTGGCGTGCGGGCTCGAACCCATCCGGCGAGCACCCCGCGGAATGAGGGCGGTGACCTCGGGTGAGGGCCGCCCGTCTTCGTCGAAGAGGGTTTCCGGGCGGTAGGAACGAAGCCACTCCTCCAGCAGCCGCAGATGGTCCGGATTCCCTCTGGCGTTGGTGACCGGTACCTGGTGGGAACGCCAGGTGCCCTCGATCGGCTTTCCGTCCACAAAGGATGGACCCGTCCAGCCCTTGGGGCTGCGCAGGACGATCATCGGCCAGCGTGGCCGTTCCGCCGCCCTGCCCGAGGCACGGGCCCGCACCTGGATGCCTTCGATCTCGTCGAGCGCCCCGTCCAAGGCCGTCGCCATCGCCTGGTGCATGAGTTCCGGATCGGCGCCTTCGACGTAGCGCGGGGCGTATCCGTAGCCGCGCAGCAGTTCATCGAGTTCCGCCTGGGTGATCCTCGACAATACGGTGGGGTTGGCGATCTTGTACCCGTTCAGGTGCAGGATCGGCAGCACCGCACCATCGCGTGCCGGATTCAGGAACTTGCTCGACTGCCAGCTCGCGGCGAGCGGGCCGGTCTCGGCCTCACCGTCGCCGACCACGCAGGCGACGACGAGGTGCGGGTTGTCGAACGCCGCGCCGTACGCGTGGGCGAGGGAGTAACCCAGCTCGCCGCCTTCGTGGATCGACCCGGGCACCTCCGGGGCGACGTGGCTGGGAACCCCGCCGGGGAAGGAAAACTGCCGGAACAGTTTGTGGAGACCCGCCTCGTCGTAGGTGACCGCCGGCCACGCCTCCGAGTAGCTGCCTTCCAGCCAGGTGTGCGCGTACAGCGCGGGACCACCGTGTCCGGGCCCGGTGACGAACATGGCCTGGAGATCGCGGTGCACGATCGCGCGATTCAGGTGCGCGTACAGGAAGTTCAGCCCTGGTGAGGTCCCCCAGTGCCCGAGGAGCCGGGGCTTCACGTGCTCCGGTTTCAACGGCTCGGTCAGCAGGGGGTTGTCCATCAGGTAGATCTGACCGGCGGCGAGGTAGTTCGCCGCCCGCCACTGTGCGTCCACTTGGGACAGTTCCACCGGATTCAGTACGGCGGGACTGGCCGGGGCACCGAGCGCGGTCATCGGGTCTTCCTCGGCCGGACCACCAGCACGGGGCATTCGGCGTGCTGGGTCAGCGCCTGGCTGACCGAGCCGAGCAGCAGCCCGGTGAACCCACCGCGGCCGCGGCTGCCGACCACCACCAGTCGCGCCTTGGCGCTCCACTCCAGCAAGGTGTGGCGGGCCCGGTCGCGGACGAGTACGCGTTCCACGGTGACGTCAGGGTATTTCTCCTGCCAGCCCGCCAGGCGTTCCGCGAGCAGACGGCGTTCGTCGCCCTCGATGTCCTCCCACTGCGCGACCAGCCGTGCCATGCCGTACACGTCGTCGTAGGTGACGTCCGACCACGCGTGCACGGCCACCAGCGGCGCGCTACGCCGCGACGCCTCTTCGAAAGCGGTCTCCACGGCCTGTTCGCTCACCGGGCTCCCGTCGACCCCGACGACCACCGGTCCGACGGCGGGATAGTCCGTGCTGCCCTTCCTTCCCCGCAGCACCACCGTCGGACAGTGGGAATGGGCGATCACGCCCGACGCCGTCGAACCGATCACCATGCCCGAGAAGAAACCTTTGCCCGAGCCGCCGAGCACCACCATCGCCGCCGCCTTCGACGCCTCGATCAAGAACGGTGTCGGCGAGTCGAGGGGCATGGTGGTGTCCACCGGAACACCGGGAGCGGCCGTTTCGGCGTCCGCCACGGCCTCCTCCAGCAACCGCCGCCCTTGGCCGGCGAGATCGTCGAACCACGAAGCGGGCCCGGCGAGCCCGCCGCCGTAGGCCAGCTGCTCCGTTTGGAGAGCGTGCACGATCAACAGCCCCAACCCCCGCTCGGCGGCGAGAGAGGCCGCCCACCGGACGGCCGCCCGTCCGGGTTCGGATCCGTCGGTTCCGACGACGATCTTGTGTCCCGCGGTGTTCATCGGTCCTCCTCCTGATAAGTCACTGGCGTGAAAGCAGGCGCCGGTCAAAACCCGGTGCCGAGAAGTTCGTCGATCGAGCGTCGTGGGGAATGCGGGACGTCACCCGCGGGGTAGCCGAAGCGCATGAGTGCCTGGAGGGCACCGGGTAGTTCCAGGTCTTCGGACAGAGCGGCACGGACCTCCGGCAAATGCAGCGGCTGGGTCAGGACAGACCCGACGAGTCCGTGGTGGACCGCGTCGAGCCAGGTGAGCTGCAGCGCGCGTCCGGTCCGGAGATGGTCGTGCGGGGTATCGCCGTCGGTGGCCAAGGCCAGCAGGGTCTCTTCGGTGAGCCTGCGTTCGAGGACCTCGCGATCGGGCAAGGCCGTCGACTCACGGACCAGCCCCGCCCACGGCAGGGATCCGGCCGAACGCAGGTTCATGGCCAAGCCGGTTCCGTGCATATGTCCTTCGTCGCGAACCGTCCACAGAGCCAGTTCCCGCTGATAGCCGCGGTCATGCTGATAAGCCTCGGCGGCGAACTCCAGCAGGTCGGCGACCCTGGTGAGCTCGATCTCGTCGAGGATCGGCCTGGCTTCGACGCCGTTCGCGGCCGCGGTGTCGCGCAGATCCACGATCTGGTGCCTGGTCAGCGGCCGCCCCGAAAAGCGCCGGCGATGGCTGTGCCGCCGCGGGATCGCGGAGTAACGGTTCAGGTCGACCGCGGCCGGAACCACGGGCCCGCCGGGTTCGACGGCGGCGACGGCCTCGGGCCTGCCGGGCTCGGGAAACTCCACGGTGCGCGTCGCGTGGCCGAGCACCTTGATGGCGAGCTCGAGATTGGCCAGCGCGGCACCGCACGAGATGAGGCGGTCACGGCCGTGCGGGTCGTGCTCCGGAAGTTCCAGCTCCCGGCGTTCGACGAGGACGAGCTTGCCCTCCTCGAAGTTCAGCCGCCATGGCTGGATGTTGTGCACCGATGGCGCGCGCAGCACCGCCCCCGCCAGCACCTCCAGTTCCGCCGGCGACCAGTGCTCCGGAGGCCTTCGTCCGACCATTTCAGTCCTCTCCTGCTACTTCCGCGTTCTCCACGATGTGCCATGGCACCGCGTCGGCGGCAGATTCGGAGGGCTCGGATCACCAGGACCAAATACCCACGACGATGTGACGGCCACGCCGGGCCGGACGCACGGAAAGGACTCCGGTCCGGCCCATCCGGGCCTTTCGGCCCCAGAGCGGCGGCCCCGGTCGTAACAGACTCACCTCAACCGACGAAACGATGAACCGGGAGACGGCCATGGCGACGATCGAACGTGGACAGCGCGAAACCAGCGGTGTCCACCACCACAAGGAAGAAGCACGCCCGGGTCCGGTGAGCCTCGCGGTCCTCCGCATCGCCACCGGTCTGCTGTTCCTGTGGGCGTTCGCGGACAAGACCTTCGGCCTCGGTTACGCGACGACCTCCCGGAACGCCTGGCTCGACGGCGGCTCGCCGACCAAGGGCTTTTTGAGCCGCGTCGACGTCGGCCCGCTCGCCGAAACCCTGCGTTCCTGGGCGGGTACCTGGTGGGCCGATTGGCTGTTCATGGCAGGCCTGTTCGGCATCGGCGTCGCCGTGACCCTCGGCATCGGACTCCGGCTCTCGGCCATCGCCGGCACGCTCATGATGGCGCTCATGTGGGTGGCCGAATGGCCACTCGACCGCACGACCGCGGCAGGCGAGCCGACCATGTCGCCCAACCCGCTCATCGAGTACCACGTCATCTACGCGCTCGTCCTCATCGCGCTCGCCATGACAGCCGCGGGGAAGACCTTCGGCCTCGGTGAGCGCTGGGCACGATTGCCGTTGGTCGAGCACACCAAGTGGCTCCGCTGAGCCCGGTGCGGAAATCAAGTGCGGCGGACGGCACGGGGTGGAACGGACAGGTACCGTCGAAATCCGCGGGCGGGTACCACGAAGTGAGAGGAAGCGGCCATGACGACCAAGGTGTTTCTGGTCGACGACCACGAGATCGTCCGACGAGGACTCGCCGATCTCCTCGGCAGCGAAGCGGACATCACGGTGGCCGGTGAAGCGGCTTCCGTGTCCGAAGCCCTCGCTCGGATTCCGAAGAGCGACGCGGACGTCGCGGTGCTGGACGTCCGGCTCCCCGACGGCAACGGTATCGAACTCTGCCGGGAACTGCTGTCCACCCAACCGAACCTGCGGTGTCTGATGCTCACGTCCTACGCGGACGACGAAGCACTGTTCACCGCGATCATGGCCGGCGCCTCCGGCTTCGTCCTCAAACAGGTACTGGGCAACGACCTGGTATCCGCGATCCGCACCATCGCCTCCGGCGGGTCACTGCTCGACAGCCACACCACCGCCGCGCTGATGAACCGCATCCGCCGCGAACGCGACCGCGACGACCCCACCGCCGGGCTGTCGGAGCAGGAACGCACGGTCTTCGAACTGATCGGCGAAGGCCTCACCAACCGCGAAATCGGCGAACGCATGTTCCTCGCCGAGAAAACCGTGAAAAACTACGTCTCCCGGATTCTCGCCAAACTCGGCCTCCAACGCCGCACACAAGCCGCGGTCCTGGCCACCGAACTCAAGAAGGATTCCGGCCCGTCGCTGTTCGGCGATCGGTAGTGAGGGGAAGGCAAAGGTGGATGTGAGCGGGAATCGAGAGCCGGGCATGTCCCCAATGCGGCATTGGAGACATCAGACCGCCGTTGCCTTACCCCAAATAAGCACGTGTGCCCCTGTCTGAGCACGCGCGTTACACGTGAATCAGGCGAATCGGCTCTCCGCTTGGCTGATCGAGACGTGCCGCAGATCCGGGTCACTCGTGGTGATCCGGCCGCCGGGCGCGCAGTTCGGATAACTGATCGGGCTGGTGTCGATGCCGGCCGACCAGAGACGGCGGCACAGACGCAGGAGATCACCCGCGCTCAATTCGGGGACGCTGCCGCCCGAGTGAACGTTGACGTCGCCGTGTTCGAGCATGAACAGGGTGTCGCCATTGCGCAGCTGCACCCACCCGTGACCCGACCGGTGGGCTTCGCAGCCCACGGCGAGGTAGAACCGCACCGACCGCGGCAGGTGGCCGGTACGGAAACGCCGTATCTCCTGGGAAATCGACAAGTTCGCCAAGTGGGGACTAACCATGATGAGGCTCCTGATAGGACGGGTTCCTGAGGTAACCCGCCACGGTCTGGAGCGGTGAGACGGCCTGGACTTCGAGCCGGTCGGCTGTCGGCGCGAACTTTCGCACCGGTCGCGGAAGAACGCAACCAGCGGTCAGGGGACCACGCGGGGCCCTCTCATCGTCGATGAACAGGAGAATTTCCCCGCGTGTCAAAGTTTTTCTCGAAAGAGACGGGCCTGCGACGGAGCACATAGGACCGATCAGGTCAACCCGATCGTGTCAGCGTTACGCCACGAAACCGAACCCTTCACCAACGCGCGGGCGAAGCTCACCGACCAGGTGTGACGATTTCGGCAAGGCGGGCGATGTCGTCGAGCTCATCGGTGGCCGGATTGAAGATCAGCTCGTCGGCGCCGAGGTCGGCGTAGGCACGTACGGTTTCGCGGATCGCCTCGGGGGTGGTGTTCACCGCGGAGGTGACGACGTCGGCCATGCCCATGGTGCTGTAGTAGTCGTGGACCTTCGCCCGGCCGGTTTCGGGCTCGCCGAGGGCGAAGTACGCGATGGCGACGATCCGCGGCTCGCCCTCGCGACCGGCTTCCCGCCATGCGGCTCGGGCCTGCTCGAACGCCCCGGCGACCATCTCGTGCGGCATCGAGCCGCCGATGTAGCCCTCACCCCACTTCGCCATCCGCGCCAGTGCCGCGGGCGCGAACCCACCGAACAGAAGCGGGACTTCGCGGGTGCCGGGCGGCACGGCGGCGTTGTCCCCACCGCCGACGGGCTCGCCGTTCCACACACTCCGGTAGACGCCGAGGTCGGCATCGATCCGCTTGCCGAGCCCCTTCGGACCGAGTCCGTCGGCGACGAAGTCGTCCGGGCGGCCGCCGATGCCGACGCCGAGAGTGAGACGGCCGCCGGAGACGCCGTCGATCCCGGCGATCTCCTTCGCCAACAGCACGGGCGGCCATACAGTGCCGATCAGGACGTTGCTGAGCAGCCCGATCGTCCTGGTGGCGCCGGCCGCGGCGGCGAGCGCGACGGTGTCCATGACTCCGGGATAGGCGATCCTCCCGACGGTGCCGAGCGACGAGAACCCGGCTTCCTCGGCCTGGGCGGCCCAGGTCGGGAGGGCATCCGGACGCATGTCGCGGACCTGGTTGGGCAAGCCGACGCCGATCTTCATGCGAACCTCTCGAGGAATCGGGAACCTTGCTCCCAAGATCCCGCGAAAGACGGAACCGCGCCACCTTCTCGCCACGACGACGGAACCGTCGCGAGCCAGGCGGCTCTCAGCCGCCGGACAGGGTCGCGGTGGTGACCTCGTTCGTCTCCGGCAGCAGAAGCTGCGTCGCGGCCAGTTCCCGGTAGAGGTCGTCGCCTGCCACGAGTTCCTCGTGCGAACCGGTGGCCCGCACCCGGCCCGCGTCCATCACCACGATGCGATCGGCCCTGGTCACCGTGGACAGTCGATGCGCCACCACCAGCACGGTGAGCTCACCGGCCACCTCCACCACCACCTCGCGCAGCGCGGCCTCGTTCACCGCGTCCAGCTGCGAAGTGGCCTCGTCGAGCAGGAGCAGCCGCGGCTTGCGCAGCAGCGCACGGGAAATGGCGACCCGTTGCCGCTCCCCGCCGGAGAGCGAACTCCCCCGGTGCCCGACGACCGTGTCGATGCCGTCGGGCAAGCGGTCGACGAGCTCGGTCAGCCTGGTGCGCTCGAGCACGGCCCGGATCTCGCTGTCGGGGCACGGTGCCGCCATGCCCATGGTCAGGTTTTCCCGCAGTGTCCCGGCCAGGACCGGTGCGTCCTGCTCCACGTACCCGATGGCGGCACGCAGTTCCTCGAGCGACCATTCCCGGAGGTCCAGCCCGTCCATCGAGATGGTTCCGCCGGTGGGCTCGTAAAACCGTTCCACCAAGGAGAACAGGGTGGATTTGCCCGCCCCCGACGGGCCGACCACCGCGGTCAGCCCGCCGGGGCACACCTCGAACGTGACTCCGCGGTGGACCGGCGCGCTGTCCGGGTAGGCGAAGTCCACGTCCTGGAAGGCGAGCGTGGCGGGCTCGCGGCTCCCCGCGTCCGGTGCCCGATCCCGTTCCTCGGACACGGGTTCGACCTCGAGCCGCTGCACCTCACGGATGCGCCGCACCGCCGCCACCCCGGTGCTGAAGGTCGACGCCGCGGTGATCAGCCCGGCGACCGGCTCGATCAGCCAGAACAGGTAGAGCAGGAAGGCGATCAGCGTGCCGACCGGGATGGCACCGGACGCGACCCGCGCGCCGCCCACCCCCAGCACGACGAGGAACGAAACATGGATGGCCAGCAACGCGCCGGAGCTGACGACGGCACCGAGGCGGGCGAGCCTCAGGCCGAAGAACCACGCCTGGCCGGTGGCGGCGTCCAGCTTTTCGCTCTCGTTTCGTTCCGCGCCGAACGCCTTGACGGTGCGGAACGCGCCGAGCAGGCGTTCCAGCACCGAACTGACGTCCCCGATGGCCTCCTGCACCTTCGTGCTGTAGCGCTGGAAAAACGGTACCGCCAGCCCGATCAGCACCGCGGCCACCAGCAGCACGCCCAGGGTGGCCAGCAGCAGCACCGCGTCCAGCCACAGCATCGCCGCCAGGACGGCCACCAGCATCAGCAGGCCCTTGAGGGCGTCCACCAGTGTTTGGGTGACCGACTGCCGCAGCAGCGTGGTGTCCGCGGTGATCCTGGACATCAGATCGCCCGGCTGGATGCGGCTGGTCTCGGACAGTCGCATCCGCACGATCCGCGACACCATATCCCGGCGAGACTTCAGGACCACCGACTCGGCCACGCGGCCCAGCAGGTAGTAACCGACCGTGGCGAGTATCGCGCCGCCCACCACCGCGGCGGTGAGCATCAGCAGCGGCCCGGCCACGCCGCGGTCCTCGCCCAGCGCGTCGACGATCCACTTGGCCATCACCGGCTGGCTGAGCCCCACCAGCGAGCCGGACAGCGTCAGCAGCGCACCGACGATCACCACCTTCCGGTGGGGCGCCAGGTAAGCCAGCATGTCGCGCCAGGCCGAGGCCTGGAGCATCGTCGCGCGCTCAGATTCCACCAAGGGCCCCCGGGCGGCCACGGGTGGCGGAAGCCGACGTGGCGAGCAGCTTCTCCGCCTCCGCGCGGACCTCGTCCCTGGCCGCCCGTACCTCGGCGGCCATCGGCCGGTCCACCTCGAGCGGCGGCGAGATCTCGGCGAGCCGGTCCCAGAGGCCTGATCCGCTGACGCTCTTGCCGAGCCTGGAGGTCAGCTGGGCGATGGTCACGCCGAGTGAGCCGATCACCAGCCAGCCCAGCTCCAGCGCCTCGGCCACCGAGTTGGCCCCGTTCAGCGCCATCGGCACGTGGTCCTGGTTCCAGCCGTTGGTGGGCAGCGTGGTGAGCGAGGCCGGGTACACCAGCTGCCGGATCCGGGAAACGAAGGAGGTGGCGCTCAGCTGCACACCGGCGAGTCCGGCGCCCCGGCCCGGCCGCGGCGTCAGCATCGGCGGCAGATCGCCGTTGGTCACCGGGTTCACCAGCAGGCCGAGCTGACGTTCGGCCAGGTACACCGCGGAATGCAGGGCGAGGCCGGTCTGCTCGGCGGCGAACCCGACCGGCATGGCGTGGAAGTTGCCACCGTGCAGCACTTCGTCCTGGAACACGATCGGGTTGTCGGTGACCCCGTTGGCCTCCCGCCGCAACAGTTCACCGGCGTGGTCGAGCTGATCGAGCACAGCCCCGAGCACCTGCGGCCCGCACCGGAGGCTGTAGGGCTCCTGCAACGGACGGGACGGGTCGCGTTCGGCGTCCGCCGGGAGCTCGGCGCGAATCCACTCCGCCACCTCCAGCTGACCGGCCTGGCCGCGGGCGATCCCGATACCCGCCTGGTAATGCTCGGGATTCGAGCCGAGCAGGGCGTTGATCCGGCCGGTCAGCAACGCGGCGGCACGCACCAGGGTCAGCGCGGACTGCTGGTTCACGATCGCCATGGCCAGGCTCACCCCGGTGCCGTTGACGAAGGCGAGTGCCTCCCTGACCGGCCAGACGAACGGTTCGATCCCCAGGTCCGCCAGCGTCTCCGCGGCGGGCTTGTTTTCCCAGCCACCGCCTGCCTTGCGCACCCACGCCTCGCCCTCGCCGGTGTGGCTCAGCGCCGCGTGGGCGAGCGGCTGGAGGTCGCCGCTCGCGCTGACCGTGCCGTGCCGCGGGATCGCCGGGACGAACCCGGCGTTCCACGCCTGCGCCAGGCGGTGCCAGAAGTCCGGCGACACCGCGGAAAAGCCCTTCCGCATGCTGTTCAGGCGGAGCCAGACGACGAGGCTGCACACCTCGGGGGGCAGCGATTCGCCCTGGGCGGAGCCGAGATGGGAAATGAGGCTGTCGCCCTGTTCGAGTTCGGACTCGGCCTCGAACAACACCAGTGGGCCGAACCCCTGTGTCAGGCCGTAGATCGGCTTACCGGCGGCCAGCTCCTTGGCCACGGTGGCGGCACAGGTCTCCATCCTGGCGATGTCCTCTTCGCTCAGCGGCGGCAGGTGCGCCTCCCACGCCGCGTTGCGGAGGATGTCACCGAGGGAGAAGTCGTCCTGGAGATCGGCGGTGGTGGTCACGTTGTCGCTCCTGAATCACTCGGTTCGGATTTCTGTACTCGGCGGTACTTGCCGATTTCCGTGCGGTCGATCCTGGCCACGGCGCGGACCCGTCGCGGGCGCACGCCGAGGCGGTCGAACGCGGCGGTGAGGTCGAGGTCGGAAAGCTCGGTGCCGGGTTTGAGCACCACCACCAGCTCGATGTGCTCGCCGATCATCGGATCGGTCACCGGGCGGACGGCGTAGTCGGCGCAGTCGAGCACCGGGCTGAGCAGGTCCTCCAGCCGGTCGAGGTTGAATCGCCTGCCGTTGATGTTGACCAGCCTGGTCCGACGGCCGCTGAACCGGAAGCCGCGCTCGCCGAGCCGCTCCACGTAGTCGTCGAGCTCGCAGAACTCGGGCGCGACGCCGTCGCTGACGAGGGCCAGCCGGGGGCTGCGGACCTTCAGTGTCACCTCGCCCTCACCGGGTACCAGCGGATCGGCGAAGGAGACGTCGTCGATCAGCCGCCAGTCCGGTGGTGCGCCTTCGGACCACTGCCTGGTGCCCACCCCGCCCGACTCGGTCGCCCCGAACACCTCGATGATCCGTGCCCGTTCCTTGCCGGCCGCTTCGAGAAAGTCCATCGCGGCGTCGGGAACCATGCCGCTGGCGTGCAGCACCGTGACCTGGTCGATGGACCGGACCCACGACAGGTTCCGGTGCAGCAGCGAGAAGATCCAGGGAATGGCCATCACCGCCCAGCGACGGTGCTCGTCCACCGGCGGGAACTGCCCGGCGAACTGCGGGCGGTACCAGACGGGGAGCCCCAGCCGCGCCGGGACCAGCACGCTCGTCAAGGCACCGTAGAGATGCTTCGAGTGCACAAAGGACAGTACGGCTTCCGGCGACCGTGGGCGGAGGAGCCCGGCGAGCATGCCCGCCTCGGCCCAGATGTGTTTCTTCGTGCGGTACCAGGTCTGGCTCGCCCCGGTCGTCCCGGAGGTATGGAACTCCACCGTATCCGGCAACGCGCCGAGCACCAGTTCGGCGATGGCGTCGAGATCGCCGCCGAACCGGTCCCACCGCACGCACCACGGCCGGTCGGTGATCTTCGGCGAATCGAATCCCTCGGCCAGCAACTCCTCCGGTTTCAGCTCGGAGTAGGTCACAACACGCTCCCTCGCCCGCTTATGAGGCATTATCCAGCCCGAATACGTGAATAATGGAAAGAAATGATCACCGAGTAATTCCCCACGCCGATCGTATAGCAGCGAGTCCGCGGTTGACCAGCAATGGAGACCATTCTTTGGGGCGCGCCGAAATCAGTCGACGATCTCCTGCTCGTCATTGACCCATTCATGCCGATCCACCTGGAACCCGTACAGGTTCCAGTGGCGGCCGCGGAAGTACAGGTAGTCCGAGAGCACGCTGAGCACCCGCTCGTCGCCCGGCCGCATCCCGAACGAGCCGAGACTGGCCTCGGTGGTCTCGGTGATCACCCGGTCCACATTGAACATGCAGAAGGCGTAGTTGATGGTGAGGCCGATGGCTTCGCCACCGAGACCCAGCCGGTTCAGGGCGGGGTCCAGATAGGTACCGCAGCGGATGTGCCCGGCCTGGTCGAGGCCGAACAGCAGGCTGAAGCCGAGCAGTTCCCCGCGCGACCGGCTGAACACCTGGAACGCCGCGTTCGGTGGTGGTCCCGCCGCCCTCGGCCCACCGGTGTTCGGCCGCACGCTTTCGATTCCGGTGCGCAGCACCGTGCGAAAGAACTCCGCACGCGCCTCGGCGGTCGCCGGGCGCAGTTCGACCCGCCGCGTCGCGGTCTCCGGAAGAATGATTCTCTTGGTCACATCGAACCCCTTGCTCCACTCTGTCAGCCATTCACCTGGGCTCCTCACCGGCCGTTGCGGTGCCCTACACTCGGTACATCGTTTCGCGCACGATGGGGAGCCAGGAGAGCCATGGAGCAACCGGAGTCGCCACCCAGGAATCAATTCCACCGGGACGCGATCACCTGGTGGCGCATACGAGTCGCCCTGATCTTCGCGGCCGCGGTTGCGGTGCTGGTCCTGCTCGCTTCCGTGCCAGGGTTGTTCAAACCCGGCGGGCCCTGGCTGTTCTGGCCCGCCGGCGTGATCGCCGTTTCGGCGATCCCCGTGGTGATCGTGCTGCCGCGGTTCTGGTACCAGGTGAATCGGTGGGAAACCACCGATACCGCGGTCTACGTGCGTACCGGCTACTTCTGGCGGGAACTACGCGTGGCTCCGCGGTCCCGGATCCAGACGGTGGACACGGTTCGCGGCCCGCTGCAGACCCGGCTCGGCCTGGCCACCCTGACCGTGACCACCGCCTCGTCGAAGGGCGCGCTGAAGTTCGGAGGGCTGTCCAGCGACCACGCCGACGAACTCGCCCGCCTGCTCACCATCACCACCGGGGCGGAGCCTCATTCGAATTCCTGAGCCAGCTGTATCAGGTATTTGCCGTAGTCGGAGTTCTTCATCTCGGTGCCGAGTTCGAGGCACCTGTTCGCGTCGATGTAGCCCATGCGCAGGGCGATCTCCTCGAGACAGGCCACCTGTACGCCCTGGCGGTGCTGAATCGTCTGCACGTACTGGCTTGCCGCCAGCAACATGTCGTGCGTTCCCGCGTCGAGCCAGGTGTAGCCGCGGCCGAGGCGCACCAGTTTGGCCCGCCCCTGCTTGAGGTAGACCTGGTTGACGTCGGTGATCTCCAGTTCGCCCCGCGCCGACGGGGCCAGGCTCTTCGCGATCTCGACGACCTCGGAGTCGTAGAAGTACAGCCCCACGATCGCGTTGTCGGACCGCGGTTTCACCGGTTTCTCCTCCAGCGAGACCAGGTTGCCCGCGGCGTCGATCTCGCCGATGCCGAACCGCTCGGGATCCGACACGGGGTAGCTGAACAGCGTGCATCCGTCCAGGTTCTGGCGCGAGGACCGCAATAGCTGCGGGAAACCGGCGCCGTGCAGGAGATTGTCCCCCAGGATGAGCGCCGACGGTTCGCCGTTGATGTGCTTTTCGCCGATGACGAACGCCTCGGCGATACCGCGGGGCTCGTCCTGCTTGGCGTAGTCGATGTTCAGGCCCAGCCGGTTACCGTCACCGAGCAGGCCCTGCAGCAACGGCAGGCTGGCCTGGTCGGAGATCACCAGGATGTCCCTGATTCCGGCCAGCATCAGCACCGACAGCGGGTAGTACACCATCGGTTTGTCATAGATGGCGAGCAGCTGCTTCGAGGTGCCCCGGGTCAGTGGGTACATGCGCGTTCCACTGCCCCCGGCGAGCAAAATTCCCTTCATCGGATTCCGTTCAGTCGTTGATGCTGGCGAGGTATTCGTAGCAGCTGGGCAGTGCCGCGACCATTTCCTGTGCCTCGGCCTTGATCTTCGCGAACTCCGCCAACGCGTTCGACGGATCGAGATGAAGCAACGCCGGCGCCGGCGTCTTCGGCCGATGACCCAAACCCATCGTCATCGCCGTCCACGAATAACTCTCAAACCCATGATAATGAGGATAAATAGTCTCCTCATCAAGCAACCGGCTCTGCGCCAGCTCCATCCGCTCCAGCAACTCACCCGGAGCCGACCGGATCTTCGCCTCCTTCCAATACGGCGTGTCATCCCGCCCCGCCGCCTTGTAATGCAACACCAAAAACTCCTTCACCCCATCCACCGCACGCGCGATCCGATCGTTATAAGCCGCCACCACCACCGGATCGAACCCCGCACCAGGAAAATGCTTCACCAACTGCTCGACAGCATGCTGAATGAAAAAGATCCCCGTCGACTCCAACGGCTCCACAAACGCACTCGACAACCCCACCGCAACACAATTACCCACCCACGACCGCGCATGCCGACCAATCCGCATCCGGATATGATTCGCCTCCAGATCGTCCTGACCGGGAGCCACCGTCTCCCGCAACTCCCGCTCCGCCTCCTCCGGCGAAACAAACGCATCCGAATACACATAACCATGACCATTACGACGGAACAACGGAATCGTCCACATCCACCCCGCACTCGACGCCCGCGCCGTCGTATACGGATCCATCTCCCGAACATCATCCCGCGGCACCCGCAACGCCACCGCCCGATTATTCGGCAACACATCCTCAAAAGACTCGAACCGCTCCCCCAACGCCTGACCGATCAACAACGACCGGAACCCCGTGCAATCAACATACAAATCACCCGTGACCACACCATGCCCAGCCGTCCGCACCCCACCGATCCAGCCACGCTCGTCCCGCAACACCTCATCCACCGTATCCACCACATGACGCACACCCCGCGCCACCGCATACTCACACAAAAACTCCGCCACCCGATCCGCATCAAAATGATACGCATACGGAAACTGCTCCCGCTGCTCCGCCAACGTCGAACGCCCCAACCCCCCATCCAACCCCGACGCGAACAACGAACCATCCAACCGCCGCGGCGACCGCTTCGCCTCACTCAACGCCGTCGTCAAAAACACCTGACGATCCATCGGCACACCACGATCACCCACCGCCAGCCACCAATCAGCCAACGAAAACCCATCCACCACCCGCAACCGCTCAAACGGATGATAAAAATACTCACCCCCACCCTGCCAATTCTCAAAACGAATCCCCAACTTGTAACCACCCGCACACCGAGGCAACCACTCCGCCTCATCAACCCCCAAATAATCAAAAAAATGCCGAACCGTACTGAACGTCGCCTCCCCCACCCCAATCCGCGACACCCCAGCCGACTCCACCAACGTCACCCCGACACGACCCCCAAACGCCGCCTTCAAATAAGACGCCGTCATCCACCCAGCAGTACCCCCACCCACAACAACAACCGAACCAACCACCACAAAACTCCCTCAAATCTCGATGGAAACCCAGGCAGAAACCCGGTCGGACACGCCATGCGACGGCGTTTTATCCCGGAAAACGAACGCGGTCAGCCGAGCTGGACGTCGGGCACGTAAAGAATCCATTTCCCGCCCGCGTCACGGAACCCCTGCTCCTTGTCCATGATCTCGTCCGCGTGGTTCCAGGCGTACAGCAACGCGTAGTCGGGGTAAGGATCGGAAAAGGCCTCCGGCGCACGGACCGGTATGTGCGTCCCCGGGGTGAGTCGCCCCTGCTTGTCCGGAGTGCTGTCGGAGACGAACGAAACCAGCTCCGGCCCGATGCCGCAGAAGTTGTTCACCGTGGCGCTCTTGGCGGTCGCACCGTACCCGACGACGGTCTTGCCCTCGTCCCGCAGCCGCGACAAGAGCGCGACCAGATCACCGCGGATCTTCGTCACCTTGTCCCCGAACGCGCGCAGCGTGGCCAACTCGGCGATCTTGTTCGCCTTCTCCTCGGCGAGCAGGTCCGCCACCGCGGGCGACGGTTCGCGCGCATCCGCGTGCGCCAGGCTGTACCGCACCTCGCCGCCGTGCACGGTCAGCCGTTCGACGTCCACCAGCGCCAAGCCGTAGCGGGCCGCCATCGACTGCACCGACCGGGCGGAAAAGAAGAAGAAGTGCTCGTCGTAGATCTGGTCGAACGAGGTGCGCTGGAGGATGTCGCCGAGATACGGATCCTCGAAGACGAAGACCCCGGTCGGCGCGAGCAGCGCCTTCACCCCACGGAGAATGGATTCCATGTAAGGGATGTGGCACAGGGTGTTGGCCGCGTAGATCACGTCGGCGGGCCCGTCCTCGGCGAGGATCTCCCGCGCCGTCCGCTCCTCGAAGAACGACTTGCGCACCCGGACGCCCTTGGCCGCGGCCAGGTCGGCGACGCCGCCGGAGGGTTCCACTCCCAGATGCCGGATCCCGGCCTCGGCCAGCACCTTGAGCATGACGCCGTCATTGCAGCCCAGCTCCACGACCATCGGGTCGTCGCCGGTCAGTTCGGTGCCCAGCAGACGCTTCGCGGTCTCCTCGAAGTGCGTGCGCATGAACGACGACCCCGACGAGTGATACGGGTAGTCGACATGGAACATCCGCTCCCTCGGCACCTCCTCCATGAGCTGGACCATGGAGCAGCTCTGGCACACCCCGGTGGCCAGCCGGAAGAAGAACTCTTCGTTTTTGTCGGCCTCCGGCGGCAAGAAGCAATCCGAAAGCGGCTGGCGGCCGAAATCAAAGAACTCGATGACCACACCGCCACAGACGCGGCACACCCCATTGGTCGACATAGAAACTCCTGACTTGGCTTGACATCGATTTCAGACAACCACATTCCGGCCGGAATTACGACGGCGCCGGGTCCCGCCGGCGAGACAGCCTCGCTCAGGCCGCCGCGTTCGCGCGCAGCGACTCGTAATGGGCCAAGCATTCCTCGTAGGTCGGCAGCATTCCCCTGGCCGCCGCCGTATCCAGATTCGGCGCGCCGGCGTCCTTGTCGGACATGATCGGCGTACCGCTCAGTTCCCACGGGATACCGATCGCCGGGTCCAGCGGATTGATTTCGAGCATCGTGCCGGGTACGTACTTCTCCGAGCACAGGTAGTTCACGCAGGCGCTCTCGGTCAGCGCGACGAAGGCGTGGCCGAACCCGTCGGGCAGGTACACCGACACCCCGGTGTCCGCGTCCTGCCTGGTGAGCTCGTACTTTCCGAAGGTCGGCGAGCCGACTCGCAGGTCCACCGCCACGTCCAGGATCGACCCGCTGACACAGGTCACGAGCTTGGCCTGGCCCGGCGGCAGTGCGGTCCCGTGAATTCCGCGAATGGTGTTGCGCGCACTCATCGAAAAATTCGATTGCCGGACCGCGAATGTGTGTCCGGTGATTTCGAAGAGGACACTCGAGCGCACCAGCTCCGCGAAAAATCCGCGCTTGTCGTGATGCAGGGCCGGAACGATGCGGAACGCGTCAGGAATGGACAACTCGGTAATCTTCATCATGAACCCATTCACCGGGGTAATGGTCATCGAATCGGGTGGCACCCACCCCGCCGCGCACCGGCGGAAACGCGATGCACGCCCTCGATCGTCGCGGACCGCCAGGTGAGATCGCAACCCCTGAACCCTTGCCGATGGATCATCGGCGACCGGGAGCGAATCGGCGCGGCCGCCGCGTTCCACGTCCCGCTGGCGAGACCAGCCCACCTCGCCTCGGCCTTTTCCGGCCTGGCTTGGGACTTGCTCATAGATGCGCGAAAGCACCGTCCTGCAAGGAAAACTACGGATCCGACCGCGGTGTCGGGTGGTAAGGCGAAGTCGCCTGGTGTTCCGCAGGCATCGTCGCGCGGTGCCGCGCCTTGATCACGACCGGTAAACCGGCGACCGAGCGGGGAGGATTCCGGACGTCCAACGGCCGGAATCCTCCCCACCCGACCACACCTGCAACCCCGCACAAGCAGGGTTCGCCATCGACTCACCAGCCGACGTAAAAGGTCGCGGCTAACATGGCGGAATCCGGCCAGGATCGACCAGATACGGAGTAGGCAGCGTGACAACGCCATCAGCCCCGGACGAAACCGATCCCGAGGCGGCCTCCGCGGGTGAGAACTGGCAACGGCTGGACCCGCGCACGGTCGCGGTCACCGCGCTGCTGATCACCGGCGCGGCGGCCGGCGCCGCCATTCCCGCCACCATCGCGCTCGCCAAGGACAACGGCGTGCCCACGGCGTTGTCCTTGGTCGTGCCCATCCTCGCGGCGGTCATCCTGTTCAGCCCGCTCGTGGGCTGGGTGCACTGGCGGTCGACGCGTTACCGCGTCGGCGAAGAACTCATCGAGCTGCGTTTCGACCTCGTCATCCGGTCCCGCAGGACACTGCGGCGGGAACGTGTGCGTGCCGTGGATGTCACCGCGAACCCGCTGCACCGCCTGTTCGGGCTGTCGGAGCTCACCGCGGGCACCGGCCAGAGCGGCAAGAACGAAGATCGGGTGAAGCTCGCGCCCCTGCGCCGCGTGGAAGCCGACCGCCTCCGCCGGGTGCTGCTCCGCGAACCCGAGCCGGACGAGGGAACGCGGCGGGATCGCGGGACGCAGCTGGCCGCCTTGGACTGGAGTTGGTTGCGGTTCGCACCGGTCTCCTTCGCGGCGCCTGCCATCGCCGCGGCGGCGTTCGGTGTCGCGTGGAAGGTCACCGACTGGCTGGGCCTGGAGCGGTCGGTGTTCGACTACGTCGGCGGGCTGCTCACCGGTCACCGGTCACCGCTGGTGGTGGCCGTCCTGCTCGCCGCGGGCGCGGTGATCGGGGTGGTCGGCTCGCTGGCCTGGTTCACCGAACAGTGGTGGGGCTATCGGCTGGACCGGGACGGTTCCACGATGCGGGTGCGGCGCGGTCTGCTCACCACACGATCGATCTCCGTGGAGCAGGAGCGCCTGACCGGGGTGGATCTGGCCGAGCCGCTGGGCGGCCGCGCGTTCGGCGCCGCGCGGGTGGACGCGGTGGCCACCGGCATCCGCCGCACCGATGGCGACGAGAAGGTGGCCGGTTATGGCACCCTCCTGCCCGCCGCTCCGCGGACGACGGCGGACCGGGTGTGCGCCGAGGTGTTGCGAACGGACACCAGCCCCACCTCCGTCGAGCTTCGCCCGCATCCGCCCGCCGCCCGCCGCAAGCGGTTGGTCTGGGCCATTTCGGCGGTGCTGCTCCTGTGCGCCGGTACCGGGGTGGCGGGCCTGGTCCTGTCCCCGGTCCTGCGGTACGTCGCGGTGGTCGCGGCCGTGCCCTTCATCGTCGCGGCGGTGCTGCTGGCACTGGACGCGTACCGGAGCCTCGGGCACGGACTCACCCCCGATCATCTCGTCGTGCGGTCGGGCACCTTCACCCGGCACACCGTGGCGCTGCGACGGTCCGGGGTGCTCGGGTGGCGCCTGCGCCAGTCGATGTTCCAGCGCCGGGCCGGGCTGATCTCGGTCACCGCCATCACCGCCGCGGGTTCCGGGGGATACACCGTGCCGGACGCGGATGAAGGCGAGGGGATCATCTTCGCCGCCAGTGCGGTGCCCGGCTTGCTGGACCAGTTCACCGAACCAGTGGCCGAGCCGTCGCGGGAAGCGCGACCGGCCACGGGCTCAGGAACCGAACTTCGCCAGTAGCTCGACCACCTCGGAAAGGCACGGTTGCGCCGCCATCTCCTCGGCGACCTCGGCCGCGGCAGCACGGAACCGGTGGTCGACCAGCAGTTTCCGGCACCCGTCCGCCATCGCCTCTGCGGTGACCTCCTCGGGTACGAGCCGCAGTCCCGCCCCGGCGGCCGCCACCGCGGCCGCGTTCTCCCACTGTTCGTCGATCCGCGGCAGCACAAGCTGCGGACAGCCCGCCATGAGCGCGGTGAGCGAGGTGCCCTGGCCGCCGTGGTGCACGAGCGCGTCACAGCCCGGCAGCGCCTGCGCCAGCGGCAGCCTGCCGACGTACCGCACGGCGTCCGGCAGCGCGGGCCAGCCCTCGGCCAGCGCCGCATCGACCGCGACCACCAGCTCGACCCCGAGCCCGGCGAGTTCTTCCAGCCTCGGCACGAGCGTGCGGCCCGCCTCCTCGGGACCGAACCTCGGCACCAGGGTCCCGAGCGTCACGCAGATCCGCGGCCGGTCCCGTTCGGCCAGCATCCAGCCGGGGACGAACGCGTCGCCGTTGAACGGCACGTGCCGGACGCTTTGCTGGGTGACCGCGTTGGCGAGGCGCAGGCTGGGCGGCCACGGGCTGAGGATCATCTCCGGTTCGGGGAACGCCCCGTCCGGCAGCTCGGTGGCGGCCCCGGCCGAGAGTTCCGCGAGTGCCGCCACTCCCCATCGATATTCCACGTGGGGCAGGTCATTGCGGGCCGCGGCCAGCGGGCCGGCGAACTCGGCGCGCTCACTCACGACCAGGTCCGGCCGCCACGACTCGACCACGGCGCGGACGCCGGGCAGGCTCCGCGCCGCGATCCTGCCGAAGGCGCGGCCGTGGCGTCGCTCGGCGGCCTTCTCGCGATCGAAATGGTCGACGAGGTCGACAAAATCCGGCACCGGACCGCACGAAGCCACCGGCAAGCCGGACCGCAGGGCGTGCGGCACGAACTCGTCCGACGTGACAACGAGTACGTCGTGGCCGAACGAACGGAACGCCCATGCCAGCGGAACCAGTGGAAAGAAGTGACCGGACAGGGCCACCGTGGTGAAGAGCACTCGCACACGTATCTCCTCTCGTCAGGCACCGCGGGGAAATCGCCGGAGTCCGGGAAACCACCGAATAACGGAGCGTCAGTCGGCGCGGCCAAAGAATTCATCACCCGTAAACACGGTTCACTTCATCGACCACACGGAAATTTCACAGTGGCCTTGCCGGTCATCCGGCGACACCTGTTCGACCGGCCGCCGTCCTGTGGTCCGTTCGAACCACGTCCGACCGGCCGATGAAGGCTACCGCGCCGGGATTGTCCCGCCACGCGAGACACACGCCTGCTTAACGACAAATGCGACTCGCCGGTAGCCACGGCGGACAATGGATCGGCTTCCGCGACGCCTGCACCGGTCGCCGATAGGTCCGTTAGGTCCGTTCTTGTCATGATCCAAGGTCGCTGCTAGACTCGCCGTAGCTATAGTAAAGAAAACAGGCATAGCTTTAAGCAAACATCCATGTCTACTGGGGTGATGGGTGATGAATGCTTGAATAGATATACCTGGAAAAGTTTGATTTCATGAATCGGAGCCACAGTCCGGCAAACACCGAATGCCGCGGTGACCGATTGATCGACTGGGGATGAACCGGTAGGCCGCCAGGGAACGGCAGGTCGGCCGGTCGATGGTGTTCGACGCCGTCAGCGGATACCCGGCGGACGCTTGTCCATGGCGGACGGCCCCGCGCCGAAGGTGCCGAACGCGCCGAGAAACAGCTATCTGGGGGATGATCGCATCACACGTCTGCACAACGGCGTCGCTCCGGCATGCCGTCCCGCGACCGCGCCACCCATGGCCGATGCGGAATGTCTGGACCTCTTCCATAATGCGGCTCAACAATGCGGTGACGACAGACGATCGTCGCCGCGTTTTCCATTCACGAGCCGACCGGAATCCATTCCGTTCGACGGCTTGGGCAGCCAAGCTGATCCGCACCGCTCAGGACAGGTCTTTCAAGGATATTGATGGGGGGAACAACAAAATCATGAAGGACAAAGGAGTCGCCGAAAAAGGGCATAGAGTGGCGACAACGCCGTCTATGCCACCCCACCACGACGCCGAAAGCGCGAGACGCATTCTGACCAATCGGTCGGTCACCCGGCGGACCAGCCTCAACCTGCCGTCGAAGATCTCGCTCGACGACTGGCGGCGAATCGGAAGTGAAATCTTCGTCATTTCCGAATCTTCGATCTGGTGGCTGGGCGATTGGCTCATCTACGGCCAGGCGCAGTATCCGGACCTCTACATGCGCGCGATCGAGAAGACCTCGCTCGACTACCAGACCCTGCGCAACTACGCCTGGGTCGCGCGGAGGTACACCCCGGACCGGCGACGGCCGGGACTGAGTTTCCAGCACCACGCCGAGCTCACCAGCCTGCCGGAGAAGGACCAGGACGAGTGGCTCGACCGCGCGGAGCGGTTCAAGTGGTCACGCAACGAACTGCGCAACCGGGTACGAGCCAGCCGCAAGGCGCTCCGGCAGGACACGCGCGAAAACCTGGCGATCATGAACATCGAGCTCAAGGTGCCCACCGACCGCAAGGAACGGTGGCTGGAGGCCGCCTCCTCCACCCAGCAGGACCTGCTCAGCTGGATGGTCAGCATCCTGGACGACGCCGCGGCCGCGGTACAGGAACCGGCCGACGACACCGTCCTCGACTCGACATCGCCCAGTATCTGACCGGAAAGCCCGTCCGGCTCCCTTCCCATGCCCCCATGGGAAGGGAGCCGGACGGGCTTTCCCCGTCAGGGCTCGTCCCGCAGCAGGTTCGCGTCGCGGACGAGCAACGCGATCTGCACCCGGTTGTTCAGCTCCAGCTTCCTGAAGATGCGGGACACATGGGTTTTCACGGTCGCCACGCTCATATGCAGTTCGACACCGATCTCGGCGTTCGACTTACCCTGTCCGATGGCCATGGCCACCCCGTGCTCGCGCTCACTGAGCTTGTCGAGCCGGGCCCGAGCCGGACGGCAGGCGTCGGCGTCGGTGGATACCCGGGCGATGAGATGGCGCAGCACGGCGGGCGGCAGGATGGGCTCACCCGCGGCGACCTTGCGCACGGCGCCGACGATTTCGGCGGGCGGCATGTCCTTGAGCAAAAACCCGGACGCCCCGGCGCGAAGGGCCCGTAACACGTGCTCGTCGGTGTTGAACGTGGTGAGGATGACCACTTCGGGCGCGTCCGGCCTGCCCCTCAGCAGTTCCGTGGCCGCGAGGCCACTCATCTTCGGCATCTGGACATCCATCAGCACGACGTCCGGCGCGTGTTCGTCCACCATGGCCGCCACCTCGCACCCGTCAGCGGCTTCCGCGACGACACACAGATCCTCGGCACCACCCAGCATCAGGCAGAGGCCGGCGCGGACCAGCGGGTCGTCGTCCACGATCAGCAGCCGGATGGGCCCAGCGGGCGAAGCGGTCATGTCGCCCACGGAATCCACGCCCGCAGGCGGAACACACCGGTGCCGGTGGGTCCGTACTCCAGCGTGCCGCCCACCAGCGTGGCTCGTTCGGCCATCCCGATCAGTCCTCTCCCGGTTCCGGGTGCGGCGAGCAGGTCCGGCCCGCCGGCCAGCGGGTTGCGCAGTTCGAGGGTCAACCCCTCCCGTTCGCCACCGTCCACGGTCACCTTCACCGCCAGCCCCGGCGCGTGCTTCCTGGCATTGGTGAGCCCCTCCTGCACTATGCGGTAGGCGTTGCGGCCAGCCGGATCGGGCACCGCCGCGAGATCGGCCACCGAAGTGCGCAACGTGACGGCCATGCCCGCCTGCCTCGACTCCTCGATCAACTGCGGAAGCCGTTCCAGGGTGGCCTGCGGGCGGTTCTCCACCTGATCGCGGTCCTCGCCGTCCCCGGCCGGTGTGCGGAGCAGCCCGATGACCTCCCGCACCTCCTGCAACGCCTGATGGACGCTGTTCCGGATGACCCCGGCCGCGTTGGCGATCTCCGCGCTAGGCGCTTCCGGCCGGTACTCCAGCGCACCCGCGTAGACGCTGAGCAGGGACAGCCGGTGAGCGAGCACGTCGTGCATCTCCCTGGCGATCCGCTCGCGCTCCAGGCGCCGGGCGCGTTCGGCCCGCAGCACGGCCTCCGCCTCCGCCCGTTCCGCCCGGTCCTGGAGCGACAGGATCAGCTGTTTCCGGGACCGGACGAACATTCCCCAGCCGATCACCGTGACGCAGAACAGGCTGCCCAGCAGCACACCGATCCGGAACGGAACGTCGGGATCGGGCCGCAGGGAGAAGTAGACCGGATTGGTGACCAGGCACAGCAGCCCGACCGCGACGCTGACCCGGAAGGAGCAGCGGACCGCGACGGTGAACAAGGTGACCACGAGCGCGCCCTGTACCAGCAGCAAGAACGAGGCGAACGGAACCAAGGCCACCGTGAGGAGCACCGGCCACCGGCGGCGGAACACCAGTGCGGCGCAGGCGGCCACCCCGGTCAGCGTTTCGACCACGATCAGCGTCGGTGGCAACGAGGTGTCGTAAAGCGACAAAGACATCGCCACCCCGTAGCCCGCGGCAAGCAGGAAAGCCGCGGCATCGGCCGGCAATTCCCGCCGATTGTTCACGCTACCCACCTTCCCTCCCGAACGGCCGGCGAAATCCGGAGATCGGCGGTGCCGGCTACGACTTTGGGATGAACCACTCGCGGAAATCGCCGACTTTTGTCGTCCACATTTCGACCTTGGTCCGATTCACACAGCCGATAGCGGCGATTAACTTGGTGACATGAGGAATTCCACGACGTCTTCGGTGGCCGGTTCGCCGCTGTTCGGCGACGAAGAAGTCCACCTCGGATCGCAGCCCTATTTCGACGACACTTTCGCTCGATCCCTGACCGTGCGGGTGGATACCGTCGGCAGACTCACCACCGACATCCTGAACCAGATCCTGGACCCGGCGTTCAAGGTCCTGCCGCGCCAGAAGTGAACACGACCAGCGGGCCGGGGGTCTCCACAGCGGCACCTCGGGGCGCTCTCCCCCAGTAGCGCCCCGAGGTGCCGCCCCCATTCACTCCAGTTCGAACACGACCGTGCCCGCCAGGACGTCGCTGACGCACCTGCCGACACACTTCCAGCCGCTCTCGGCGAAAACCTCGAGCCACTCGTCCGCCGTCGGGATGTACTGGCCCATCAGCGTGTGCGCCACCTCGAACCCGAGCGTGAACACAGGAATCCTGTCGTCGGGCAGGCCAACGGTCCGCACCGTGTCACCCAGCAGGAACCGCCTGACCCCGGGAAACAGCTCGCGAAGCCGGCGCAGTGACGCGATCGCGTTGTCGCGCGGCCACAGGTCGTGGCCCATCATGAAGCAGGTGAGCAGGTCGATGTCGGCGAATTCGGGCCGTGGGCCCACCTTCCGGACATCGGCGGCGAGGAAGGAGATGCGGTCGGCGAACCCGCGCCGGCGGACCTCTTCGGTCGACATCTCGATGGTCGCCTCGGCGATGTCCAGCCCGAGCCCGCGCACCCCGGGATTACGCTCCACGATCTGGATCAACCGCTCACCACTGCCCGAGCCCAGGTCCGCCACCGCGGTGAGCCCGCCCTCCACCCTGGACATCGCCTCCCAGAAGACCGGGTCGAAGAAGGCCGTGTTGGCCGCGCGGCTGGCGTAACTCACCGCCTTGGCGTCCCGCCGGTAGAACCGCCCGACGCGGTGCGCGTTGCGCAGCATCGACGGCATGGTGGTGAGCAGGTCCCCCGACCCCTGGCACAGCCAGTAGAACATCGGCTTGGCCTCGTACACCTCGTCGAACGCCGGTCCGGGCCGGACCTTGCCGTTGTCCCGCACGACGATGCCCACCGAGGCGAGTGCCCGGAACATCGCCATGGTGGACGCGGGATCGAGGTCGCCTTCGGCGGCGAAGGCGTCGACGTCGAGCACCCCGTGGCGCCGCAGTTCGTCCAGCCCGCCCAGCTCCCACGCGGCACCGATCGCGGCGGCCGCCACGGCGGAGTTGAAGATTTCGGCGGCCGAAAGACCGGCTCGGTCAGTGTCTGTAGCGGTACTCAAGGTTCTGCCTCCCAGGCTGTGTTCAGTGGGCACGCGGCCAGAGCGACTGCCGCTTGATCCGCGACGCCGCTTCGGTGATCATCGCGTCCGACTTGTTGAAGGCGACGCGAACGTAGGGCTCGCCGTCACGAGGGTCGTTGAAAAGCACCGTGCTCGGCACCACCAGGACACCGGCGTGATCGAGCATCAGCTTGGCGAAGGCGCGGCAGTCGCCGCTGCCGACCGGACGCACGTCGGCCATGAAGTAGCAGCCGCCCTCCGAACGGCCGCATTCCAGGCCCAGCCCGGAGAAAACCTCGGTCAGCCGGTCACGCGCCCGCTGCAGTTCCCCGGCAGGCTGCCAGGCACCTGGCTCGAGCACCCCCGAATCCAGCACGGCTCGCTGGAGCGGCGCGGCGGTACCGCCGGTGATCGCGATATGGGCCTGACGCAGAACGTGGGTGTGCTGAGGCGCGGCTCGCAGATATCCCATGCGCCAGCCACTGAGCGCATGGCTTTTGGACAGGCTGCCCACCACGATCGCGCGCGGCGCCAGCTCGGGGATGTCCGCGACGGAAAGGTGCTCCCGGCCGTCGAAGACGTAGGTCGCGTAGACCTCGTCGCTGATCACCACCACGTTCCACTTCTCGCACAGCGCGGCGACGAAGTCCAGTTCCGCCCGCGTGAACACCCGGCCGGTCGGGTTGTGCGGTGTGTTGAGAATGACCGCCTTCGTCCGGCTGCCGAACGCGGCCGCGAGCTCGGCCTCGTCGAACCGCCAGTCCGGGCCGCGCAGCGGGACGAACCGCGGGCGTGCGCCTGCCAGCGCGATGGCGCCGAGGAAGTTGTCGTAGTAGGGCTCGAAGACCACCACCTCGTCGCCGGGGTCCACTGTGGACAACAAGGCGACCAGTAACGCCTCGGTGCCCCCGACGGTGACCGTCACCTCGGTGTCCGGATCCGCGGGCGTGGTGAACGAGGCGGCGATCCGGGCCCGCAGTTCGCGGTTGCCTGCCGGGTTCTCGTACTGGTGCACGCCCGACCGCAGTGCCTCACACGCCGCGTCGACCAGCCGGTCCGCCGGCCGCGGTGCCGCCGGGGTGCCGGTGGCCAGGTCCACCGCGTCGCGGGCCCGTCCCCCGCCCAGCAGGGTGACGAGCCCGCCGTCCGGCAGATCGCGCACTCGCCGCGCGTACAACTCCCGGACCGGGCCGGTGCCGTCAGTGCCGTTCTCAGTCATGCGATCCGCCTCCGCGCTGGGTTCGTCTCGATCATGCGAACATCGACTCCGAGCGGACACCGGCGAAGAAGTCGCGACGTCCGTAGAGCAACGGGTTGGCGTGGCTGCTCTCCACATGAGCCACGATGCCGAACACCATCGCGTGGTCGCCGACCTCGATCATCTCCGAGACGCGGCACTCGGCGATTCCGTAGGCGTCCTTGACCAGCCACGGCAGCGCGAGCACCGGCGAGCGTTCCCAGACGACCTGGTCGAACCGGTCGGGCTCGGCCGAGGCGAACAGTTCGGCCGTCCCCTTTCCGCCTTCGTGCAGCAGGTTGACCGCGAAGCCACCGGTTTCCCGCAGCGCCGCCAAGGTCCCGCTCCGAAGGTCGAGGCACACCTGGAGGGTGGGCGGCGACAGGGTCACGCTGATCAGCGAGTTGCACGTCAACCCGTGCGGCCGGCTCTCACCGTCCAGCGCGCTGACGATCGTCACGCCGGTGAAATAGGAACTCATGAACCCGCGGAACGCGGTGGGCACCACGGCGGATTCGGTATCCGTGCTCAGCGGCTCCTCGTCCGGCTCGCCGCCGTTCTTCGCTTCTACCGTGCTGGGTTCCATGTATCCGCTTTCTGGTCCGGAACAACCTGGTTCATGCCATTTCAGTCGTTGATGCTGGCGAGGTATTCGTAGCAGCTGGGCAGTGCCGCGACCATTTCCTGTGCCTCGGCCTTGATCTTCGCGAACTCCGCCAACGCGTTCGACGGATCGAGATGAAGCAACGCCGGCGCCGGCGTCTTCGGCCGATGACCCAAACCCATCGTCATCGCCGTCCACGAATAACTCTCAAACCCATGATAATGAGGATAAATAGTCTCCTCATCAAGCAACCGGCTCTGCGCCAGCTCCATCCGCTCCAGCAACTCACCCGGAGCCGACCGGATCTTCGCCTCCTTCCAATACGGCGTGTCATCCCGCCCCGCCGCCTTGTAATGCAACACCAAAAACTCCTTCACCCCATCCACCGCACGCGCGATCCGATCGTTATAAGCCGCCACCACCACCGGATCGAACCCCGCACCAGGAAAATGCTTCACCAACTGCTCGACAGCATGCTGAATGAAAAAGATCCCCGTCGACTCCAACGGCTCCACAAACGCACTCGACAACCCCACCGCAACACAATTACCCACCCACGACCGCGCATGCCGACCAATCCGCATCCGGATATGATTCGCCTCCAGATCGTCCTGACCGGGAGCCACCGTCTCCCGCAACTCCCGCTCCGCCTCCTCCGGCGAAACAAACGCATCCGAATACACATAACCATGACCATTACGACGGAACAACGGAATCGTCCACATCCACCCCGCACTCGACGCCCGCGCCGTCGTATACGGATCCATCTCCCGAACATCATCCCGCGGCACCCGCAACGCCACCGCCCGATTATTCGGCAACACATCCTCAAAAGACTCGAACCGCTCCCCCAACGCCTGACCGATCAACAACGACCGGAACCCCGTGCAATCAACATACAAATCACCCGTGACCACACCATGCCCAGCCGTCCGCACCCCACCGATCCAGCCACGCTCGTCCCGCAACACCTCATCCACCGTATCCACCACATGACGCACACCCCGCGCCACCGCATACTCACACAAAAACTCCGCCACCCGATCCGCATCAAAATGATACGCATACGGAAACTGCTCCCGCTGCTCCGCCAACGTCGAACGCCCCAACCCCCCATCCAACCCCGACGCGAACAACGAACCATCCAACCGCCGCGGCGACCGCTTCGCCTCACTCAACGCCGTCGTCAAAAACACCTGACGATCCATCGGCACACCACGATCACCCACCGCCAGCCACCAATCAGCCAACGAAAACCCATCCACCACCCGCAACCGCTCAAACGGATGATAAAAATACTCACCCCCACCCTGCCAATTCTCAAAACGAATCCCCAACTTGTAACCACCCGCACACCGAGGCAACCACTCCGCCTCATCAACCCCCAAATAATCAAAAAAATGCCGAACCGTACTGAACGTCGCCTCCCCCACCCCAATCCGCGACACCCCAGCCGACTCCACCAACGTCACCCCGACACGACCCCCAAACGCCGCCTTCAAATAAGACGCCGTCATCCACCCAGCAGTACCCCCACCCACAACAACAACCGAACCAACCACCACAAAACTCCCTCAAATCTCGATGGGAAACGGAATACGGGCGAGCGCGCGACCTGGTCGACGCGGACCGGCGGCCGATGTCCGGCCCGCCCGTTGGAAAAGGGCTCGCTCGCGAGTGTGCATCGCCGACGTCGGGAAGCCAAGCGCCAGTGGAAATCCGGCGATATCCGACCATTTTCGCGGACAATGCCGTCGTCCCGCTAGCGGGACAGGAACTCTGGAGCCCGCCACTTTTGCCGTAGGCTTGGCGCACTGGCCACCCCTGTCTTTTTCCGCCGGTGCCAGATCGCTCATCGCGGAGGCGCAAATCATGACCTTGATCGAAAGAGACGCGCGGCTTCGATTCCGCCCCGGCGAAACGGCGGCTCACGGAGGATCCTCGCCCCCGGTGTCCGGGGTCAGTGCCGACCTCAGCGGCGATGTGCCCGCGGCCCCGTTTGCCCCGGTACGGCTCATCGACGCGGTGTGCGGCGCACTGCGGGCCCGGGTCGACCCGGGCACCGATCCCGCCGGCGACTACGGGCTGCGACGGCTGCTGGCCCGATCCTTCGCCACTCCCGCGCACCCGGAACTCGAGCTCACCGTGACCGCGGGCGGAACAGCCGCCCTTCACGCCCTGCTGCTCTCCTGTACCGAGCCTGGTGACGAAGTCGTTGTGGTCGAGCCATTCCGGCAGCACACCGTGGCGCTGCTGGAGGGGACCGGGCTGCGACCCAAGTTCGTCCGGCTGACTCCGCCCGACTGGCGGATCGTGGCGGCCGACCTGTCCGCGGCCTTCGGCACGCGGACCCGCGCCGTCCTGCTCAGCACGCCCCACGAACCGACCGGCCGGGTTTTCGACCGTGCCGAACTGGCCGCCGTCGGCGAACTGTGCTCGCACTGGAACGTGCCGCTGATCAGCGATGAATCCCTTGCCCCATATGTGTTCGACGGAGCCGAGCATCTCTCCGCCGCCGATGTCACCGACCGCGCGGTGGTGCTCGGCGATCTTTCCGCGGCACTGGGCATTTACGACTGGCCGCTCGGCTACGTGCGCGCGAACCCCGGCCACACCAGTGCCTTCCGCGTGGTGCACGACACCGTCGCCACCAAGGCACCGGCGGCACTCCAGCGAGCCGTGGTTAACTCGCAGATCCTCGAATCCGGCAGATGGAACCCGGTCCCGGGCTTCCAGGAAGCCAGGGACCGGCTGATGCGGACCTTCGGCGGCCTCGGCCTGCACTGCTTCCGGCCGGCGGGCGGGCGTTCACTGCTGGCCGACATCACGCCCGTGACCGGTGAGCGCGGCCCCGCCTACCGCGATCGTGTGCTCGGCCGGACCGGTGTGCTGCTCTCACCGGCGACGAAGTTCTTCTCCACCGGAGGGGACCGTTATGTACGCGTCGCCCTCGACGTCCCGGCACACGTCGTCCATGAGGCCACGCGCCGCATCGCCAAAGCCGGCGACTGGACCGAGGCGAGATAGGGAGGAGCATCACCGGACGTCTGGCCAACAGGTGGTATGCCGTCCCTTTCCTCAGCCTTGACCGGTCTCCACCGCGATGGCTGCGGCCGCGCGGGCAACGGCTTCCTCCCACCGGACCTCCGGCCGCCACCCGCTGACTTCGCGGAAGGCCGTGGGGTCGAGTGTGAAATCCAGGAAGTCGGTGGGACTGGAGTGCTCGGGCGGATTCACCGTGACGATCGGCACCGTTGGCGCGGCGGTGACCTCGGCGACGGCCTCGGCGATCCGGGCGAACAACTCGCCGATGCCGGTCGCCCGTCCCGTGCCGACCAGCCAGTGCCGTCCGGCCAGCCGGTCCGCGTGGTCGATCGCGGCGACGAACGCCTTGGCCACGTCGTCACTGCAGACCAGATCCCTGGTCACGGTGCCGTCGTGCCACATGGTGAGCTCGCGGCCTGCCAGCGCACGCCGGATCATCACCGACACCAGACCCTTGTCGAGTGTGGTGGAATCGGTGCCCTGCGAGAACAAAGTGGCCAGGCGCAGGGTGATGCCGCGGAGCACCCCTTCGGCCGTGGCCGCCTTGATGGCCAGCTCGGCGTCCATCTTCTGCCGGTCGTAGGTGGTCAGCGGCTCGTCCGGCGACGACTCGGTGATCCGCTCGCTGACCATTTTTCCGCTCTGTGACATCGATCCGGCGAAAACCATGATCGGCGGCTGGCCGGTCCGCCGTCTGGCCCGCAGCGCGTCGATCACCTCGTGGACGAGGCCGAGGTTGACCCGCTCCGCGAACTCGTTGTTGGACGAGACCCGCCAGGTGGCCGAGCCCGCGATATGGGCCACCAGGTGCAGCACCACGTCCGCCCCCGCCACCGCTTCGGCCACCGCGCCCGGTTCGGTGAGATCCAGCCGTCGGACCTCGACCTCGGCGCGATGCCCCGCCGGTACCGCGGTGGCCCGGCGCCCAACCAGCCGAAGCCGCACGTTCCGGCTCGACAGTTCCCTTGCCACGGCCGTTCCCAGCAGGCCGGACGCGCCGAGCACGGTGACCAGGGGCTTCGCCTGACTGTTTGTCACGGGTTCTCCTTGTCCTGTCGAGGGGTGAGACAAAGACGGCGTGTCCGAATCCCGGCCGCGGCCCGCGTCGCGTCCGCTCACTGACCGGCGTGCGCCGCCGGTGCCGCGCTGTTCGACCGGGCGTAGTCCCAGCGCATCCGGCCGACGGCCTCCGGCAGCTCCGCCAGTTCCCGCAGATCCTCGGTGCTGAGCTTCAGGTCCGCGGCCGCCACGTTCTGCTCCAGCCAGCGCAACCGCCGGGTGGCGGGAATCGGCACGACCAGATCGCTCTGCGCCAGGATCCAGGCGATGGCGACCTGGGCGGCGGTGCAGTCCAGCCGATCGGCCACGCGGCGCAAACCGTCCACAATGGCCTGATTCGTCGCGAAGGCCTGCGCGGTGAACCGGGGGTCACGGTTTCGCGCGTCCTCACCGCACAGGTCGGAATGAGCCACCTGGCCGGTGAGGAAACCGCGTCCGAGCGGTGAGAAGGCGAGAAAGGGCGTGTCCGTGCGTTTGCACCACCCCAGCACGTCGTCCTTGGCGTACGGGGCCCAGATGGACAGTTCGTACTGCACCGCCGTGATCGGGAACAGCGCGTGCACCCGGTCCAGTTCCTCGACGCTGGCATGGGAAATGCCCAGCCCCCTGACCTTGCCCGCGTGCACGAGCTCCGCCATCGCGCCCCAGGTCTCCTCCAGCGGCACCTCGGGATCCACTCGGTGCAACTGATAGAGGTCGATGACGTCGGTCTGCAGTCGGGACAGCGAATTCTCGCAGGCCGCCCGGATGTGCCGGGGATGGCCGTTGCGCGCCAGCTTGCCGTCCGGCTGCGCCACCAGGCCGACCTTGGTGGCGATGGTCGCCTTGTCCCGCCGTCGTTTCAACCCGCGGCCCAGCAGCCGCTCGTTGGTGTAGGGACCGTAGATGTCCGCGGTGTCGAACAGCGAGACACCGAGCTCGATCGCCCGGTGGATCACGCGGATCGCCTCGGCCTGTTCGTCGGCGGAGGGGAGCCGACCATGCGACATCGACGTACAGCCAAACCCAATCCTGCTCAATCTCAGATATTCGCCTGTCATTTTCTGCCGCATGTTTTTCCATCCTGACCTTGACTGCTCAGGCGGGCATATGTGCACAGGTGAAACGCGCTACGGAAATTTCCGCGCCAACGTCGAAAAGATGATTTCGCCGGACTCGCGCTCCACGACTGGAATATGAGGAAGACTAACATGGTGGCCTCGGCGGCCACCACGAATCGAACCAGCGCACCGGTACGTCCCGCCGGCGGGACGTATCGCCTGCCGGGCCCCCATCGAACGCGGAGCGAGCATGCGCATCCTTTTCACCACCTACTCGGAGAAAACCCATTTCCAGGCGATGGTTCCGCTCGCCTGGGCACTGATCGGCGCGGGCCACGAGGTGCGGGTCGCCAGCCAACCCGCGCTCACCGAGGTGATCACCGGCAGCGGCCTGACCGCGGTGCCGGTCGGGCGGGACCACAACCTGTGGAAGATCGCCGACCGCTTCCTCAATCCCCGGGTGGCCAAGGCGAACCCGGAGCTGTACCGCCAGGTTCGCGCCGTCGACCTGCCCCCGTTCGACACCGCCGACGACCCGGTGGAGGACGTCTCGTGGGACCACCTGCGGTCCGGATACGAGACCGTGGTCCGCCGGTGGTACCGGGTCATCAACGACACCATGATCGACGACGTGGTCGGCTTCGCCCGCCAGTGGCGGCCGGACCTGGTGATCTGGGAGCAAGCCACCTACGCCGGTCCGATCGCGGCCAAGGCGATCGGCGTACCGCACGTGCGGATGCCTTGGTGCGTCGACATTTTCGGCAAGACCAGGCAGCATTTCCGGACCTTGGCCGCGCGGCAGCCCGCGGACCGGCGCACCGACCCGCTCGGCGACTGGCTCGCCGCCGCGGCCGCCGGACACGGGGCGGAGTTCTCCGAGGACATGGTCACCGGGAACGTCACCATCGACCAATACCCGACCCCGCTGCAACTCAAGGCCGACATCGACTACCTGCCGATGCGCTACGTTCCCTACAATGGGGTTTCGGTAATACCCGACTGGCTACGGGAACCACCGGAAAAGCCACGGGTATGTTTCACGCTCGGCATTTCTGCGGTCAACCGGTTCGGCGGTTATCCCGTCTCCGCCGGTGACCTGCTCCGCGGGCTGGCCGATTTGGACATCGAAATCGTGGCGACGGTATCGGAAAAGGTCCAGCAGGAGGTCGGCCCGCTGCCGGGCAACGTTCGCATGGCGTCCTTCGTCCCGCTCAACGCGCTGATGCCGACCTGCGTGGCGTCGGTCAACCACGGCGCGTTCGGCACTTTCAACACCACGGCGCTGGCCGGCGTGCCGCAGCTGACCATCACCGAGCAACACGACAACCCGCCGGTCTGCAACCGCCTCGCCGACTACGGTGCCGGACTCACCGAGTACTACACCGACGTGACCGAGGCCAAGGTCCACGACCACGTGGCCCGCCTGCTTGCCGAGCCCGGTTTCCGTGCCGCCGCGGCGAAACTGCGCGACGAGATGCTCGTCATGCCCAGCCCGGCGAAGGTCGTCGCCCAGTTGGAAGACCTCGTCCACCGTTCCGGGAGCTGACCTTGCGCGTTCTGTTCACCACCTACTCCGACCGCAGCCTGTTGCTGTCGATGGTTCCGCTGGCCTGGGCCCTGCGCGCCGCGGGGCACGAAGTACGGGTCGCCAGCACGCCGAACCTGACCGACGTGATCACCGGCGCCGGGCTGACCGCCGTACCGGTCGGCCGGGACGACGGGTTCTCCCGGATGCTCCGGCCGCAACCGGCCTCGCTGCTCACCGGCCTCCTGCCGCCGTACGACGTGGCCGCCTTCCCGGAACGCGCCGACGCGGAGTACTTGCGCGGCGGGTACGAATCGGTGGTGCGCTGGTGGCACAAGATGGCCAATTTCCCGATGGTCCCGGATCTGGTGGCCTTCGCCCGGCAGTGGCGGCCGGACCTGGTGCTGTGGGAGCCGAACACGTTCGCCGGTCCGCTCGCGGCCGAGGCCTGCGGTGCCGCACACGGCCGCCTGCTGTGGAGCGTCGACGTTTTCGGCGAGACCAGGGCCCACTTTCTGCGGCTCGCCGGGTCCGGCGGCCCCGACCCGCTCGGTGACTGGCTGGCGGCCTACGCCGAGCGGTACGGCTTCGCCTTCAGCGAGGAACTGGTCACCGGGCAGTTCACCGTCGACCAGCTGCCGGACTCGATCCGGATGGCGGCGCCGGGCCTGCGTTACCTGCCGATGCAGTACGTGCCCTACGGAGGCCGCGCCGTGGTACCGGACTGGCTGCGGACGCCGCCGTCGCGGCCCCGGGTGGCCATCACGCTCGGCATCACCAACATCGCCCGGTTCGGCAGCTACAACATCGAGGTGCAGACGATTCTCGACGCCGTCGCCGGGCTGGACGTCGAAGTGGTCATCACGCTGGCCGAATCGGCACAGGCCGGACTCGCCAACGTCCCGCCGAACGTCCGGGTGGTGCCGTACGTGCCGCTGCAGGCGCTGGCACCCACCTGCTCGGCGGTCATCCACCACGGCGGGCCCGGCACCCTGCTCACCACCGCGCGGCACGCGGTGCCGCAACTGGTGCTGCCGTGGGAGTTCGACGCCCCGGAACTGGCACGCCGGTTCACCCTCGGCGGCGCCGGCCTCGCCATGGAGCCGAGCACGATCGACGGGCCCGCCGTCCGGGACCACCTGCTGCGCCTGCTCGACGAGCCGGGCTTCGCCGAGTCGGCCGTCCGGCTGCGCCAGGAGATCCGGCGCGCTCCCTCGCCACTCGAACTGACCGGCGCCCTGGAGTCACTGGCCTCCGTCGGGGCGAGCTGAGCGCACGTGCCGATCAGCCAGGCCGCTGCGCCACCCAGACACCACGGGTGAAGCACGGACGCGCGACGAACTCCGCGGTACATCCTGCGGCGGCGAAGGCCGCTTCGTACTGGGCGTCGGTGAAAAGTGACATGTCGACCGTTTCGGTGAAATGCCGGATGCCACGCTCGGCGGCCGCGTCGGCGACGTGTACGGTCATCCGCATCCGGTCAGGAGCGGTCCGCACCGAATGCGAGATCCGGTGCACGACCCGGCCGTCGTGCTTCATCACGTCGCTGGCGATATAGCCGGCACGGAATTCTTCGGGAGTGAACCACGGTTCGATGACCAATACCCCGCCGGGTTCCAGATGGTTCACCATGGATTTCACAGCCTGTTCGAGTTCCGTCGCCGATTCCAGGTGCGGAATGGCGAACATGCACGTTATCGCGTGGAATCGGGCCGTGAGGTCGAGGCTGCGCATGTCGCCCTGGGACAGGCGTATTCCCGGAATAATCTCCTTGGTCACCGCGAGCATGTCCGCGGACAGGTCGACGCCTTCCACTCGCTCGAAGCAGTCCACCAGGTGTCGCAGATGCAAGCCGGTTCCGCAGGCCACATCCAGCAGCGAGTCCGCCGCCGGGGCGCGCGCCAGAATCAAGCTGCGAACCTCGGCGGATTCACTTTCGTAATCCTTGCCCCGGTTACGCATCATCAGGTCATAGACCTCGACGTAGTCCCGTTCGTACACAATCAATTCCCTGGTTCTCGTTTGGTCACGATCTGATACCGTGACTCCGTAGCCGACTGAAGGGGAAGGAATCGCAATGGCGAAAGGCTCGGGGCAGAGCAATAAGAAGACCCACGAGGTGGTGCAGACCGTCGCCGTACTGGCCGCGATCCCGCTCGGGGTGATCCCGCTCGTGCAATACCTCGCCAGCGACGACCACGGGGGCCTGTTCACCACTGTCTTCGGCAAGCAGACGGGCACCATGGCCGTGCTGCTTCCCGCGCTGGTCATCGTGGCGGCCTTGGTGGTCGTCGGGGTGGTCGAGCTGTCCAAGAAGAAGCGGTAGGGACCCGCGCCGAGCTCCGTGGATCCGCCGGTCCCCACCTGGTCCACGGAGCCGTTTACCGGCCAAGGCACCACTCGAGCGCCGCCATCGCGCTGTGCAGTTTGTGCTGGGCCTGATCGAAAGCCAGGCTGACCGCCCCGTCCAGCACGTCAGCGGTGACCTCCTCACCCCGGTGGGCTGGCAGGTCGTGCATGAACCGGGCATCCGGGTACCTCGCCATCACCGGGGCGTCGACGCGGAACGGCTCGAAGTCCTGGCGCCAGTTCGGATCCGGCTTGCTGGTCCCGGTGGTCTGCCAGCGCGTGGTGTACACGACGTCCACCGAAGCGGGCAGCGATTCCATGTCGTGGTGTTCGGCGACCGTGCTGCCGTGCGCGGCCGCCAGCGCACGTGCGTCGGCGAGCACCTCCGCGGACAGTCCGTACCCCTTCGGTGTGCGGAATTCCAGTTCCACCCCGGGGAACCGGGGCAGCGCCAGCGCCAGCGCGGCGGCGGTGTTGTTCCCCTCGCCGACGTAGAGCAGTTTCAGCCCGGCGATCCGGCCGAACCACGTCCGCAGCGTGACCAGGTCGGCCAGCGCCTGGGTGGGGTGCTCGTCCTCGCTCATCGCGTTGACCACCGTGGGGCAGTGTTCGGCGAACGTGCGCATCTCCGAGACCGGGCCGGCGGTCCGGATGACGAGGCCGTCGAGCATTCCGCCGAGCACCCGCGCGGTGTCCTCCAGCGACTCGCCGGTGTTGAGCTGCAGATCGCCGGGACCGTAGGCCACCACCTTGGCACCGAGCCGCAGCGCACCGGTGGTGAACGCGGTACGCGTGCGGGTGGAGGTCTTGCTGAAGTAGACGCCGATTACCTTGCCTCGCAAGGATTCTCCCCAGAAAGATCGATCACTGGCGAGCTGCGCGCCGCGCCGGACGATCCACTCGATATCGGCATCGGTCAGATCACGCAACGAGATGACGTGTCCGGACATGTCGTTCACCCTTCGGGGTCGTCGGAACGATCGATGATGGCGGCGAGCCGGTCGGCCAGGGTGGTGACGTGCGGCGGGAACAACGCGTTGCGGTGGTCCCCCGGGATGCGGCCGACCCGCACCCGGCCGCGGACCAGCCCGCGCCACTGGTCGAGATAACCGTCGAACGACTGGCCGACGATGTCCTGGTAACCGCCCTCGGCGAGTTCGGCGCAGACCAGGATGTGCACCGGACCGGCGTACTCCGGGAACCGGTAATGCAGCCGGAGTTCGGCCATCTCGCGCCACGACCGCAGCCGGTCGGTCCAGCTGTGGACGAGATCCAGGTCCAGCTCGTCCGGCTCGAACACCGTGTCGCCGTCGTCGACGATGGCGCGGAGCACCTCGACCAGCTCGGCCCTCGCGGCGTCCCGCCCGGCACCTTCCGGCACGTCCCGCAGCGCCTGCAGCAACGACTCCGCCCGGCGCAGCACGGCGACGTTCTCGGCCAGCGGGTTCACCCCGGTGGAGGGGTACTCGATCGGGTCGATCAGGATCAGCTCGGGTTCGTGGCCGCCGTCCCGCAGCTGACGCGCCATCTCCCAGGCGATACCGCTCGAGCCGCACCAGCCGAGCACGTGGTGCGGGCCCACCGGCCGGACGGCCAGCAGATCCGCCACGTAGGTGGCCGCGACCTCGGCGAGGCTGTCCGGAGCCGGCGCCGAGCTGTGCAGGCCCGGCCATTCGAACGCGGCGAGCGGCCGGTCCGCTGCGTAGACCTCGGCCAGGTCGCGGTACCAGTGCGCACTGCCGCCACCAGGGTGCACGCAGAACAGCGGGGTGGCGTCACCGGTGCGCCCCAGCCAGATCAGCGACGACTGCTCGCCCGCCGCCGAAACGGTGCCCGCCAGCTCCCGCACGGTGCGGTGCCGCAGGAAATCCCGGAAGGTCAGCTCGATGTCGTGTTTCCTGGACAACCGCGTGATGATCCGCATGGTCAGCAGCGAATGGCCGCCCAGCGCGTAGAAGTCGTCGTCACGACCGACCCGCTCGACGCCGAGCACCTCCGCCCATACCTCGGCGATCCGTTGCTCCAGCGGCCCTTCCGGGGGTTCGTAGGTGTTCACCGCGGCCTGGCGGAGATCTCCCGGATCGGGCAGCGCCTGGCGGTTCACCTTGCCGTTGGCCAGCCGCGGGAACTCCGTCATCGACACGAAGTAGGTGGGCACCATGTAGCCCGGCAGGGTCCTGGCGACGAAAGCGGCGAGTTCCGCCGGTCGGACCTCCTCCCCCTCCGGGATCACATAGGCGGCCAGCTGTTTGGCGCCGTCGTGATCCTCGACCGAGTGAACCACCGCGACCCGCACCCCGGGATGGGTGGCCAGGGCGGCCTCGATCTCGCCCAGCTCGACCCGGAAACCCCGGATCTTGAGCTGGTGGTCGCGGCGGCCGAGGATCTCGATCCGGCCGTCGGCGAGCCTGCGCCCGATGTCGCCGGTGGCGTACATCCGGCCGCCAGGGGTCCCCGCGAACGGATCGGGAAGGAAGGCGTCCGCGGTGGCGCCCGGCTGGCCGAGGTAACCACGGGCCAGGCCGGCCCCGCCGACGAAGATCTCGCCGGGCACCCCGACCGGCACCGGTTCGAGATCGTCGCCGAGCAGATAGGAGGCGGTGTTGGTGGCAGGCACCCAGACCGCTCCCCCGGCCGCGGTGTACCGGCTGCCGAAGCAGAAGAGGGTCGCCTCGGCCGGGCCGTACATGTCCCAGACACCCGCTTCGGTGGCCCCGAACCGCTCGATCAGCTCCGCGCCCAGCGAGTCACCACCGGAGATCCGATGGAAGCCGGGAGGCGGGGTCCAGCCCGATTCGTCCAGCATCCGCCACGTGGTGGGCGAAGCCTGCATCAGCGTGCCGCCGCGGGCCCGAAGCAAAGCGGCCAGGGAGAACGGATCCCGCGCCGCGTCGGCGTCCCCGAGCACCAGGCGGCTTCCGGCGGCCAGCGACACGAACACGTCGGTCTGCCAGACGTCGGTCATCGTGGGCACCACGCTGACCACCACGTCGTCCGGCCCCAGGTCCACGTCCAGGCTCATCGAGCGCACCCGCTCGGCCAACGCCAGGTGCCGCACCATGACGCCCTTCGGCCGCCCGCTGGAACCCGACGTGTGCACCACGTAGACGAGTTCCTCCGGATCGGCGGGCCGTACGGGGGCATCGCGCACCCCGGTCACCGTCGCCGGAACGACGACCGGCGGCAGGCCGGCGACCTCTTCGTCGGCCACCACCGCCGTGACGCCGGCACCGGTCAGGATCGAGGTGATCCGGTCGACCGGATGCAGCGGATCCACCGGCACGTACGCCGCGCCGAGGTTCACCACGCCCAGTACCGCCGCGACGAAGTCGGCCCGCTTCGGCAGCCAGATCCCGACGAGATCACCCGGACCCACGCCGAGTGCGCGGAGCCGCTCGCCGAAGCCGGCCGCGCGCTCCCACAACTCCTGATAGGTCAGCCGCTCGTCACCGCGTTCGAGGGAGATCGCGCCGGGTGTCCTGGCCACCCGCGCGGCGATCAGCTGGTGCACGCCGAGCGCGGGCGGCTCCGCGTCGTTCGCGTTGCCCTGCGCCAGCAGGGCGGCCCTCTCGTCCGGTGGCAGCAGCGAAACCGCGGTGCTGCCTTCGGGATCGGCGGCCATCAGTTCCAGCACCCGCTCGTACATCTCGGCGAGCAGGCCCGTGTACCGCTCCCCGATCCGGTCGGACTTGGCCACCAGTACCAGGTCGCCGCTGTCGGTCAAGGCGCACAACGGGAACTCGTTGAGGCTGATGTCGGTGCTGCCCTCGGTGTCCACCGCACTCCGGTCCAGCACGTGGAAGTCGAGGTAGTTGAAGGCGACGTCGATCAGCCGGTCGCCACCACCGAACTCCACCTGCAGCTGCGGCATCGGGAACCGGCGGTGCGGCCAGAGCGCGACCTCCTCGGCGAACACCGCACTGACCAGTTCACGCCAGGTCCGCGCGCCTGCCGGGGCGACCAGCGGCACCGGGTTGAGGAACATGCCGCGGACCTGGTCCCCGCCCTCGACCTCACTGCGGCCGTTGCACAACAGGCCGGAGTGGAACCCGTCGCTCCCGGCGACGGTCCGCCACACCGCCACGTGCGCGGCGAGCAGCACGCTCTTCAGCGAGGCGCCGGCGAGCCCGGCCAGGTGCCGCAGCCGGTCTTCCCGATGCCGGTACGGCACACGCAGGTGGTAGTCACCCGGCCCGTCGGGATCGGCCCAGGCGGCCGGGATCATCAGCTTGGCCGATCCCTTCAGCCGCTCGGCCCAGAACGCGCGGTCCTCGGTCCCGTCCAGGCTTCGCTGCTCCTGTGCGATGAAGTCGGCGTAACGGATGGAGGTGGCGGGCGCGGCCGGTGGCGCGTCACCCGCGCGGAGGGCCCGGTACCCGGCGATCAGCTCGGAGACGATCGAGTTGTGGCTCCAGCCGTCGAGCACCGCGTGGTGTTCGGTGAGTGAGAGGAAGAAGCGGTCGTCGGCCACCCGGTGGGCGTGCAAGCGGATCAGCGGCGGTGTGGCCAGGTCGAACAGCCGCGCCCGCTCCCGCGCCCGGAAATCGTCCAAATAGGACTGTTGGGCGGCCGCGGCGAGGGACCGCAGGTCCTCGTGCGCGAACTCCGGCTCGGCCTCGGCGTGCACCAGCTGCAGCGAGGTGGCCAGATCGAACGAGGTTCGCAGCACCTCGTGGTTGGCGATCACGTGCTCGACCGCGCCCCTCAACGCCACCGGATCGAATTCGCCGTCGTCGCGGATCAGGTAGCTGGTGATGTTGTGGTAGAGGTTGCGGCCGGAATCGGCCAGCATCTCGTAGACCATGCCCGCCTGGACCCTGGCCAACGGGTAGGCGTCCACCACGTCCTCCGGCAGCTTCGCCCGGTCCTCGGCACCGATCAGGGAAAACGGCGGCGTGCCACCGTTTTCGTCCACACCGGAACCGGCACCCGACGCGGCGAGCTCGGCGATGCTCTGGTGACGGAACAGATCCTGCACGGAGTACTCGAAGCCCTCGGCCCGCAACCTGCCGACCAGCCGGACGGCATGGATGGAGTCACCACCGAAGGCGAAGAAATTGTCGTGCACCCCGACCTGGCGCACGTTCAGCACGTCGGCCCACACCGCCGCCATGGCGCGCTCGACCGGGTCCCGCGGGGCGACGAACGTCTCCTGCCGGTCCTGCCGCGACCGGTCCGGGCTCGGCAGCGCGCGGCGGTCGAGCTTGCCGTTGGCGGTGAGCGCCAGTTTCGGGACCACCATGATGATGCCGGGCACCATGTAGGCAGGCAGCCGCTCACCGAGATAGGCGCGCAGCTCCGGCACGGTCACCGTGGTGCCGTCCTTGGGCACCACATAGGCCACGAGCTCCCGGTTGCCGTCGGCGGGCTCGTGCACGGTGATCACCGCGGCCTTGAGCTCGGCGTGCTCGGCGAGGCAGGACTCGATCTCCCCCAGCTCGATCCGGAATCCGCGGATCTTCACCTGGTTGTCGAGACGGCCGAGGAAGCCGATGTCGCCGTTGGCCAGCACCCTGGCCTTGTCCCCGGAGCGGTACATGCGGGCACCTGGCGGACCGTATGGATCCGGCAGGAACCGCGAGGCGGTCAGCGCCGGCCGGTTCAGGTAGCCACGGGTGACGCCCGGCCCGCCGACGTAGATCTCCCCCGGCACGCCGATGGGCGCCGGGCGCAGGCGCTCGTCGAGCACGTAGAGGGTGAGGTCACGCATCGGCCGTCCGATGGGGCTGCGTTCCCCGTCGAGATCTGCGGGCTCGACCACGCGATAGGTCACGTGCACGGTGGTTTCGGTGATGCCGTACTTGTTGACCATCACCGGCGCGCGGTCGCCGAAGTGGTCCCACCACGGCTTGAGCATGCCCACGTCGAGCTTCTCCCCGGCGAAGATCACCACGCGCAACCGCAGCCGGTCGAGCATCGGCTCGTCGCGGCCGGTGAGCTCGACGAGATTGCGGAACGCCGACGGCGTCTGGTTGAGCACCGTGACGCCTTCGTCGGCCATGAGCTTGGCGAAGTCCCACGGGGACCTGGTGACGTCGTGCGACAGGACGACCAGCCTGCCGCCGTACAGGAACGTGCCCCAGATCTCCCAGACCGAGACGTCGAAGGCGTAGGAGTGGAACAGCGGCCACACGTCTTCCGGGCCGAACCTGTACTCCTCCTCGTTCGCCGTCAGCAGCCGGACCACGTTGGCGTGGGTGACCTGCACGCCCTTGGGGCGACCGGTCGAGCCCGAGGTGTAGATGACGTAGGCGAGATCGTCCGGTCCGGTGCCCGCCACCGGTGCCTCGTCGGGAAAGGAGGCCAGCAGGTCGCGCTCGGCCTGCTCGTCCAGCACGATCATCGGCGCCCGCGCGACCACCCGGTCGCGCAGTTCCTGTTGTGTCACCACCACCTTGGCCCCAGCGTCACCGACCATGAAGTCGATCCGCTCGGCGGGGTGCGCCGGGTCCAGCGGCAGGTAGGCCGCACCGCTCTTCAGCGTGGCGAGAAGGGTGACGATCATGTCGATGCCGCGGTTCAGGCAGATCCCCACCAGATCCGCACGCCCGACCCCGGCCGACCGCAGCCGGTGCGCCAGCCGGTTCGCGCGGGCGTCCAGTTCGGCATAGGACAGGTGTGTGCCCTCGAAGGTCAAGGCCACCGCGTCCGGGCGCTGCCTTGCCTGCTCGGCGAAACGGTCGTGCAGGCCGCGCCCGGATTCCGCGGTGCCGGCGGGCGGCCGGATCAGCGCGGCGGTTTCCGCGTCGCTCAGCAACGGCAGCTCACCGACCCGCGCGGCGGGATCCGCGACCGCGGCGGTGAGCAGGCGCGCGTAGTGGGCGCCCATCCGGCGGGCCGTGTCCCCGTCGAACAGGGCGTGGGCGTAGGTCACGAGGCCCAGCACCGAGCCGTCGGCCCGTTCCTCCAGTGTCCAGGTGAGGTCGAACTGGGCCTGGCGCTGCTCGACCGGGACCAGCTCGCCGGTGACCCCGGCCGCCTCGAACCGGAACGGCTCGTTGTTCTGCAGGATGAAGTTCACCCCGACCAGCGGATGGGTGGACAGGTCGCGGTCGACCACCAGAGCGTCCACCACGCGTTCGAACTGCACGTCCTGATGCGCGAAGGCGTCGATGGCGGTGTCCCTTGCCCGCCGGAGCAACTCGGTGAAGTCCGGGTCGCCGGACAGGTCCGCGCGCAGCACCAGGGTGTTGATGAACAGGCCGATCAGGTCGTGGGTGTCGGCCTGGGTCCGCCCGGCCACCGGGCTGCCGATGGCGAAGTCCATCTGCCCGCTGTAGCGGTGCAGCAAGGCCCAGAAGGCCGCCAGGTACACCATGAACTTCGTCGACTGGTGCTTCACCGCCAGCTCGGCCACGCCGGCCACCAGCTCCGCCGGGAGCTCGAACTCGACGGTGGCACCGGCTGGTTCCCAGACGGCGGGCCGTGGCCGATCCGTCGGCAGTTCCAGCTTCGGCAGGTCGCGCAGCCGCGTCACCCAGTAGTCCAGCTCACGGTCGAACCGCTCATCGGACGCGTGTGCCCGCTGCCAGGCGGCGAAGTCGGCGTACTGCAACTCGGGTTCCGGCAGTTCCGCACCGGCACAAAGCGCCGCCAGTTCCCGCGCGAGCAGGCTGCCTGACCACCCGTCCGCGGCGATGTGGTGGATCACCAGTGCGAGCACGTGCTCGTCCGGCCCCAGCCGGATCAGCCTCGCTCGCAGCACCGGGCCGGTGGCCAGGTCGAACGGGCGGCTGTTGTCGGCGTGCAGCAACGCGTCCAGCTCGTCCTCACCGGCTCCGGTCAGATCGCTGAAGGCCAGCTCGACCCCGCTCGGCTGGTCGATGACCTGCGCCGGATCCCCGTGCCCGTCGACCGGATACCGGGTACGCAGGACCTCCTGCCGTCGCACCAGCCGGTCCAGACCACCTTGGATGTCCAATGAGGACAGATCACCGCGCAGGCGGAAGACCATCGGCATCAGGTATTCGGTGCCACCGGGGCGAAGCTGATCGAGAACCCACAGCCTCTGCTGGGCGAACGACAACGGCAGCGAACCGTCACGCGGGGCCACCTGGATGACCGGCCGGGGCGTGGCCTGGCCGTCGGCACGCCGTCGCAGCCGGTCCCGCAGCAGCCGGGAACCACGGCCGGAGGCACGCCCGTCCGTTTCGGCCGTACCCTCGTTCCGGCGGGACTCGGATTCACTCACGACACACCACCGCGGTTCGTGGTCTCGCCATCGGCCGACCCGGCCGCGCTTGTGTTCCCGGTCGTCATCGCCAGGTCCCTCCCGTTTCCCCACCGGCGCTCAAAGCTCATCGTCGTTTCCCTACGATCGGCTGACTGCTGGCTGTTCCTCGGCCGAGTCGGCCTCGGCTTCGGCGAGCTGCTCGAGTGCCTTCGCCTGTGCGCTGACCGTGGTCGCCTCGAACAGCAGGCGGAGCGGGACCTCGATCCCGAAGACGGCCCGCAGCCGGGCGGCCAGCCGGGTGGCCAGCAGCGAATGCCCGCCCAGATCGAAGAACTCCTGCTCGACATCGATCCGCGCGACCCCCAGCACACTGGTCCACGCCTCGGCGATGGCCTCCTCGATCTCGTCCCGCGGTCCGACGAAGTCCTCCACCACCGCGTCCTGCCCCACCGCCGCCTCAGGCAGCGGGAGGGCCTTGCGGTTCACCTTCTGGCTGGCGAAGCGCGGCAACTCAGGCAGCGTGACGAAGAACGAAGGGACCATGTACTCGGGCAGGCGTGCCCGCAGGTAATCCCGGAGTTCGGCGCTCGACGGTTCGGCCGTCGCCGGCGGTGGCACCACATAACCCACCAGTCGACGGCCCGTGGCCGGGATGGTGTGCACCGCCACGGCGGACACGAGCACCTGGGGATGCCGGGTCAGCGCCGCCTCGATCTCGCCGAGTTCCACCCGGAAACCGCGGATCTTGACCTGCGAGTCGACCCGCCCGAGGAACTCCAGCACGCCGTCCGCACGGAACCGGCCCCGGTCCCCGGTGCGGTAGAGCCGGTCGCCGGGCTCGCCGCCGAACGGGTCCGGGACGAACCGGTCGGCCGTCTGCCGTGGTTGCCGCCAGAAGCCCCGGCCGAGCCGGACGCCGCCGACGTGGATCTCACCGGCCACCCCGACCGGCACCGGTTCCATCCGCTGGTCCAGCACGTAGGCGCGGGTGTTGATCACCGGACGCCCGAGCGGGATCGCCGTCTCCGGGGTGGTGGTGCGCAGGTCGTCCTCGTCCACCACGTGGGTGAACGCGGCGATGGTGGTCTCCGTCTGGCCGTAGAGCGTGGTGAACACGCCGTCCAAGCCGGTGTCGAACCAGCGGCGCGCGTCGTCGTGGGTGACGACGTCACCGGCGACCACCATGCCCCGCACCGCCACCATCCGCCGGTCGCGGTACCGCAGGGCGCTCACCACTTCGCGGAAGTAACTGGGCGCGATGGCGACCTGGGTCGCCCCGGACTCCGCGACGCGGTCCGGGAACTCTTCGGGCGGCACCAGTCCCGGCTCGCCCACCACCACGGTGGCGCCCAGCAACAGCGGCGCGAGCACCTGTTCCAGTGCCGGGTCGAAGTGGAGCGGCGCGGAGAGCAGCACCCGATCGTCCTGGCGGTAGCCCAAAGCCTCGGACATCACCCTCGTGTGATGGGTGAACGCCCGGTGCGTGATCATCACGCCCTTGGGGCGGCCGGTCGAGCCGGAGGTGTAGACCAGGTAGGCCAGCCGGTCGGGATCACCGGCCGGAAGCCGGACGCGGGACACGCCGACCGGCTCTCCCCGCACCACCAGCGGGGCACCCGACTCGCTGACCTTCGCAACCAGCCGCGGTTCCACGATCACCGCGGCCGGCGCGAGATCGGCCAGCATGCCAGCCAGCCGTTCGTCCGGCTGGGCCGGGTCGAGGGGCACGTACACCGCGCCCGCCCGCAGCACACCGAGCAGGACGTGGACCGCGTCCGCGGAGCGGTCGAGCAGCACCGCCACCGGGGCCTCCAGGCCCACTCCCAGGTCCACCAGCCGACTGGCCAGTGCCTCGGCACGCTCGGCGACGTCGGCGTAGGTGCGCTGTTCACCGCCGCTGACCACCGCGACCGCGTCCGGGGTGCGCGCCGCCTGTTCGGCGAACGCCTCGTACGCGGACTCGGGCGTCACCCGCGGTTGCGCCGGGATCCAGTCGCGCAGCTGCCGTTCCCGCTCCCGCTCGCCGAGCAACCGCAACCGGCTGACCGGCACGCCGGGACCGGCCGCCATGGCCGCGGCGAGAACCCGGAAGTGTCCGGCGAACCGGGTCATGGTCGGCTCGGAGAACAGGTCGGTGGCGTACTCGATCTCCATCCGGTACCCGCCGTCCGGCTCCGCCCGCAGGATCATCGTCAGGTCGAACTTGGCGACGGACTGATCCACGTCGACCGGCTCCACCTCGAGATCGGCCAGCCGCAGTGGTTCCCTGTGCTCTTCCCGGACACCGAAGGTCACGTCGGTCAGCGGCGCGTGCGCGAGGTCGCGATGGGGCGCGACCTCGTCCACCACCCGGTCGAAGGGCAGCTCGCCGTGCCCGAAGCCGTCCAAGGCACAACCCCGGACCCTGGCGATCAGCTCCTCGGCGGTCGGATCGTCACCGATGTCGGTACGCAGCACCACGGTGTTGACGAAGAATCCGACGACCTCCTCGAGCTTGGGATGGCCACGGCCGGACATCACCGTGCCGACCGCCAGGTCGGTGGCGCCGGTGTACCGGCCGAGCAGCGCGTAGAACACGCTCAGGAAGGTCATGAACGGCGTGGCGCCCTGACGGCGTCCCAGCGCCAGCAGCGGCTGGGCCACCTCGGCGGGCAGCGGGACACGCAGGGTGGCGGCCCGCCGGTCCCGTACGGCGGGCCGGGGCCAGTCGGTCGGGAACTCCAGCGTTTCGAGCCCGGCCAGCTGCCGCCGCCAGAAGTCCAGCTCCACCCGCGATACGGACTCGGAAAGGTGTCCGCGCTGCCATACCGCGTAATCCGCGTACTGCAGCGCGGGAGCAGCCAGTGCCAGCGGCAACCCGGTCACTCTGGCCGAGTACAGCTCGGAGAGCTCGTGCGACATCACCTCCTCCGACCAGGCGTCGGTGACGACGTGGTGCATCACCAGCAGCAGGAGATGTTCCTGGTGCCCCGCCCGGATCAGGTAGGGGCGCACCGGCGGGCTCGCGGACAGGTCGATCGGCCTGCTCGCCAGTTCCTGGAGCACCTCCCGCTCGTCACGGCCGTCCAGTTCGACGATCGGCAGTCCGACCTCGCCCGGCGGGTCGATCAGCTGGGCCGGGGTGCCGTCCGGTCGCCGGAGGTAGCGAGTCCGCAGGATCTCGTGCCGGGCGACCAGTTCGCCGACGGCCTCGGTCAGCGCGGCCACGTGCAGCGGGCCGGTCAGGCGCGAGGCCCAGCTCACCAGGTAACCCGCACTGTCGGGTTCGAGCTGGTCGAGGAACCACATCCGCTGCTGCGCGAAGGACAGGGGCAGCGGGCGGGCGCGTTCCTCGGGGTCGAGCACGCGGATTTCGTCCGGCCCCTCCCCGGTCAGCCCGGCCAGCCGCTCGGCAAGGCCCGCGACCGTGCGTGCCTCGAACACCGCCCGGACCGGTACCGCGAGGCTGAGCGCGGAGCGGAGCGCCCCGGCCACCCGGATGGCGAGCAGTGAATGCCCGCCCAGCTCGAAGAAGTCGTCGTCGAGACCGACCGCGTCGAGGCCGAGCACCTCGGCCATCACCGCGGCGACGGCCTTCTCCTCCGGGGTGCGTGGCTCGGCCCCCACCAGCTCGCGCGCGGTACTCGGCTCGGGCAACGCGGCCCGGTCGACCTTGCCGCTCGTGGTGACCGGAAGTTCCGCCAGGGTGACGAAAACCGACGGCACGTAGGGTTCCGGCAGCCGGGCCAGCAGGTACTCCCGCAGCTTCGACGGCACGGGCGCCTCGGCGCGCGGCAGCACGTAGCCGACCAGCCTGGGGGTACCGCCGGGGCCGGGCCGCGGCACCACCACGGCGGCGTCCACCTCGGCATGCTGTGCCAGCACAGCCTCCACCTCGCCGGGTTCGACACGGACCCCGCGGATCTTGACCTGGTGATCGGTCCGGCCGGCGAACTCCAGCGCGCCGTCGGCCCGGCGGCGCGCCAGGTCGCCGGTGCGGTAGGCGCGTGCGCCGGGAGGCCCGAACGGATCGGGCACGAACCGGTCCGCGGTCAGCCTCGGCTGTCCGACGTAACCGCGCGCCAGCCCGGCTCCGGCCGCGTGCAGTTCGCCGGAGTCGGTGCGGTGACCTTGGGCGTCGAGCAGCTCGACCCTGGTGTCGTCGATGGGGTGGCCGATGGGGACGGTCCCGCCGCCCGGTCCGTCGAACTCCCAGAAGGTGACGTCGATCGAGCATTCGGTCGGGCCGTAGGTGTTGACCACCGTCGCGGGCACCCGCGAGGCCAGCCGGGCCGCCAGCTCGTCCGGCAGCGGTTCGCCCGCGGAGAAGACCAGCCGCAGCGAGGCGCAGTCCGCGAGACCCGGCTCGTCGGCAAGGGTCCGCAGGAAGGTGGGCACACCCTGCACGACGGTGGTGCCGGTCGCGGCCATCACCTCGGCCATCGCGGCCGGATCCCGCTCGGTGCCGTCCGGCGGCAGTACCACCGTGCCGCCGGTGACCAGTGGCGCGAAGAACTCCCACACCGAGGCGTCGAAGGTGACCGACGTCTTCTGCAGCATCCGGTCGCCGGGGCCGAAGCCGTACCGGGCCACCGCCCAGTCGACCCGGTTGAGAATGCCGCGGTGCGGTACCGCCACCCCCTTCGGCCGTCCGGTGGACCCGGAGGTGAACATGACGTAGGCCAGTGCGTCGAGATCGGTCCGGATCGGGGCGCCGTCACCGGATTCGGCGTCGATGTCCGCTTGCTCGACCGCCAGCCGCAGCACCTCGACCTCCGGCACCTCGACCGGCGCCGCGTTGTCGGTCAGCAGCAGCGAAGCTCCGGAATCGCCCAGAATCCGGCTCAGCCGAGCGGGCGGATGACCGGCGTCCAGGGGCAGGAAGGCGGCACCCGCGCGCAGAATGCCCAGCACGGCCACGACCAGTCGCGGCCGTCGCGGCAGGCAGACGGCGACCACGTCGTCGCGGCGCACTCCACGGCGGCGCAGGTGACGCGCGAGCCGGTTCGCGGACCGGTCGAGCTCACGGTAGGTCAACCTGCCTTCGCCGGAGTCCACCGCGACCGCGTCCGGCGTCGCGGCGGCCTGCCTGGAGACGCGCTCCGGCAGACCGGCCACGCGGCACTGGGGTCCGTTCATTCTCACCTCGGCTCGCTCGCGAACGTCAACTGGTCTCGGTGGCCATCCGGCGACGCAGGCTCAGTGGCCGCATGTCCGTCCAGACGCGCTCGATGTGGTCCAGGCACTCGTCCCTGGTGCCCGCCGTGCCCTCGGCACGCCACCCCGCCGGGATCTCCCGGTCGGCGGGCCAGACGGAATATTGCTCCTCGTGGTTGAACACCACGACGTATTCGTCGGCGATCATGTCGGTCCTTTCAGTACAGGAAGTCCGGGAGGTCCACCCCGAGCCCGAGGCTCGCCGCCTTGTCGAAGACGCACGCGGCCAGCGCGGCGTCGAGGCAGCCGAGCCCGAACGGCGAGAACACCGTCACGGAGTCACCGTCGTAGGGCAGCCGCGCCGAGCCGTCGAGCAGGTCGCCGATCTCGGCGTGCACGAAGTCACGGTTTCCCGTGACCTGCTGGGCCAGGTCCAGCGAAGTGGCCGCGCGGCACACGTGATCGGTGTCGTCGACGACGTTTCTCGCCGCCAGGATCGACTCCGCCGTCAGGTCCCGCAGCGAAACGTGCAGCACCACCGTGCCGGGCTTGCAGGCGTCAGTGGTCAGATACGGCTCACCCGCGGTGGTGGCCAGCGAAACCAGGCGATGGGCCGACATCACGGCGTCCTGGTCCGGGCAGACCTCGACGGTCAGCTCCGGCCACGACGCCCGCACCTTGTCCGAAAAGGACTCGGCCCGTGCGGGATCCTTGTCGTACACGGCGACTTGCCGCAGTCGCGGCAGCCGCTCACGAAGAAACCGCAGTATCTCGAAGTTGATCAGGCCACAACCGATCAGGCCGGCGCCCGACCGTGCCTCGTCCCCGGCACCCGACAGCAGCTCACCGGCGGCCACCGCGGCACTCGCCGCCGTCCGGCGCGCGGAGATCACCGAGCCCTCCAGCACGGCCAGTGGCGTGCCGTCGGCCACGGAGCTGAGCACGATGACCGCCGACGCGCGCTCCGCGCCTTTTTGGATATTGGCTGGGAAAGAGGCGATCCACTTCACCGCGGCGACCGGCCGCGAACCGCCGACGAACGCGGGAAGGGTGATGATCCGGTCACTGGGATTACCGGGGAACCGGAGGAACACCGAGTGCGGTACCACGGTCTGCCCGCGTGCGTGCGCGACGTAGGCGTCACGCACGGTCCCGAGCACCGCGCCGAGGTCCTCGTCGAGCACGGTCTTGACGTCCGCGCGGCGCAAGATCAGCACGCTGCCTTCTCCTTCCACAGATGCTTGATGTCACCGAACTTCTCCTCGACCCACGAGTCGGAGTAGATGGTGTCCAGGTAACGCTCACCACGGTCGGGCAGCAGCAACACGCAGTTGGCGCCGGCGGGCAGCTCGGCGAGCCGCTGCTCCACCGCGCTGACCACCGCGCCGGACGAACCGCCGCTGAGAATGGCTTCGGCACCCACCAGCCGACGGCAGCCGACCACGCAGTCCTGATCGGTCATTCGGAGCACCGAATGCGCTATCCCGTCGAAGTGCAGCGCGGGCCGGACCGCGGCACCGTGCCCGGGAATCAGCCTGCGGCAGCTGACATCGCCGAAGATGGCGCTGCCCTCGGCGTCGACCGCCACGAGCCGCGTGGACAGTTGGTGCCGCGCGACGAAATCGGCGCAACCGCGGACCGTGCCGCAGGTTCCGGTGGCCACGAAGAGGTAGTCGACCTTTCCTTCGAGCTGCTCGTGCAGCTCCCGCATGATCGACTCCTGCGCCTTCGCGTTGCGCGGGTTGGCGTACTGGTTCGGCCACAGCACGTCGGGAATGTCGCGGACCAGGTTCCGCACCCGCTGGATGCGCGCGGACAGGAAGTCGTTCATCTCGTTGTCGGCCTCGGTGACCATGCTCAGCTCGGCCCCGTAGGCGCGCAGGATCGCCAGATTCTGCGTCGTGGTCTTCGGGTCGACCACGCAGATGAACCGGATGTTGTACAGACGGCACACCTGCGCCAGGCCGATGCCGAGGTTGCCCGAACTGGATTCGACCACAGTGGACAGTCCGGGGACGAGTTCACCGCTCTCGATGGCACTGACCACCATGCCGATGGCGGCGCGGTCCTTGACGCTGCCACCCGGGTTCAGTGCTTCCATCTTGGCGTAGAACCGGGCCGGGGAATCCGGGAAAAGCCGGTCGAGGCGGACCAGTGGGGTCCCCCCGACCGCCGACAGCACCCCGTCCAGCGCAGCGTTATGCGAGGTCACACTCATCGTCACGCGACCGCTCGTCTCTCCTCAGGCCGAGGTCGGCTGGTCCGGGTACGCGGCTAGCTGCTCCCGCACCCTGGCCAGCAGCCCGTCCAGCCGGTTTTGGCCGTTCGCGATGTCCATCATGGACGCCGCCAGTTCCTCGAAGGTGTTTCCAGTGAAGGAATCCAGCTCTTCCAGCAGCATCAGCTCGGTCGACTTCTCCAGTTCCAGCAGCACCTGGACCACGGAGAAGGAATCGAGGTCGATGAGCTGCTCCGGCCGCGGTACGCCCGGCTGCTCGCCGCAGATCTGGTACGCGGTCCGGCGCACCAGCTCGGTGAGCGCATCGGTCGTCGCCAGATCGATCTCCCCGGTCGCGTTGTCCGACATGTTCTCGCCCCACACTCCTTGTTCGACATGACCGCCGGAGCAGAAAGAATTCCGGCTGCGAAAGAGACTTCGAGATGATCGGCCTGCCCGGGATGTCAGCGCATTCAGCTGCGAGCGGCTATTTCCAGAACCCCAGCCGACATTAACCGCGAACACCGGAAACGGGCAAGTGCCGTACCGTGGTCACCTCCGCCCGCCCCGGCCTGCGGGATGCCGCTGTCCCGCTGGCGGGACGCGGGCGTGGCGTCGTCTGTCGGCCACTTGACTCCGCCGACCGGGCAAACCTACTTTGCGCTGGTGCTCTTTTCCGCTTTGGCGGATATTTTCGTTCCCGCTTTGGCCGTCATTTTCGCTAGCGTCGTCCAGATCCGATCCCCCATCCCGAAGTGAGGCTCGTCCGCCATGCTCTATCCGCACACCGAAACCAAGCAGATCGAGCTGCGGCCCGCCGCGGCCACCGACGCACCGACGGCCTACGACGTGCTGTTCCGGCTCGGCTACCCCGGACTGCCGACCATCGACGCGTTCGTCGCCGGCTTCGGCCGCGGCGTGGCGGCATACTTTCTCGTGCACCGTAAGGAAACCGGCCAGCCGGCGGGGGTGGCCACCATCTCCGAGCCGAACCCGGCCGGGCACGTCCTGGTCGAGGTGAACATCGCCGCGGACCAGCCTGCCGAAGTGGTTCGCGACGCGAACGCCTTGGCCACGAACTTCGCGTTTTCGATGTGGCGCACCAAGAAGGTGTACTTTCACACCACGAGGCCGACGGCCGAAGCATTGGCCTTCGAGAACGAGTATTCCGCGATGGTCCAGGAAGAGGCCGTGCTGCGTGATTACGTCTTCTTTCACGGTTGCCTCTGGGACGTGCGCGTGCTGGCCGTCCATCGCGAGGAATGGGACACCCACGGTGTGGACCTGCTCAAACAAATCGTCTGATCCCGCTGGGAGTGAGGTACCGATCATGGCCCTGTCCGTCTGGGGTTATCTGCCTGAGTTCGAGAAGGAACGGGACGACATCATGGATGCCGTCGAAAAAGTGTTCCGCTCCGGACGACTCGTGCTCGGCCAAAGCGTGTCGGCCTTCGAGCGTGAGTTCGCCGCGTACCACGGCGTGCCGCACTGCGTCGGGGTCGACAACGGCACCAACGCCATCGTGCTCGGCCTGCGCGCGCTCGACGTCGGCGCGGGCGACGAAGTGATCACCGTGTCCAACACGGCCGCTCCCACCGTGCTCGCGATCGACGCGGTCGGCGCGACCCCGGTGTTCGTCGACGTCCATCCGGACACCTATCTGATGGATGTGGCGCAGGTGGAGGCCGCGATCACCGAGCGGACCAAATGCCTGCTGCCCGTGCACCTCTACGGGCAGTGCGTCGACATGGCCGCGCTGGAGGCCATCGCGGAGAAGCACGGTTTGCCGATCCTGGAGGACTGTGCGCAGGCGCACGGCGCCACCCAGCACGGACGGGTCGCGGGCTCGGTCGGCCGTGCGGCCGCGTTTTCCTTCTATCCCACCAAAGTGCTCGGAGCCTACGGAGACGGCGGCGCCACGCTCAGCACCGATGCCGAGACCGACGCCCGGCTGCGGCGACTGCGGTACTACGGCATGGAAAGCGTGTACTACGTCGTGGAGACCCCCGGCTACAACAGCAGGCTGGACGAGGTGCAGGCGGAGATCCTGCGCCGCAAGCTCACCAGGCTCGACGACTACATCGCCCGCCGCCGCGCGATCGCGGCGCGCTACGCCGAGGCGTTCGCCGGAACCGACCTGGTCACCCCTGCCGTGGCGCCGGGCAACACGCATGTGTACTACGTGCACGTCGTACGCCACCCGGCACGGGACCGCATCATCGACGAAATGAAAAAGCACGACATCGCGCTGAACATCAGCTATCCGTGGCCGGTGCACACCCAGTCCGGATTCGCGCACCTCGGCTACCGCAAGGGTTCGCTGCCGGTCACCGAGGAGATGGCCGACCAGATCTTCTCGTTGCCCATGTTCCCTTCCCTGAGCGATGCCGAGCAGGAACGGGTCGTCGACACGCTTCACGGCGTGCTGTCCAGGCTCTGATCCCGGCCACGCGAGCTCACCAGAGCACCGAGGCACCGCGACGACAGGAGTGCACATCGTGATGGAGCGGCTCAGCGACGCACCACCGAGTGAATCACTGGAACGGTTCCACGAATGGTGGGCCGAGCGGCACCGGACCGGACGGTTCACGGTGGAACGCGTGCCGTTCTCGGCCCTGGATTCCTGGTCGTTCGAGACCGAAACCGGAAACCTCGCGCACGCCAGCGGCCGGTTCTTCACCATCGAGGGGTTGCAGGTCCGCGACGACGGTCTGGACATCTGGTCGCAGCCGATCATCAACCAGCCGGAGATCGGCATTCTCGGCATCATCGTCAAGGAGTTCGACGGGGTACTGCACTGCCTGATGCAGGCGAAGATGGAACCGGGGAACATCAACACCCTGCAGCTTTCGCCGACCGTGCAGGCCACCCGCAGCAACTACACCCAGGTCCACAGTGGACTGTCCACCAGGTACCTCGAATACTTCGTCGGATCGGGCCGGGGACAGATCCTGGTCGACGTGCTGCAGTCGGAGCAGGGTGCCTGGTTCTGGCGGAAGCGGAACCGGAACATGGTCGTGCTCGTCACCGACGACATCGAGGTGCACGAGGACTACTGCTGGCTGACACTGACCCAGGTCCGCGATCTGAACCAGTTCGACAACCTGGTCAACATGGACGCCCGCACCGTGCTGTCCTGCCTGCCCTTCGCCGCACCCGACCGGCCGCGGTCCGCGAGCGAGTTCACCGAGTCGCTGATCAGGTCCTGCCGATACGGGGAAGAGGGAATGGGAACGCGGCACACCGCCGGCGAGATCCTCACCTGGTTCACCGACGCGAAAACGCGTTGTGACTGGACCGCGCGCCTCTCCCCGTTGGCGAAGGTGACCGGCTGGATCCGCGACGCCGAGGAGATCAGGGACGAGCACGACCGCCACTTCCGGATCATCGCGGTATCGGTGGAAGCCGGGACGAGGGAGGTCCAGCGGTGGACGCAGCCCCTGCTCTTCCCTCGCGGGGAAGGTCGTGCGGTGTTCATCGTACGGCCGCTCGACGGAGTGCTGCACGTACTGGTGCAGGCACGACCGGAATACGGGCTGATGGACCTGGTGGAAATGGCGCCGACTGTGCACCTGCTGCCCGGGGAGGACCTCACCTCGGTGCGGGAGGACTTCCTGCGGCGGGCGCTGACCTCCGAGCACAGCCGGGTGCACTACGACCACGTCCTGTCCGAGGAGGGCGGACGGTTCTACCGCGCGCTCACCCGGTACCAGATCATCGAGGTCGGCGAAGAGGTGCCGGTCGACACCCCGCCGAACTACTGCTGGATGACCGTCCGCCAGCTGATGGACCTGCTTCGGCACGGCCACTACCTCAACATCGAGGCCCGCAGCCTGCTGGCCTGCCTGCATTCCCTGTACTGAGCCCGCTTCCCCCGTTTCGGAGTCCGGTCGTCAGATGAACGCACTGAAAATCACCGAGTTGTCCCTACCGAACGCTTTCCTCCTCACGCCGGAACTGCATTTCGACCGGCGTGGATTCTTCTACGAGGGGTTCCGTGGTGAAACCGTGTCGGATGCGATCGGCTATCCGTTCCGCGCCGCCCAATTCCACTATTCGATCAGCCGCCGCGACACCATTCGCGGCATTCACGGCAGCCTGTTTCCGCCCGGCCAGGCGAAACTGATCACCTGCGTGCAGGGCGAGGTGCTGAACGTCGCGATCGACCTGCGGATCGGCTCGCCCACGTTCGGCAAGTACGAGATGTTCCACCACGAGGCGGGGACGGGTACCGCGCTCTACCTCGGGGACGGACTGGGACACGCCTTCCGGGCGCTGACCGACGACGCCTGCGTCACCTTTCTCTGCTCCGAGGAGTACCGGCCGGACACCGTGCTGGAGATCAACCCCCTCGACCCGGAGATCGGCATCCCGTGGTCGCTCACCGGCGACCCGATCATGTCGGCGAAGGACGCCCGCGCGCCGTCCCTCGCCGAGTCCGCGGAGGCCGGCCTGCTGCCGGACTACGGTGCGGCGCTGGCGCACTACGAGAACCTGAAGCGCGGCTGACGACGCCGGTGTGTCCGTGGGCCGGGCCGGTCGTGAAGGCCTCCTTCCCTACTTTCAAGGCAGGGTCCCGGCAAAGTCGAGGTAGGGCAGGCCTGATTCTGGATGCCGCGGGGCTACAGGTGCGGTTTCGGAGGAATGGCGTGAGTGGCGATTCGGGTGAGGGCCACTTGTCTCTTAGGTACCTACCATCGGGCGACACGCGTGATCCGACGGAGGGCACGCGTGAGTGAACGGAGAACACCCGACGAAACCTGCCGCTCCCGCGTGTCATCCATCCAGACACACGTGTCCTCCGTCAGATCACACGCGCCATCCATCCAGCCACGCGAAACCACCCACTCGGCCCTCGCAAAACCGTGCAAGATGCTCAAATCGGGCATTTTTGTCCCGAAAAGCGTCCCTTATGGACAGTCCGGACCCGGGTGAGGCCCCTTGCGTGGGCCCGCTCCCGCCGGGTCCGCCACGACACGGTCGCCTTGAGCCGCGCTAGCAATGGAGCCGACCAGCGATTATGCGACTTTGCCGGGGCCCTGACTTTCAAGGTAGGGAAGGAGGCCTTCACGGACTTCCGGGCTTGAGGCTTCCGGCGAGGGGTGGCCTGGGTTCATCGTGAGTGCCCGGCCGCCGGTTCGCTCAGGGCGCCCAGCCCGCCAGTTCCTCCGGCGTGAGGACGGTGACGCCGGAGTCGTCGCGGGAGATGTCGCCGAGTACCCACCCGGTGATCGCGGCGGCCACCTGGGCGGTCGGCACGGTGCCCCGGCCGCCCAGCGGCCCGTTCGACAGGTCGGTCCACATCTTGGGGGCCCTGGCGAGCAGGACCCGGACGTCGTGGTGGGCGGCGCAGAACCGGCACAACGCCTCCAGCGCCGACTTCGCGACGAAGTACTGCGGGTACCGGGCGGGCATATCCTCCACCGCACCCGAGGACAGGAACACGATCCACGCCCCCGGCCGCAGCAGGGGCAGCGCGGCGGCCAACGGGCGCATCACCAGGGTCAGGCTGGTGTCGACGAACTCGCGCGCCACGTCCACCATGTCCGGATGCAGGCTGGTGTCCAGGACCGCCGGGCCCGCGCTCAGCACCAGCCCGTCCAGCAGGACGCCCGCCTCGGTCAGCACCTCGATCCCGGCCGCGACCTGCTCCGCGTCGCCGGCGTCGAGCACCAGCGGCCGCACGTCCGGCCCGAACTCCGCCGCCAGCGCCTCCACCGGTCCGGCCGCCCGCTGGGTCGCCCACACCCGGGCGCCCTGAGCCGCCAGCACCGAGACCACGGCAGCACCGATACCCCGGCTGCCACCGACCGCGAGCACGTTCGTCCCGGCGAGCCGGTCACCCGGGGGGAGCACGCTGGTCGCCGAGGTCCGATCCGCGGCCGGCACCGGTTTCCGGCGGAAGGCCCTCAGCTCGACATCCACGCCCTGGCCCGCCCCCGCGCACTCGGCGAGCACCACCACCGTCCCGGTGCGGGAGTCCGCGGCGGTCACCGTCGCGGTGTAGGCGGGGACGTCACCCACCTCCCGCTCGGCGGCGGCGGCGATCCGCAGTCCGGAAAGGATGGTGTCCCGGCCCGGCACGCGCATCCCGGCGAACCAGCTGGCCCAGCCGAGCGCGCCCAGCAGCGCGTCCGGCGCCGCCGCCGCACCGAGCCGGTCAGCCAGCGCCCGCAGTTGTTCCGGGCCCGGCACTCCGTAGCCGCCCTCGAAGGTCTCACCCCTGGCCCGGTCGACGGTCGGTTCCGGCTCGTCCGCGACCGGCAGCTTGTCCGGCACCACCGCGGCCGCCAAGGACTTCCCGGCGGTCAGGTCGAAGCTGAGCACCGGATGGGCGCCCGCCCGGACCACCACCGCGACCGCCCCACTGTCCTTTTCGGACCATGAGACCCGGTAAGTGCGGCCGGGGAACAGCGGCGCGGTGAAGCGCGCGGTCAACCCGGACACTTCGCGCAGCCGCGTTTCCGGTACCGCGGCCAGAGCGGCGAGCACCCCGAGCGCACCGGGAAGCACACAGCCGCCCGCCGAGGTCCGCATGGCGTAAACAGGGTCGACGTACAGCGGATTCCGGTCACCCGTCGCCTCGGTGAACTGTTCCACGTCGCGCACGTCAAGTCGTATCGCCGGCTCATTCATCGAGAAACTCCAGATTCCACCGGTGCTTTTTTTACCGGCGTGGACAGTACCGCGATCAGTGGACCTCACCAATACTTTGCCGCTAGGGTTCACCTTACCCCGAACCCGTCGGTCCGGAATCGATCAGGGATTTTGTGGCGGATATCCGGAAGGGGACGCGGGCACCGCAGAACGGTGAATTCACCGCGGTACCTCTGTCCGTCTCGCCAGCGAGACGTCGTCAATGGATGGAGAAGGCATGCGTGTCCTGTTCGCCACGTACTCCGAAAGAACCCATTTCAACGTCATGGTCCCGCTGGCGTGGGCCATGGCCGCGGCCGGGCACGAGGTGCGAGTGGCCAGCCAGCCGGCATTGACCGACGTGGTCACCGGTACCGGTCTCACCGCGGTGCCGGTCGGCGAGGACCACAACCTCTGGCGTGTCTCCAGCCGGTTCCTCACACCCCGGTTCGCCAAGCTGAACCCCAAGGCGTACAACAAGATCCGCGGGGTCGAGCTGGCGCCCTTCGACAAGTCGGACGAGCCTGCCGCCGAAGTGGGCTACGAGTACCTCCGCGCGGGTTACGCCGACGTTCTCCCCAGCTGGTACAAGATCATCAACGATCCACTGACCGACGACCTGGTGGCCTTCGCCCGCCAGTGGCGGCCGGACCTGGTGATCTGGGAACCCACCACGCATGGCGGGCCGATCGCCGCGGAGGCGGTGGGCGCGGCGCACGGGCGGGTGCTGTGGTCACTGGACATCTTCGGCCGCACCCGGCAGAACTTTCTCGAACTGCTCGCCGCGCGACCGCCCGGGCGGCGGCAGGACCCGTTCGGTGACTGGATCGCCGAACGGGCGGAACACCACGGCGTCCGGTTCTCCGAGTCCCTGGTCACCGGGCAGTTCACCATCGACCAGTACCCGGCCCCGCTGCGCCTGGAGACCGACCTGCACCACGTGCCGATGCGCTACGTGCCGTACAACGGCACCTCGGTGATCCCGGACTGGGTAAGGGAACCCGCGTCGAAACCCCGGGTCTGCCTGACCCTCGGCCAGTTCAGCACCGACCGGTTCGGCGGCTACCCGATCAGCGTGCAGGACATCCTGGACGCCGTCGCGGATCTCGACATCGAGATGGTCGGCACGCTGCCCGGTGTCGAGCAGGAGAAACTGTCCAGGGTGCCGGACAACACTCGGCTGGTGGAGTTCGTCCCCCTGCAGGCACTCGCGCCGACCTGCGCGGCGGTCGCCCATCACGGCGGCTTCGGCACCACCAACACCGTCGCGCTGGACGCGGTCCCGCAGTTGATGATCGCCGAACAGCACGACACCCCGATCCTGGCCAAGCGCCTCGAAGCACACGGGGCCGGGTTGTCGGAGTACTACACCGACGTCGACGGCGAGCGGGTCCGGAAGCACCTGCTGCGGCTGCTGAACGAACCGTCGTTCGCCATCGCCGCCGCGGCGCTGCGCGAGGAGATGCTCGCCATGCCCGCACCACGTGACCTGGTGCCCCGGCTGGAGAAACTCGCGGCAGATCACCACCATTCGCACTGACCAGAGGAGCAAGTATGCGAGTCATCGTCGCCGGCGGCGGTATCGGTGGCCTGGCCACCGCGTTGAGTCTGCACGCCGCCGGGATCACCGACGTGGTGGTCGCCGAGGCCACCGAGGCGATCCGGCCGCTGGGGGTGGGCATCAACCTGCTGCCGCATGCCGTGCGCGAGCTCACCGAGCTGGGGCTGGCCGAGCCGGTGGCGGGCATCGGGGTGGCGACCGGTGAACTCGCCTACTTCAACCATCACGGCCAGCTCATCTGGTCCGAACCACGCGGGCTGGACGTCGGCTACCGGTGGCCGCAGTACTCGGTGCACCGAGGCAAGTTGCAGATGCTGTTGCTGGCGGCCGTACAGGACCGGCTCGGCCAGGACGCGGTACGCACCGGTCACCGCGTGACCGGCTTCGATTCGTCGGCCGACCGGACCATTGTCCACTTCGGACAGGAGCAGCTGCCCTGCGACCTGCTGATCGGCGCGGACGGCATCCATTCGGCGGTGCGAGCCCAGTTGTATCCCGGCGAACCCGCGCCGCTGTGGAACGGGCTCGTGCTGTGGCGCGGGACCACCACGGCCCGCCCCTACCGCGGTGGCCGGTCGATGATCATGGCGGGCGACGACCGGCAGAAGTTCGTGGCCTACCCGATTTCCGCGCCCGACGCCGACGGCGAGGTGGAGATCAACTGGGTCGCCGAACGTCCGATGAGCCGGATCTCCGCCGACCGCGGGAACTGGAACCGCCGGATCCCGGTGAGCGAGTTCCTGCCATGGTTCACCGACTGGAAGTTCGACTGGCTGGACGTACCGGAACTCATCCGGCAGGCCGAGGCGGCCTACGAATACCCGATGGTGGACCGCGAACCCCTCCCCCGCTGGACGCACGGGCGCGTGACCCTGCTCGGCGACGCCGCCCATCCCATGTACCCCATCGGTTCCAACGGCGCCTCACAGGCCATTTTGGACGCCAGAGTGCTGGCCGACGCGCTGGCCCGGCACCACGACCCCGTCGCGGCTTGCGAGGAGTACGAAGCCGAGCGACGGCCGAGGACCTCGGGCATCATTTTGGCCAACCGCAAGATGGGCCCGGAACTGGTGCTCAAGCTCGCCCACGAACGGGCTCCCGACGGCTTCGAAGACGTCGACGAGGTCCTCCCGCTCACCGAGCGGGAGGAGATCGCCGCACGCTACAAGAAGCTGGCGGGTTTCGACCCGGCGCTGCTGAACAGCCGTCGCAGTTACGACAGCACGGTCAGCCGCACCTAGGCACCTCGTCCACTGTGGATCGTTCAGCCTGCGGACCATTCCGCGCCGAACCCGCTCACGAATCGACGATCAGACGCGGTCGCGTCCGATGTAGACGTTGCGAGCGCGGTAGTACGTGGGTGCTGTCGGACCCGGCGACCCCGAAGAGCCTTCCATCTGCAGGTTGATGATCAGCCACATCGGCTTGCCGACGAAGTTCGCGCCACGGTGCTGGGCGACCCACTTCCCGTCGAGGTAGTAGTGGATGTCCACATCGGTCGCGTTGACCTTGGTGATCCAGGCCCGGTAGCCATGCCATCCACCCGGGTTGCTCACGTTCACCAGCGTGTTGGACCAGGCGCCGGAGCCGTTCTTGTAGGTGTTGAACCAGTTCCGGCCGTCCCCTTTGAATTCGAGGATGTCGCTCTCCGGCGGCCAGCTCGTGGCACCGGTGAGCCAGAACGCCGGCCACGTGCCCCGCGCCGACGGAGCCTGGAACTCGCCCCGAACCTCCCAGTTCGGAAACTGGTCCGTCACGGTGACCTGCTGCTTCGCGTGGACCGCGCCCGAGTGGTAGTGAATCGGCAGATGCGGATCGGCGGAGCTGTTCCCTTCGTCCGCCGTGGTACGCGTTGCCTTCAGTACCAGGACCCCCCCGGATTCGAGATAGACCTGACTGTGGTCGGACGAACTCGCGTACATCCTGGCCGTGCCGTTGTGATCGGAACCCCAGGGATAACGGTAGTTCCACGCCGACTGAAGCGTGGAGTAGCTGGCGAACGTCCCGTTCAGCACCGTTTCCCAGGTCGCACCGGCCGCCGGCGGCGCGGCGACCTGCCCGCCCAAGGTGACACCTGCGAGTCCCGCGGCGCTGGCGGCCAGGAACTTCCTGCGGCTGTGCGGCATTGCTCAACCTCCAGTGGGGATTACCCGGCCGGTTCCGGGCAGCACGGATCACCGCGCGACAAGGAAATACAAAGGAATGTTAGCGCTAACAGAACGTTGTTGGAAACTTTCTCACTCCCGGCGGATGACAAAGAAGATAGTCGGTGACGACGGGCCTCAAGTCAAGAGTCGGCAGGAAACTCCGCCCCAATGCCGCTCCGCTTTCCGCGATCCGCTGAGTACCGAATCCAGATCACCGCGGCCGCGGTGGTGGGGTCACGAGCCGGTTCGCGGCACAGGGCGACGCCTTCCGGCTGCTGTCCGGGGCGGCTGACCAGCCCGTCGTCGCCGCCCCACGTGACAGCGCGGAGACGTTCGGCCCTGCAGCCGAGCAGCGACCGCAGCGATGGGCCTGCTGTTCGACGAGAGCGACCAAGCACCGGTGCTCGCCGCCCGCGTCGGGAAACACCCGCGTCCCCTCCCCGGCCCCCAGTCCCCGCCACCGGCATTCGAGAGCTAGCAACGGCGAGTACCGGGCCATGGGTCCTCGACCGGCACCCGCCTCACAGATGACACTTAGTAAAAATTTAGCGGTCGCCGTCACAGTGGCGGTTACTGCCCACTTGATCATCCCGAATCATTCCGAGCGTGGCTCCTACCGGCCATACACAACCGACCGGCGGCTCAACCGCAATGGGAAGGGGACTACTCGTCATGCTCAGACTCCGCACCAGCACGACGATCCGGCACCGCGCCAAGGTCGCCGCGGCGGTGGCCACGGTCGTCTCCGCGGCGCCGTCCGCGCTCGCGGCAGATCCCAGCAGCACATTCAGGGTCGAATACGGCGCCGGCTACGCTCTCGGCCACCTGCGGTGGCACCCGTAATCGTCGCGAAGTGTCAAGCGCGACGGCGACACTCACCTCGTTGGCACCGACAAAGAGTACGAGCCGGTCTCCACATCTCCGAAATGCGGCGACACATCTGGCTCGGTCAACATATCGGTCCCAGGAGGCTCTGCTTCAGCGGTCATCTACCTCGTCGACACGACCGATTTCCGAGGACAGTACAACCTCTGAATATGGACAGATTGGATGGTGCAGCCACTATGCAGAAGGATCAACCGAAAGGACTGTCTGGCAGCGCGAGCGGGGCGGTGAAATCGTCGCCGGACTCGGCGAGCGGGCGGAGCCGGGATTCCGGGTTCATGAAGCGCGTTCTCTTCCTCGTCGTGATCGCGCTGCTGGCCGCCGCGGTCCCCGCGACCGCGATCCCCGCGACCACGGCCGGTGAACTTCCCGGCGGGCGGGCGAAATTCGTGGTGTCGACCGGAAGCCTGACCACGGGCTCGACCAGTAACTGGTTCCGGCTGGGCACCTACACGTTCGACGCGGCCGCCGGCAAGGTGTCAGCGAGCATGTACGTGTGGGAGCAGACGAAGCCCACACAACGGACCGGTATCAAGGTCACTCCGGACTCGTCGTGCTCGTCCACCGATCCGAAGGCGACCGACAAGGTCCGCCCGTGCGAGATCATGACGGCGGGCGGGTTCACCGGCGCTCCCAACGACACCCGGCAGGGCACCTATGTGCTGGGCACCGAAGACGGCAAGCAGACCGTCACGATCACCTGGTCGCCGACCTGGACGGACAAATGGTCCGTGGACACCCAGCAAACGCTGGCGCGGTTGAACTTCGTGAGCTCCACCCGGGTCAACAGCGGTTACGGTTACGGCAGCAACGCGGCGTTGACCGACCGTCGCGCGATGTCGAGCGTGCAAGCGCACGAGGGCGGTCTCCGCTATGCCGGCAGGGGATGGACGGGCGGTACGGCCAACGATGTGAGCAGTTCCTTCGCGGTCGGCTCCTTCAAAACCTGCGATACGGTGACCTGGTGCCTGACCTACCTGCAGCCCTCATCGACGAAGGTATGCCAGGCGGGCGGCGGCTGCCCGCACTACGGCGGCGGCACCCCGGCCAACGTCAGCTCCTTGCAGTACTACCTCGGCCGGGTGAACTCAGGCGACCGCCGCGACGCGCTGTGGCACTGGTGCACCTGCCTGGCGATGGAACGCAAGGAGCCCTGCTACACCGGTAATTCGCACGTGAAGCCGCTGTTGCAGATCCTCGACGACAACGGCACCTTCCGCGGCTGGGTAGGCGTCGAAGGTTCCTTCTCCACCAACGGCGTCCGCAGCAGCGACATGCTCGCCGTCTTCGCACAGGCCGACTGGGTCGCCTAGCCGGTACCCAGGAAGTCCGGCACCGGATACCTCCCCGCTGGCTCGCCGCCGGCGGGGAGGTCGAACCGGCCACCAACGCCCGTTCACATCGTTGCGCCTACTGCGCCACGCGAACATCAACGGCGCCGGTCGAGCGGAAGAGCTCGACAGACGCGCGTCAGCTTCTCGACCGATACTTGCGAAGCTTGGCGATGGTTACGTCAAGCGAACCAGCAAGAGCAGTCAGACGACTGTACTTCTCGATGTATCTCTGGACGATATCGCTGTCAGAATGCACAACTGCAGCTTGAACAGTCCCGGTGTCTCCGCCGACCACACCCACTGAGACTCTCCGCTCACCGAAGACAAGGTAGTCAAACTCCTCTCGCAGCCTTGCCTCCGAATGCAAAATGATCTTGATGTGCAGTTTTTTCGCCAGGTCCTTCAAGTGTGCGAGCATGACGTCGTCACCGAATGCTTCAAGGTCTCTGAAGAGGTAGATGCGGGTCACATCAACACCTCGCTGCGTCGCGGCGATATGCGCCTGCACGGATGCCAGATAACGCACATCGACAATCTGGGCATGAGCCTTCTCTGCTGAGACTGTCGAGATCGGGCATGTGGACCTGAGCACTTCACCCTTGCGAAGCTCGTCGATGGATCTGACATCGTCCTCGAAGACCTCGTCGATGGACTTGAGGTAGTAGGTACCAGCCGCAAGCTCATCGAGTTCTTTTCGCAACTCGGCGTATCGACTGAGGACTGCGCTATCTTTCCTGCCCCACTGCTGGATCCGCGTCAACCCGCGCGTGTCTCGTTCGATATCGGCCATACCTTGCGATATCTCACTCAATTTCAGCCTGACGCTCAGAACGACGGAAACGGAGATTCCGACAAGTGAAACCAAGAGTGCGTCTTTCACGGCAGCAGACTGTGGCCAGAAGTAGCTGACCATGGCAATCGCCAATGTAATGAAGAGACCAATGATCAGACCGGCGAGCGCCGGCGACTTCGACGTGGAGATTTGCCTGCGACGCTTCCTCATCGAGCACGACCTTCCCCTGCGTGCTTGCCGACCACTGCGGCCGGATAGGTGCGAGACAGGTTAGCGCCAGCGTTGCCCAGCCGCGATTCAGGGCTGGCCCTGTCCTTTGTTGCAGTACCGAAGGATTACACCGTGGTACCACAGCGGCGTGTTCCTCGTCGAGTGCGACAGCGAGAACGGCTGTCTTATCGGCGGCGGCTTTCACCGTGGCAAGGTTCCCGCACGGTGCTCCACACGGAGAAGGTCCCGATGGAGGAGTTCGCTAACAGGTTTGGCGGAGGAGATCGCACGACGTGCCGCTGGTAGATCACCGGCCTGCTGACAGGTTGGCGTCACGGCCCGGAGCGGCGCGGTCGAGTCGCCGGAACCGATGCCAGATCCGATCCTCACTCTGTCTTCAGTATCCGTTCAGCCGTATCCCCGCACTTTCTCCCGGCGTGAACGAAAGAACAAGCCTACGACGCCCGGGTTCCCCGGAAACGACCACTGACCACCGGGCCATTCGACTGCCGCCGGGCGCCAGCCGAGCATCGTCTTCCTGAAGACCAGCTCAAGCTTCCCATCGACCAGTGCTCGTGTGAACGATGCGAACTCCTCGACGTCCTTCGGCAAAGCCTCGTCCAATTCGAAGGGGTCAAAGTCGTCGAGGAACAAATCCCCGACGCTTCCCGTCATGCGCAACTGCAGGCGCGGCGCACCCGGGACAACCGGCTCGAGCCGGACTACCGTCTCGGCATCACCACGGTCGACGGTGAGCGAGACCGCCCCGCCCTCGATTAGCCCCCGGTAAGCAGTTCTGAGCGTCCCCACGAACCGGTCGGCTGATGGCCGCGAGCTCATCGCCCTCCCTTGACCATGTGGTAGTGGACCTTGATTCGGTTGCCACGCCATCGCACATCGCGCCCGCGGGATCCAAGGTACGAGCGCTTCGACCCACACGCAATGCCCGCCGACGACCTCCTCGGGGTCGAAGCGCAGCCGGATGATCCCGGCGCACGGCGGGTCCACTCGGCGGTCGGTGAGCCGCCCTTCGCATCGCTACCGCATGGGTCCGCCGTGGCTGGGCACCGCCGGCCTGTAAAGCTCCCAAGGATGTACCGACCGCTCAGGGCAGTCGCGTGTTCATCGAGGGCCGATTCTTCGGTTGGGGCATCATGAGCTTGTGCGTGAGCTGATATATGTTTCCGAGGCCAAACTCCAGCAGCTGTCGCCTTACCAGTCCGGGTGGGCAGGTCAAGTTCTTCGGGACCTGGACGCCGAGGTGAAGACACCCCTGGGTGGAGTGAGGATCGGCAAGACAGCCAAGCCACCCAAGCCCAGCCTCGCCGCGGCTGTTGCCGCCTTGGAGCGCTCGTCACGGGCACCGAAGTGGTTCGCAGACCCCGCGGTGCGCCCAGGACAGTGGGTGCACTTCGAGGCTCCCTTGAGCTACGGCGTGACAAGAGACGGGGCGTCGGTGTTCTTCGTGGACCCGAACGAGCCGAGCGCCGGCTACCCCACCGGCGGCGGTTTGCGGCTGTTGCTGCACGGCACGGCGACCAACCTGCTCGGCTCCTCGGACATGCGTCTGAATGTGGTCAAGTCCAACTCCCGTTGGAGTGTCGGGACCCTGTTCGACCTCGTGCGCGAACAACAGGACCAGGGGAATCAGCTCGACGACGGCGCCGCGTTCGACACCGGAAGGCCCGCCGGAGAGCACCGTTCGAACCGCGATGAGCTACGGGCGGTGACGTCTCTCTCCGCTTCTCTGGGAACCGACTACACCGCGGCGTGGATGGCAGGCTACGCACGTATCACCGCCGTCTTCCCTGGCCAACGGCACGAGAATGATCGAGCTGCCACCGTGCTGGCCGCCACACCGTTGTACGTGGAGTACGTCGACCCTCCTGGTGATTCTCTCGCCACGACCTGATCGGTCCCTTTTCCGGTCCATCGGCACAGGCACGTGCGACATCGTTCGCCTGGCGGGCGCCGGGCACATCACGTGAACGCGCGCTCCTCGGAGCGGCCGTGCTTCAGTTCCGCAGCTCGGGTGGCACGTACTCGAACGTCGGGCCCGCGGTCGTCTTCCCGTCGCCGGTGGGCATCTTCATCAGCGCCAGCCCCTGCTTGCGCAGCGCGAACATCGTGCCGACGGCGTCCGTCATCCCGCCCGGGTTGCCGGTGAAGGCTTCTTCCAGGGCCCTCCGGGTAGTCGGCGATCCGCGGGTTCTGCCGCATCGGCAGCACGCCGCCGAGGTCGACCGTGATCTCCTCGCCGGTCGGGCCGGACTGCGGCGTGTCGCCGGTCCGGTAGCGGCGGCGGAGATCAGCGCCGCGTTCGTCACGATCGCGATCTCCGGCCTCGTGCTGCTCTTCGCCACCTGGTGGCTGTACTTCCTGGAACCGGCCGGGGACGGGCTGAGCGAGCGCCGTGAAGGGTCCTACCTGTGGGGCTACGGCCACTTCGGCATCTTCGCGGCGCTCGCGGCACTCGGCGCGAGCCTGGAGGTCGCGGTCGAGGACACCGGACACCACCTGCCCGCCTCACCGCTTTTGATCAGCTACGCCGTCGCGGCCTCCGTGGGCGTGTTTCTCGTGCTCCTGTGGCTGGTCCACGTGCCCATCGTGGCGAGAACCGTCCTGCGTCCCGGCGCGGTCCTGACCTGCGCCACCGTCATGTTCCTGCTCCCGCTCGCCGCGCCGTGGACCGGCGTGGCCGTCGTGGTCGCGGGCATCGCGGCGGCCTGCGCCCTGCTGGTCGCTTTCACCATCACCCTGGAACGAAAAGGAAATCCCGCATGATCGAGCACATCCACGAACCGGCACCGCCATCAGTCTCAGTTCTTACCGCAGAACACCGTCCTGACCAGCTTGTTCAGTTCCGCCGGGAACTTCTGCGCCGCGCTCGCGTCGTCCCCGCTGGTGATCGAGGCGGTCAGCGTTTTGCTGCCGTCCGGCGTGCTGTACATCAGTGCCCCGTAGCCGTTGTTGCTGCCGTCGTGGTTGAGGATGGTGCCGGGGCAGCCCGGGCCCAAATCCTGTGAGTACTGCCCGAGACCGTAGAAGCCGAAGAGGCTTTCGCTCTGCGGGTGGGTTTTACGCATCTCGGTCAGCAGCCAGACGGGGAGGAGCTCGCCGCTCTGCAGGGCCGAGAAGTAGGTCTGGAGATCCTTGGTCGTCGAGATCATGTCTCCCGCGCTGGAGACCCAGGACGGGTTCTGGTGGGTGACGTCGATCGTCTTCCACTGACCGGCGTCCTCATAGGAGTAGTAGGCGTGGGCGTAGGGCTTGGGCATCCCGGACCAGGCTCCCGGCGACAGTGTGTCCCGCAGCTTCAGCGGCCGCAGGATCCGCCGGTCCAGTTCCTCGGCGAAGGGGCGGCCACTGAGCTTCTCGACCAGCAGCCTGAGCACCACGGAGTTGGTGTTGGCGTAGCTCCAGCCCGCCCCCGGCTCGAACCGGGGCGGCTTGGACAGCGAGAACCGGACAAGCTCCTCCGGCTGGTAAGTGTGGAAGCGCTTGTCCACCCATTCCGGGCCCGTCCACGGGATCCCCGGCACGACCGTCCCGTCCGGGTAGTACTCGCCGGTGTGGTTGAACAGCCCGCTGGTGTGCTGCAGCAGCATGCGCACGGTGATCCGCCGGTCGAAGCCGAACCGGGGCAGGAAACCCGCGATCGGGGTGTCGAGCCCGATCCTGCCCTCGGCCACGAGTTGCAGCATCAGCGTGGCGGTGAAGCTCTTCGTGGTGCTGCCGACGCGGAAGTGGCCGTCGGTCGGCGGCTTCGCGGTCCCGCCCAGCTCCCGCACCCCGGCGCTGCCGGTCCACTCGCCCCGCTCGTCGCGAACACGCAACTGCATCCCGGCGAACCCGGCGTCGACGAATTCCTGGACGGCCTGCTGTAGCTCAGGCCGATCCCGCCCGGCGGCGGAGGCCGCCGGGACGGCGACGCCCGCCAGCAGCGTCGCGGCCAGTGCCGTCACCCCCGCGCGGCGGAAGATCCTGTTCTTGGTACCCCTCAGTGACTTGGTCATGGTGACCACGTTCGCGTGCCGCGCTGACACGGCGCAGTCACCGCGCTGACACGGGTGCCTCGCCCCACCCGTTCGTTTCCGTGATCCTGATGGTCGCGGTGATCCGGATCTCCAGGCCGTCAGTTTGGTGTCGGGTTCACCCGATTCGGTGTCAGGAACGTGTCAATCTCCTCGGTGCGAGGAGAAGTGGCACCCCACGCTGACGGCGTGACCGCAACACTCACCCGCCCCGCGAGGGACACCGACCGCTCCGAGCGGCACCGTCTCTCCGTCGTCGGCGGACTCGCAGCCCTGTCCTTGGACGCGATGGCCTCGGTCGCCTACGGGCCCGAAGCCATCGTGATCGTGCTGGCCGTCGCCGGCGGCACCGGGCTGGGATTCACCTTGCCCGTCACGATCGCGATCGCCGTGCTGCTGGGCGTCTTGACGTTGTCCTACCGCCAGGTCATCGCCGCGTTCCCCGACGGCGGAGGCGCCTACGGCGTCAGCCGAACCTACCTCGGACGCCGGGCCTCACTGGTGGCCGCGGCGTCGCTGATCATCGACTACGTCCTCAACGTCGCGGTCTCGGTGGCCGCGGGTGTGGCCGCGCTGACCTCGGCTTTCCCCGGCTTGCTGCCGTACACACTATGGCTGTGCCTCGGTGTGCTGGCAGTGGTCACGGCGGTGAACCTGCGCGGCATCGCGGAAAGCGCCCGGGTGTTCGTCGTGCCCACCGTGATCTACGTCGGCGCGATCCTGACGGTGATCGTCGCCGGCCTGCTCCGTTCGAGCCCGGCGGCGGAGATCACCGCGCCGGAGCACGCGCAGAACCTGCAGATGGTCGGGATCCTGCTGCTGCTCAAGGCTTTCGCGAACGGGTGCGCCGCGCTGACCGGGGTCGAGGCGATCGCCAACGCCGTGCCGTCGTTCCGCAGGCCGCGGGTGCGCCGCGCCCAGCACGCGGAGATCGCGCTGGGCGGCCTGCTCGGCGTGATGCTCATCGGGATCGCCGTGCTGATCGGGAAATTCGCCATCCACCCGGTGGACGGCGTCACCGTGCTCTCCCAGGTGACCACCGCGTCGCTGGGCGACGGCTTCGGTTTCTATCTCGTGCAGTTCTCGACCGTGGTGCTGCTCGCCTTGGCCGCGAACACCTCTTTCGGCGGCTTGCCGGTCCTGGCGCAGTTGCTGGCGAAGCACAACAAACTGCCGCACGTGTTCGCCCTGCGTGCCGAACGCCAGGTGTACCGCTACGGAGTCGGCTTCCTCGCCATCACCGCCGCCCTCCTGCTCCTCATCACCGACGGCGACATGAACACGCTGGTCCCGCTGTTCGCGATCGGGGTCTTCGTCGGCTTCACGCTCTCCCAGTTCGGAATGGTCCGGCACTGGCGGCGCCACCGTCCGGCAGGCTGGCGGGGCAAGGCCACGCTCAACGGCTTCGGCGCACTGCTCACCGGAGTCTCCGCGATCGTGGTGACGACGACGAAATTCGGCGAGGGCGGCTGGCTGATCGTCCTCACGCTCCCGCTCTTGGTGGCGGCCATGGAATGGGTGGACCGCAGCTACCGCAGGATCGGTGACCGGCTCGAACTCGGCGCGACCCCCGCACCCCCACGGCCGAACCGTTCGCTGGTGATCGTCCCCGTCCACACGGTCTCCCGGCTGACCCGCGACGCGCTCGCCGCCGCGCTCTCCCTCGGCGACCACGTCGAAGCCGTCCACGTCATCCACCCTGAGGACGAGCAGGCGGCGCGGGATTTCGTGACCGCCTGGGAGAAGTGGCATCCCGACGTGAGGCTGGTCCAGTTGTACGACGAACGGCGACGCCTCGGCGAACCACTCCTCGATCACCTCCGCGCCACTGAAGACCGGCACGTCTTCGTGCTGATCGCCGAAGTCGAACCGGCACACTGGTGGGAGCGGATCCTGCAGAACCAGCGCGGCGCCGTACTCGCCCGCGCGCTCCGGCGCCGCTCGGACGCCGTCGTCTGCCGGATGCGTTTCCGCCTGAACGTGACACGAGTAGCGAAAACGGCCCCCTTCCGCCGGTCCCCACGGTGATCTGGCCGTCTGACGCTGATCGGACAGTTGCCGTCGACGGCCAGGAATCCGTGACCGGGTGCTACTCCGCCGAGTCCGGCGCCTCGAGCGGGAAATGGATCGGGCTGAGCAGGTACTGCGTACGGTCCGGCCTCGGCGAGTTGTCCAGGATGGGCACGATGGCCTTCCGCATCGCGCCGGTCAGCGCGAGCAGCTCGCCACGGGAGAGCCAGACCGCGTGCTGGCCGTAGCCAACGAGGTCGGCGACCGGATCGGCCTCCTCCCGGTCGAGATAGGCGTTGAACTCGGCGACGAGGGCGGCGAGCGCCGTGGCGAACCCGCGCTTGTGGTCCTCTGCGGACAGTGAGGCGACCGCGCGGTTGTCGAGATGACACGCGACGGGAACTTCGACGAGGTTGTGGCGCTCTTCGCGCCCCCACTGCTCGCCGTCGTGCCCGCCGCCACCCTGCGGGCGGCGTGGACCGCCGAGATCGCGAGGCGCGGCACGGTGACCGCCGTCGGGGAACCCGCCGTCGAATTGGCCGCCGCGGGCCTCACCCGGGTCAGCGTTCCGGTGACCTGCGAACAAGGCGGTCTCACGGTGGTCATGTCGATCGACGAGGACGGCCTGCTACAAGGACTCCAACTTGCGGCGACCGCGAGTGCGCCATGGGAGCCACCGTCCTATGTGGATCCGGAGAGTTTCACCGAGCGGGAGGTCACGATCGACGCCGGCGGCTTCGCCGTGCCGGGAACGCTGACCACACCGAAGAAACCTGGATCCCGGCCCGGCGTCGTCCTGCTGCCCGGAGGCGGCCCCTTCGACCGCGACGAGACCAGCGGGCCGAACAAACCGCTCAAGGACCTGGCGTGGGGCCTGGCCACTCGCGGTCTCGCGGTGCTGCGTTTCGACAAGGTCACCCACGTCCACGGGGAAGCCGCGAGCACGCCCGGTTTCACGATGTCCGACGAGTACGTGCCACATGCCGCGGCCGCCGTACGCCTCCTGCTACGACAGCCCACTGTGGACTCCGCATTCGTGCTCGGCCACAGCATGGGCGGCAAGGTCGCCCCTCGGGTCACCGCCGCCGAACCGTCCGTCGCGGGATTGGTGCTCCTGGCGGGTGACACGCAGCCGATGCACCACGCCGCCGTCCGCGTCGCCCGCCACCTCGCGACCGTGGCTCCCGAACTGGTCGGCCAGGACGCCGTCGACCAATTCGCCCGCCTTCGGGCTCGAGGCACGCGTACCCTTCCTCGACACCGAGTTCATCGCCACAGCCATGTCCGTACCGATCCACCTTCGGCGTCCAGACCATGGCAGGCGGGAAAACACCTCCCGCCCACGCCTCAGTGCCCTACACTCATCGGGCCGGACCGGTCTCCGAACCGAAGGTCAGCAGGAACGCGCGGAGCTTTTCCGCAGCGGCGAAGGATTCACGAGCGGTCTCCTCGTACCGCCGGTTCATCGTGACCTGCCCGGCGCCGGTCGCCCGAAGCCGCATCCGTTCGGCGAGCGTGACCCTTTCGTCAAGGGAACGGAGCGCGGTCCACAGCGCTCGCTCGAGTTCTGCGTCATGAGCGTGGAACAGGGCCTCATCGGTCCAGCCGTGCCCGATCCGGCAGCGATACTGACCGTTCGCGGGTCCGACCTCCAGCAGCGACCCTTGGCAGTCCGGGCACTGATAGCCTGTCGGCGGTGTCGCCTCGCCGACGGTGACCGCACCCAACCGGACACCGTCCCGCGCTATCCGGTCTTCCAGCAGCAGGTTCGGCGGGACAGCTGGAAACCGCACATCGTCGACAGGCGTGCGCACGAGCTTGTCCAGCACCTTTCCCAGCATGTCAACGGGGTGTACATGCTCAGTGGACACCTGGGCCAGCGCGTTCTCGGGCATCCCCGGATAGAGCGCGTCCGCAGGATCCTGGACCACGGCAAGACCGCCGCGATCGACGATCGAGCGCAGTCCTGCCGCGCCGTCGTCGAGAACGCCGGAAAGGACCACCCCGATCGCCCGCGGACCCGCGGCCAGCGCGGCCGAACGAAAAGTGGCGTTGATCGCCGGACGATGGCCGTTCTCAGTCGGGCCACGACTGAGCATCACGGCGCCGTCATCAATGAGCAGGTGCTGATCGGGCTGTGCGACGTAGAGCGTGCCGCCGGTCAGCGGAGCGCCGTGCTCGGCCCCCACCGCGTCGAGCGGACCCGCTCTGCTCAGAATCTGTGGCAGTGCGGTCGATGTTCTCGGAGACAGGTGCATCACCACCAAAACCGCGGCCGGGAAGTCCGGCGGCAGCGAACGAGCCAGGGCACGCAGCGCTTCGACTCCACCCGCGGACGCGCCGACCACCACGACGTCACGATGACAGGCCACCTCGGCCACCTCCCGGGCACAGCACGACACACACCTCGGAGGGGTAACCGCTAAAAGCAGATCGGAAACACCCTGTCAGTAGTCGGGTGAGTCACGCTTCGTCGAACTCTAACGCTGTCCCACTCCGGAACCCCGGATGTCCTGCGCCAGCTACGGTTCGGTCGCGACTCCACCCCGGCCGGGATGCCCAGCGCCGCGCGGCGTCCGGTGCCGGCGAATTGCTCCTCCGGCACATAGATGCGGGCACGACCAGCGCGTGCCCACCCGGAGTCGCGTACGAGCAGTACACCGTGTTCACCCCGTTGGCGACCCACTGCGCAGGGATCGCCGAGGTCTTGCCCCCGGCGATCCTGCCCGGCGGGGCGAACCGACTCCGATGGTCCCTTTCGCGCCGGCTTCGAGTTCACCTCAGCTCCCACGATAAATTCCCCTGCCCGAGCCGACGACACCGTGATTCCTGCGCGGAACGTTTACTCACCTCGCATGCCGCGTCGCTCGGCGGGTCAAGCGCTTCGGCTGACGCCGACCCGGTCCAGGTAGTCCCGCACGGCGGTCCTGCTCGCGCCGGGTGCGCGCAGCGCGAGGTAGCCATCAGGCCGCACCAGGACGAGGGTGTCCTCGGTGACGCCGTACGCGGTCCGCGCGTGCCCCTCGACGTCCACCAGATCGGCACCGCTGCCCGGCGCGCCGACCGACACCGGCTTGACGAGTCCACTGTGGGCGGCGCCGACGTCCTGCAGTGGACCGGCGCAGGACTCGCCGAAGCCGAGCAGGGTGAAATGCGGGCCGCGGAAGGCGTCGAACAGCCGCCGTGGCGTGCCGGAGCTGTCCACGCAGGGCGCGTCGGGCGCACGATCACCGGCGCGCGGTCCATTCCCGGCGTCGCCGTCGACGGACAGTGAGCTGGCCGGGTAGCCGAGCCCGAGCTGCTGGCCGTCCGGGGGTGCGCCGTCCGCGATGTCCGTGCTGCCATCGTTGACGAACCGCTCCGCGACCCTGCGCAGCCCCTCGGTACTCACGCCGAGCGTCCACGAGGCGACCGGGAGCCGCTCCTCCTGGTAGCTGTCCAGCAGCGACTGCCGCGCGCCGGAACACACCATGGCGAGCTTCCAGCCGAGGTTGTACGCGTCCTGGATGCCGGTGTTCATGCCGAGGCCGCCGGCCGGCGGATGCACGTGCGCCGCGTCGCCGGCCAGCAACACGCGGCCCACCCTGAACCGGTCGGCCATCCGCACGTTCACCCGGTACGTGGACAGCCAGGTTGCCTTCGAGAGCCGGATGCCGTGCCCGCCGGCGAGATCGTCCACGATCCGCCGGAAGTACGGCAGCGAGGGTTCGGCGAGGCTGCCCTCCGCGCCGAAGTCGCTGAACGGTACGGCCTGCAGTTGCCAGGACCGCTCGTGGCGGAACGGGCACAGGGCCAGGAAGCCGCGCCGGCGGACGGTCCACTGGTACCAGGCGTCCGGTTCGAGCCCGCTGAGCTCGACGTCCCCGAGCAGCATGGCCTGCTCCTTGTTCTCGCCCTCGAAGCGCACGCCGAGTGCCTTGCGCACGGTGCTGCGGCCGCCGTCGCAGCCGACCAGGTAGCGCGCAGCCACCCGCTCGCCGGTATCCAGCACCGCATGCACACCGTTCGCGGACTGGCGGAACTCGGCGAGGCCCGCGGCCAGTTCCACCCGCACGCCGTCCTCGGCGAGCCGCGCGCGCAGGATCCGCTCGATCCGCCACTGCGGGATCAGCAGCCCGCCGTCGTAGGGCCGATCCGGTGTGGGTGCCCGCTGGGCGTGCGGGTCGGTCTCGGCAACCAGGTCGCCGTCGAGGTACCGCCGGTGTGGCAAGTGCCGGAACCCGTGGTGCAGCACCTCGTCGGCGACACCGAGGTCGTCCAGTACCTCCTGGGTGCGTGCGGTGAGCCCCTTGCCGCGCGAACCGGGGAAGTGCTCGCCGGCCCGGTCGACGATGCGCACGTCGACGCCCCGGCGGGCCAGCTCGATGGCCAGCGTGAGCCCGGTGGGTCCGGCGCCCGCGATCAGGACGTCGGTCATCGGTCCCCGTCCTGGCGCACTGCCGGCGCCGATACGGCATGCATGCTCGCCATCACACCCTCCCTGATCCGTGCGGTCACTGAAGCGATCGGCGGTGACGCTAGCCGGTTTCCGGGCAGGGTGTCCTCGGGCGGGAGGTGGAGATCGGGGTGGATACCTGCCTGGGAAATCTCCACCGCGATCTCCTACCGCGAACCCACGACACACCCGGGGCGGCGTTCGTAGCGTCGTCATCAACGGTTATGCCGTCGCGATAGTGACCATCGAAGGAGCATCACCCATGTTGATCGGATCCCTGCTGGCTGCCATTGGCCTGTCGTCCGGTGTGCCCACCGCGGTGTGGCTGACCGTGGTTGTCCTCGCCGTGGTGGGCGTGATGGCCTGCAAGATGCGGAAACGCCGACGGCGTTAACCGCCGGACTCCTGCGTCGGCAACCGGGACAGGCAATGACAGGACGTGTGGCGGCCGGGTGGGCGGCACCCTCCCAACCGGATGGACGGCGACCTATTGCGGCGAGCATGAGGTGTTTCACGAAGTGTTCGTCACCGAGGACCGCGAGGCCGTTTCTCCCCCGACCTGGTTGGGTTGATCGGGCGCACAGCTGATCAACAGCCGGGCGGTGTGCGCGATGTGGTCACGCAGCAGTTCCTGCGCGTGATCGGCGTCGCGCGCGAGAACGGCGTCGAGTAGTGCTCGATGCTCGGCGGCGACGTCGCGGCCGGGTTCGTTGCCGAGGGATACCGACCACTGCCGGTACAGCTCGGCCTCTTGCCGCAACGACCGTGCCGCGTCGAGCAGCCGCTGGTTGCGGCAGCCGGCCAGCAGCGCGTGGTGGAAGGCCGCGTGTGCCTGCGACCAAGAATCACATTCTCGACACCTGCCTGGACAGCGTATGGGTCGTGCAGCAGGCTTGCTACCAAGCCTGCCTCGAGGAAGGCGTGCTCAGCGACGCCAGCGAGGGCGCCGTCGTAGGATCACTCGAACACGCGAAGCAGCTCATCGAGAGGATAGTCCAGGACCAGGCCAGTCGAGCGGAAAGCTTCATCGACAGCTTCTCCGCAGGCCCAAAAGCAGCAGCAACGAGTATCTATTGAGGGGTAAGGCAAAGGTGGCGTGGTGGGTGGTAAGTCCGTGAAGGCCTCCTTGAGGGACTCTGGGTCCCTCAAGGAGGCCTTCACGGACTTCAAGACGGGACGTTGATGTCACAGCCGTCCCACTGTCACCAGGGATCACGCCTGACGGTAGTGAAGGGCTCCTTCACTACCGTCAGCGTAGGCAAGGAAGCCTTCACCACCAGGGAAACGCGTAGGCAGCAGCGACCACAGCCCGCGACACGACACGTTTGACTTTCCCCTCAATATAAGTGGACGATGTTCACAGTGCTCGCCTGCGATATCAAACGCCTCGAAGGCGGGCTGACCGTGGCTGAAATCGCAGACTTCATCGGCAGGTTCGGCAGCGCCGAGGACCCAACCCTTCGCGATTTGATCCGCGAGCTGCCCGAGATCGCGGAATTTCAAATGCATCAACTCGAAATAAGCCCCATAGTCCTGGACTACGACTACGGTGCACGACGGCTCAACGTCGTCGACCGGTCCTTTCTCTTGTGGCTCAGTGGGCAGAACCGAGTCGAAGTGCTCCGTCAGGTCGACATGCCCAGCAACTCCTTGCGACGATGGCGGCGCGAAGTTCACGACGTGTCCAACAACCACCACACGGGCAACTAGAGCATCCACGCGCCTTCGTGGCGACCTGCCATCGACCTCGACCGGAATCGAACTCGGCGCTGTACACACGGATTCCGACACCGTCAGACCCCTTGGGAACTGTCAGCTTTTCGTGTCGCCGGTGGCCGCGGTCGCGATGTCGGATTCCCGGTCGACACTCGGGTTCGAGCCGAACCAGTCGAGGCAGACGACCATGGCGTCGTCGGCGGCCAGGTTGCCCTCGCGGCGGGCGCGCAGTTCGTCGAGGACGGCGCCTGGGACATGGGAAGCGGGAAGGCTCACGGTCGCGACGACAGCCTGGATGAGGTCGCGATCGCCGTAAGGTTCCCCGTGCGCTCCGGGCACGTTGTACACGCCGTCGCTGACGAAGACGAAGCGGTCGCCGGGCAAGGCCTGGAGGCGTTCGATGGTGTAGGTGGTGTCTTCGAACGTGCCGAGTGGGAGTTGTTCGTCGAAGATGAGCCGTTCGACTTTGCCGTCCCGCAGCCGCCACAGGCGGGGCGAACCGGCGTCGACGGCGGTGATCTCGCCGGTCGCGAGGTCGAATTCCAGCAGGAGGGCGGCGACGTGCTCTTGGCCGCGATACTGGGCGTAGACGGCCTGGTCGGCGAGTTCGGCCTGCGCGTCGAGGCCGATGCCCGCCCGCCGGGCGTTGCGCAGCGCGTTGATCGCCAGGTTGGTCAGCAACGCGGCGCTGGTGCCCTCGCCCATGCCGTTGATCAGCGTGACCGCCAGTTTGCGGGCGGAAGCCGACCAGTCGAAGCAGTCGCCGTAGATGGCGTACGCGGGTTCGAGCTGGCCTCCCAAGGCGAACTCGGGACGGGCACAGGCGCGGCCGGGTAACAGCTGCCATTGCATCTCGGCGGCGAGCGTGAGCCGGGAGGACCGACGTGCTTGCACGTAGAGGTCGGTGTCGCGGTCGGCGACGAAGACCTCGTGCCCGAGCGCCTCGGCGAACCGGCCGAGTTCGGCCCACACGGGCGGTTCCGGCTCTTCGGGCAGGGTGACGACCAGGACACCGATGCCATCTCCACGGACAGTGACCGGGAGATGTGCTCGTACGCCGTTCTCGTCCGTGTCGAACGTCGCCTGCTGCGCGGTGAAAGCCTTGCCCGCCGTCGTGCCGGCGACCGGTATCGGCTCCGCGGTGTAGGGCAGCAGCGTCACGCGTCGTAGTTCGGTGAGGCTGTAGTCGGCCATCAGCAGGTCGACGGACCTGGCTCCGAAATGCTCCTGCAGCGCCGAACGCAGCCCGTCGAGCAGTGCGTGGGGCTGGACGCCGCGCAGAACACGTTCGACTGCCAGGGATCTGTCCACTTCTGCCGCCTCCTGCTCACCGGAACCGGTGCCTGACCTGGGCACGCGGTATGTGTCGGCGCCGCTCCGTCGGACCTGTGGCAGGACGCGTCGCAGTGAGCTGAGCTGACAGTTCAGCATAAGGATGCGACAGTGGTTCTGTGAATCGGTCCCCCGAGCCGCACGGCGCCGAAACGGTGGCGGCGGCCGTGACCGAGACGGCCGAGTTGCTCGAGATCATGTTCGAGCGGGCTCGCGAGGCGTCACCGCGTCCGCTGTCGACGTCCCAGGTACGCGCCGTCGTGGCACTCGACCACCACGACGGATTGAACCTGCGCGCCCTCGCCGAGGTGCTCGGTTCCACCCCGCCGCTGGTCAGCCGCCTGTGCGACCGGCTGGAAGCGGTCGGCTTCCTCGAACGGCTGCCCAGCTCGGCCAGCCGCCGCGAGATCACGCTGCGACTCAGCGACCGCGGCCACGCGTACCTGCGGGACCTGCGGGCCCGGCGGCGCGAAAGCCTGCAGGCCGTGCTGGCGAAACTCACCCCGGAAACCAGGGTGGCGCTCGCTATCGGCCTGCGGGAATTCCGCGAGGCGGCGGCCGGCGACCAGAGCCGGATGTGACGTACCAAACTTCCTCAAGTAGGCTAACTGTTGTCATATGACAACAGTCGCTTATCCGCGGTAGCCGGTGGCGACCTGGAATCCCTGGGAGGTCTCCGTGCTGAGGACGGACGACTCCGCCGTCCGGGACCTGCTGTCGCAGACCTTCGGTGAGGATCGAGACGGGCTCGCCGACGATTGGGTCCAATGGCAGTCGACCGGCTCGTCGGCCCCGCTCGACGAATCCGCACTGCGGCGCGAGGCCACCGAGCTGCTGGGAGCACTCGGCGACGCGCTCGACACCGAGCTGCCGCTGACCCAGATCATCGAACGCGACCAGGCGGTCAACTCCGCCCTGCGTGGACTCTCCGAACGGCGCGCTCGCGCCGGTGCCGCGCCCACCGTCACGGCCACGGCGATCCTCGCGCTGAAACGCACGACCATGGCCGCGCTCGAACGCCGCAGCGAGGACCCCGCGGTCCGCTACCAGGCCTCCCTGATGGTCAACCAGCTCCTGGACGCGGCAGGCCTGCTCACCTTCTCCGTCTACGTCGAAGGGCGCGAGGAGATCATCCGCCGCCAGCACCAGCAGATGCTGGAACTGTCCACCCCCGTGGTGCGGCTGTGGCGGCAGGTGCTGGCCGTGCCCCTGATCGGCACACTCGACAGCGCCCGCACCCAGGTCGTGATGCAGAGCCTCCTGGAGTCGATCCAGACCCACGAGGCCCGCGTGGCGATCATCGACATCACCGGCGTGTCTACTGTGGACACCGCGGTGGCGCAGCATCTGCTGCAGACGGTGAGCGCGGTGCGGCTCATGGGCGCCGAATGCCTGATCAGTGGCGTCCGCCCGTCGATCGCGCAGACCATCACCCAGCTCGGCATCGACCTCTCGCACATCGTCACCCGCGGCTCGCTGGCCGACGCCCTCGCCACCGCGCTGGAGCTGCTCGGCGACCGCACCGGCGCGGTGACCGGGTGACCGCGCAGGCGGGGCTGCCGATCCTGCGGCTCGGGGACATCCTGATCAGTGGGCTGCTGGCGGATCTGGACGACACGACCGCGTTGCGGTTCACCGACGAGCTCACCACCCGGATCGCCGACGAGGGGATCCGCGGCGTCATCCTCGACATCTCCCGGCTGGAGATCATCGACTCCTTCGTCGCACGGGTGCTGATGCAGCTGGCCGCCACCGGGCGCCTGCTCGGCGCGCGGATGATCGTCGCCGGCATGCGCCCGGCGGTCGCGATCACCCTGTCCGAACTCGGCCTGCAGCTCACCGGCGTCCAGACCGCCCTCAACGCCGAACAGGCCATGGAACTGCTGGGGTGGCGCCGTCCCACCGGGGCCGCCGAAGAGGCGCCTCATGCTTCCTGACGAACTGACCGACCAGGGGCCGCGCGAACACTCCGTCCGCGCCGAGGAAGATCTGCTCAGCGCCCGCCACGCGGTACGGGCCGACGCGGTCGCGGCCGGTTTCTCGATCGTCGACCAGACCAAGCTCGTCACCGCCGCCAGCGAACTGGTCCGCAACGCCTACATCCACGGTGGTGGCGGAACCATGACGATCGCCACCGTGCGAGACGGCCGGGGACGAGTGGGACTGAAGTTGTCCGTTCGCGACGAAGGGCCCGGCATCGCCGACGTCGACCAGGCCATGGCCGACGGCTTCTCCACCGGCGCCGGGCTTGGGCACGGACTCGGCGGCACCCGGCGGCTCGTCGACGAGTTCACCCTCGACACCGCACCTGGCAAGGGCACTGCGGTCACGATCGTGCGCTGGAAACCATGACCGTCACCGTCGCGGATCTCACCTGCCAGATCCGCATCGACCACATCAGCGCGGTGTACACGGCGGCGCGCGTCGCACGGGAGGTCGCCGGAGAGACGGGGCTGCCCGAGGTGCTGGCCGAACGCGCGGCCGTCATCGCCTCCGAGCTGGCGGGCAATATCGACAAGCACGCCACCGATGGCACGGTCTTCATCCATCGCTCGCTCGCCGGGGCCGGTGTGGACATCTACGCCGCGGATTCCGGTCCGGGGATGGCCGATCTGGAGTACTGGCGCATCGATGGCCACAGCACGACCGCGACGCTGGGCACCGGCCTCGGTGCTGTCGGCAGGCTGGCCACCGAGTTCCGGATCCAGTCTGCGGCGCGCTCGGGCACCGTCGCGGCGGCACGAACACTGGTCACGGGCACCAACGCGGCGCCTGTCGCGCATGTGCGCCTGGCGTGCGAGGGTGAAGGCCGGTGCGGTGACGGCCTGGCGCTCGCCACCCTGCCCGGTGCCAGGACCATCGCCGTCGTGGACGGCCTCGGCCACGGCCCCGAGGCCGCCGACGCGGCGGAGACCGCGATCGATCTCTTCCGCCGCAACCCGGGACGCCCGCTCCGGGACCATCTCACCGCGATGCATAGGTCGCTGCGGCAGACCCGCGGCGCCGCCGTCGCACTGGCCCGGATCTCCGGTGGCCGACTCGAATTCTGCGGCGCCGGGAACATCAGCGGCCTGGTGCTGGCCCCAGGGCAGAGCCGCCCGCTGCTCAGCATGCCCGGCATCGTCGGCTTCACCCTGCCGGACGCCCACGTCCGGACCGTGGAGCTGCCCGAACACCACCTCGTGGTCCTGCACACCGACGGAATCGGCACCGGCTGGCGCGGCGCCGCGTCCCTCGGCCCGCTTCCGGCCCCGGCCCTGCTCGCCGCCGACCTCGCCCACCGGCACCGCGATCCCCTCGACGACGCCACCCTGATCGCGATCGGCTCCGGGACAGGCACGGCATGACGCACTCCCCCACCGACCGGCTCCGCCACCGCGTTCGCGAAGCCTGCGCCGCCGCCGGAGTCACCGCCGACGACCGCGCCAAACTGGTCCTCGCGATAACCCTGCTCGCCGAGCACGCGGGGCAGCCACCCGAGCTCTCGACCTACGCGGGTAACGGCAGGCTGGCCATCACTCTCCGGTTGCCCAGCCCGGTCGGGCAAGATCACCGCAACGCCCTGCCTTTGCTGCCCGACGCCGGGGACAGCGCGACCCTGACCTGGCACCTCCCCGCCGTCCAGGACGCGGCAACCGTACCCGCGGACGACGAACTGGCCACCCGCGAGGAAATGCTGGCCCTGATCGCCCGCGCCGACACGGTCACCCAGGAACAGCGAGAACTCAAACACGAACTCGCCGAAACCAACAGCGGCGTGCTCGCCATGTACGTCGAACTCGAGGAACGAGACGAACAACTCCGCCAAGCCCACGCGGTGATCTTCCGCGAACTCGAAGACGCACTGCGCCCGCCACCACCACACGTGGACGACTTAGACCTCGCCGTGCACTACGCGCCCAGCGAGCCGGACTCCCCCACCGGCGGCGACCTCTACGACTGGTTCGTCCTACCCGACGGGAACGTGCACATCACCCTCGTCGACGCCGTCGGCCACGGCGTCACCTCGACCCGGCACGCACTGACCGTCACCCACGCCATCCGCACCCTGGCTCTGGAAGGTCACCCCTTCCCGGACCTGATCGGCCGCGCCGCCCGCACCCTGGCGACCATCGAACCCGACCTCATGGCGACCGTGCTACTGGCCCGGCTCGACCCGGCGACCGGCGACATCACGTTCGCCAACGGCAGCCACCCCCGCCCGGTGCTGGTCACCGCCACGGGCGACACCGAACTCCTGGTGCCATCCCACGTCGGCAGGGGCGTCGGATTCCCCGATCCCGGCACCGGAAGCCTGCTCCACCGCACCCTCGCCCCAGGCGATCTGGTCCTCCTCTACACCGACGGACTGATCGAAAGCCGCAAGAACCACCAAGAGGGCGAAGTCCGGCTGCTGACCATCGCACAACGTCACGCCGGAGAACCCACAGCGGCGATCCCCGGCATCCTCGCCGCGAAAATGCACGATGTCGTCCTGCACGCCGACGACACCGTCGTCATCGCGATCCGACGAAAAGAACGAAATCCTTGACAGATAATGACTTTCGACAGCGGCCGGACAGGGCACGTCGGCAATAGAGTTTGCTTTCGCCGGTCGCAGGTTACTCAAACGACACCGCGCCAAACCCAACCGACCAGAACCTCATTTCCACTGACCACCCCGCCACATCACCCGAGACCACTGGCCTACGCGCGCCGACCCCGGCTGAGCTTCCCCCCGTTGTCCGGACACCTCACCTGAGATGACCGGACAACGGGGGAAGCTCAAAAACCCGTCTGGGCCCCAAACAAGGACGCCACCGACCCCACTTCCGCACGCCAACACCACAGAACGAGAATTCGCCGAATCGATGCCCTAAGGTTCGATCCGACCTCATGATCAGCGCGAGGACAACCAAACCGAAGGGAGCAGTAAACGGGAACCGCGGCTCCGACGTGACCGGCGAACAGTGCAACTTCCCTGTGGACCTCAACTTCGCGGTGACGATCCATCACGCAACTGGGCGCCTGGAGGGGAATCGCGAGAAGGTACCGCGAACCTCAGAAGCGGTCGCGGGCATCCAGAGCCCTAGGCCGGCTTGATCGGCGCATAACGAGCGGAGCAGATCCGCGCCACTGCCGATCACCGCGTAGAGCCAGGCCGAAGCCGACAGCAGTCACAGTGCTGTCGCCTTCGGCCCAGCCGGCCCGCTCAGGATCTGGTTGTGCCCGGTGCTGGAGCCGCGCCGGGCCCGGGGCCGAGGGCGCTGGGGGAATTGTCAGCTGTCGGTCTTCTTCTTCCGTGGCGCGCGTTTGCGGACCGGTTTCGCCGGTGTCTCCTCGACGGGTTCCGGTTCCACGTCATCGACCGACCCGGCGCTGTCGAACGCTTCATAGATCTCGTTCGGGATCCGCCCACGGTCGGCGATCGCGTAGCCGTTCGCCGACGCCCACGCCCGGACCTGCTGGTTACGCTCACGATCCGTGGACGTCGCGGCACGGGCCTGTCCAGCCGTGGACTGACCGGCCGCGACCCTCAGCTTGCGCCCGCCCGTACGGGTACCCGCGGCGACGTAACGCTCCAACTCGCCTCGCAGCGCCTGTGCGTTCTTGTCGGAGAGGTCGATCTCGTACTGCACACCGTCGAGAGCGAAGGGCACCGTCTGCGTCGCTTCACCGCCATCGAGGTCATCGATGATCTCGACACTGACCTTCTGAGCCATCCGCACAGCCTTTCACCGAATCGTGCGACGCCCCTACGCGCCACCGAACTCCCGCAGCCTAACCACGCATCTCACCACCGTCGCAATAGGACATCACCGTCGTAGAAGGCAAAGCCGGTCAACCGGTGATACCGCGGTCCTCGCGTACCGATACCCGCTTACGGTTCGGGCTACCTGACGAGCCGGATCCTGACCTGATGATCATGGGCGGCATGCCCCACGATCTCGCCGACGAGCGTGTCTCCGACAGCCAGGAGTGACACATCGCCCGGCATCGCCGTCACCTCGGCCAAGCCGACCGCGTCGGGCACACCATCGATCCGCACGAACACACCGAACCGCTGCCGCCCGATCACCTCGCCCGTGACCGACGTCCGGAGAGGCAACGCCTCGATCGTCACCGCCCACGCCTCGTCGCCGTTCTTCACTGGATAGAGGTGCGTTGGCGTGCGTCACGAGCAGACTCCTTGAGGCGGCGCAGAACGGGGGCGCGAGCAGCGGTTCGCGACCCCGTTCCGCATACAGGCCATCACCTGCCCGCCGAAGCCGTCCCGTGTCACGACGGTGCGGCGGCTGGACAATGGTGAAGAAGTGTCAGGCGGTGAGGCGCGCGCCGCCGTCTGTTTCGATGACGGTTCCGGTGATGTTGGGATTGGTGGCCAGCAGCACGATGGCCTCGGCGACATCCGGGGCGGTGGCTATGCGCTTGGTGGGCAAGGCGTCGGCGGCCTGCTTGAAGAACGCGGATCGGTCCCCGGCGGCGAGTCCGTCCCACCAGGGCGTGTCGACGTATCCCGGTGAGACGGCGTTGACCCGGATCGGCGCCAGTTCGGCGGCGAGCGGTTGGACGAGCCCTTCGACGGCGGCGTTGAGCGAGCCGATGCCGGCCGTACCGGGCAGGGCGGCCCTCGCTGTGACGGCTCCGACGAGGGTGATCGAGGCGTCCTCGCTGAGGTGAGCGAGCGAGGCCTGGATCGCGGTGACGGTGGGCCAATACTTCTCCTCGAACGCCTGCCGCAGGCCCTCGAGCGGCAAGTCGCCGAGCGAGCCGGCGCCGCCCCTCCCGGCGAGGGTGATGACGAGATGGCGGATCGGGGCGATCTTCGCCGCGAGCGCGGCGGCCGCCTCGGCGTCGGCGGCGTCGAGAACGTGGCCGTGGACGTCTCCGCCGATGGCCGCGGTCGCCCGGTTGAGCCGCTCCGTGTTTCGTCCGGCGATGTGGACCGTGTGTCCTCGGCCGGCGAGTTGCCGGGCGACCGCCAGGCCGACCCCCGAGGTGCCGCCGATCACTAGTGCGGTTGTCATGCTCACTCCTTATTTCGAGACGTTACGTCTCGAATGAGCGTAGCACCATTTCAAGACGCGACGTCTCGATATGAGTTAGGCTGCCCACATGACCGATGCCACGACGCCCGCCCGCGGCCGCAAGCGGAGCGAGCAGACAAGGCTCGCGATTCTCACCGCGGCCTACGAGCTCACGACCGAGGTCGGCTTCCCGGACCTCACCATCGAGGGCATCGCCGCCCGCGCCGGGGCAGGCAAGCAGACCGTGTACCGCTGGTGGCCCACAAAGGCGGACGTCCTGCTCGAAGCGTTGGCGCTCAAGGCAGATCTGAAGGTCTCAACCGCGGACCAGGGTTCCTTCGACGCGGAGCTGGACGCGTTCCTGCGTGACTCCGCCGCTCTGATGGCCTTCCCAGGAGTGGTCCCCGTCCTGCGCTCCTTGATGGCCGAGGCACAGCGCGACACAGACTTCCGGCGCCGCTTCCAGGACGGCTTCCTGATGAAACGCAGGGCCGCGCTCGAGACCATCGTCGATCGGGCCGCGGTCCGCGGCGACAAGCCCGCTCACCTGACGGCAGCCTTCGCCGCCGACCTCGTGTTCGGCCTGATCTGGTACCGGGTCCTCGCCACCGAGCGCCTGCTCGGCCAAGACGACATCACCGCCATCCGACGACTGCTGAACGAACACCCCGGCGAGGAGTAGCGCATGCCTGATCGCACCATCGTCATCACCGGAGCGACCGATGGGCTGGGCCGCGCACTCAGCGGCGCCCTCGCACACCGGCCCGCGACGACGCTCATCCTCCACGGACGCGACCAGAGTCGGCTCGACGAACTGGCCACCACACTGGCCGATGCCCCGGCTGCGATCCACACGATCCGGGCCGACTTCTCCGAGCTGGCGCAAGTGCACCGCCTTGCGGACGAGATCACCGAGTTCACCGACCACCTCTCGGTGCTGGTCAACAACGCAGGCATCGGCGGCGGCGAACCCGACGGGACCGACCGCCGGCTCACCGTCGACGGGCACGAGCTCCGCTTCGCGGTCAACCATCTCGCCCCGTTCGCGCTGACCCGGCACCTGCTGCCGCCGCTCGACCGCGGCGCCCCCGCCCGTATCGTCAACGTCGCTTCGATCGGCCAGGCCCCGATCGACTTCGACGACCCCACCCTCGAACACGGGTACTCCGGCGTGCGCGCCTACGGCCAGTCCAAACTGGCCATGATCACCACCGGCTTCGCGCTCGCCCGCCAACTCGACCCACACCGGGTCACAGTCAACAGCCTGCACCCGGCCACCTACATGCCGACCAAGATGGTCCTGGAATCAGTCGGTTACAGCATCGACTCCCTCGAAACCGGCCTGCAGGCCACCCTGCGCCTCATCCTGGCCACCGAACTCGACGGGGTGACCGGACAGTTCTACGACCGCACCCGTGCCGCAAAGGCACACGCCGACGCCTACGATCCGACGATCCAGCAGAAGCTCTGGGACCTCAGCACCAGACTCACCGAACGCCCCGAGTAACCCTCGAAGATCCAACGGCGCTCCGTCGGTGCCATCAACCTCATGACCGCGTCGCACCTCCTCCGACAGGTTGTCGACCCGGTCGTCGTCGATCAGGTCCGTTGGCACCAGGATGGCGTCCACGTCCCGGCTGGCGACGTGGATCCGGTCGAGGTCGTTGCGCGAGTTCAACCATTCGCCCAGCGCATCACCGAACCTTGAACAACGAGTCGTTGCCTTCAAAGAAAACCTGGCCTGACGGGATCAAGGACTCGATGCCGAGAGGAGCAAACCATGACCTCATCGATGCATGGTGTAACGCAGGGAGGAGGTGACTGTTGGTGCGCATGGACTGCTAGGAACACACCGAAGCGAGGTGCGTGAGGAGCAGAGCGGTCGTGGTCTCGGCGGCTTGTTCAGGGATGTTGTGCTCGATCCCCTCAAGGTTCTCCAGCCGGTATGGTCCGGTAACCCAGTTCTTCGTCGCTTGTATACCCGAAAGTGCGACCATAGGGTCCTTCGTGCTCGCGATGAAGAGGGTTGGTACCGCAACGCGCTGCCCATAGCCTTCGAAATCGTTGGCCCTGTACCAGTTCAGCGCTGCGGTCAGAGCCCCCGGGAGAGAAAGCCGCCGGAAGTACTCCGCACACTTTTCCGGCGCGACGCCCGGCAGCTCAGGCGGTCCCGATGCGAGAATCGTGTTCTCGGGGATCGGAGCGGGCTGCCGGAAGAACTCCATGTACTTGGATGCCTCCTGCTGCACGGGATCGGTCCGCAGCGCCTCGGCGAAGGCACCGAGATGCGGCACCGAAACAGCGGTCAGCGAACGCACCCGGCGTCCGTACTTCGCCGCAGCGATCCAGGCAACCGCGGCACCCCAGTCGTGCCCGACCAGATCGAACCTATGCCAGCCTAGGGCGTCAGCCATCGCCAGAACGTCTCCAACGGCATGGTCCAACTGGTAGTTCTCAAGCCCACTAGGCCGTACGCCCGGCGAGTAGCCCCGCTGGTCGGGCGCCACCGCCCGGTAGCCGGCAGCGCCGAGCGCGCGCAACTGATGGTCCCACTCGATACCGAATTCGGGGAAGCCGTGCAACAAGAGCACCTTCCGGCCATGTCGCGGACCGGCGGCGACAGCGTCGAACGTGCCGGCTGGAGTGGGGATCCGCAGCGGTGTGATCCGCGGCAGCTCGGCAGCATATGCCGGGCCCGCAATACCCAGAGATGCCACACCAACGGCAGCCGTGGCACTCATCTTGATGAAGCCGCGGCGAGAATGAGAATTCGACATGCGGCCAGCCTGTCGGCCGACCGAGACGAAGACCATCGGGGCCACCCCCGTTGTCCCGTTGGGGCTGGCCCCACCAAGGGCGACCTGCCACACGCACCACGATGGAGCAGGCACCGCCGCTAAGCTTCTCGTGCTCGGCATTCGATTTGCGCGCATGACCGGCGCTCGAACTCTCTCACTATCGTTGCGGATACTGAGGAATGGTCTTGTAGCTTCGCTGCCAGCCCGTCCGGCTACCGGCTCCACGTGGCACGTGGATACGCCCAGGTTCTGAGGAAAGCTGGCTATGACCAAGGCAAATCCCAACACCTCGATCTCCGGCGCGCGGCGCCGGGCAAAGTTCGCGATCGTGCCCCTCGCAGCGGCTCAACTGATGATCACTTTGGATTCGACGATCGTGTCCGTGGCGCTACCCTCCCTGCAGGCGGATGTCGGCCTGAGCAATTCCGACCGCGCTTGGGCGGTCACGGCATATACGCTGACCTTTGGCGGGTTGCTGTTGCTGGGCGGCAGGCTAGGCGATTTGATCGGCCGCAAGCGCGCTCATGATCGGAGTGATCGGTTTCGCAGTCGTGTCGGCGGCGTGCGGCGCTGCCCAGAACAGCCTGATGTTCATTGGCTCCCGCGCATTGCAGGGGATATTCGCCGCTCTGATCGCGCCGTCGGCACTCGCGCTGATCACCACCACGTTCACTGGGCCGCGCGAGCGGGCCAAGGCGGTCGGCATCTACGCGGCGACCGCCATGTCCGGCGGCGCGGCGGGTCTCGTGGTCGGCGGACTACTCGCCGACTATCTCAGCTGGCGCTGGTGCATGTTCGTCAACATCCCGATGTCGGTGATCGTCATACTGGGAACGGTGCTCTGCGTCACCGGCACACCGCGCCACACCGATGTCAAGGCGGATGTGCCGGGAGCGATACTGGTGACACTCGGCATGGGTGTGGTGACCTACGGCCTCGCCGTGGCGAGCGAGGGCGGATGGGGCTCCGGAGAGACAATCGGGGCTCTGATCGCAGGGATCGCGCTACTCGCCGCGTTCGTGTGGTGGCAGTCCCGCGCCGTCAGTCCGCTGTTGCCGCTGAGGGTCGCGGTCAACCGTGTCAGCGGGGCCTCGTTCTTGGCGATGATGATCTCGGCGTTCTGCACGTTCGGCATGATGCTCGGGATGACCTTACAGTTGCAGACCGTGCTGCGGCGAAAGCGGCTGCGGCAAGGCGACGTTGCTACGTCTGCTCGCCGGGCTCGACACCCGGACGGCGTTGACCTCGAAGCCCCGGCCGAACGGATGGTCGCTTTCCAGGAGCACCGGCTGCTGCCCTGGCGGCGGGTGCGCCAGAACGTGGCCCTCGTCCTACCTCGCAACGGTGCCCGTGACGCCGCGGCGAAGGTGTTCGGCGACCTCGAGTCGTTCCCGGTCGATCGCGACCCCTCGTTGCGCGAGTACCACGAAAGATCGCCGCCCGAATCGACCGTCGAGGTGCGCTCAGCTGGTCGACGTAGTCCGGCGAGAACAGTTGCCACGCCGCGAGCAACACGAGGGCGCCAACACAGCCCAGCAGCGACCGCGCACGGCGGCGGGCAGGCGCGGGTGATCCGTGCCCGCAGGTCATCGCGGGCTGTGCCGTCACCCTCACGTTCTTGTTCGACGTCGGCGATGTCCTCGCCGTTGCTCTTCGCTTTGTGTCCGCGTCTGGGCGACCGCTGGTCGCACCAGCGGCCGCCCCGTTCGTGCCGCAGACCGGTCAGTGTGGTGTCATCGGATCGTCAGCACTGCCTTGCCCGGAAACTTCCGGTGATCGAGTGCCGTGAGCGTGTCGTTCGTCTGTGTCCACGAGGCGATATGGCCGATGGTGGGGTGCAGCTTCCCCCGTGCGACCAGGTCCACGAGTAGCACGAGGTCGGCCACGGGTGGCTCGGGGTGGGCGTAGGACAGGTAGCTGACCAGCTTCACGCCCTCGTGCCCGATGAAATCGTAGATGTCGATCGGGGTCTTCTCGCCGCTGCTGGTGCCGAACAGGACGATCGTGGCGCCGGGGGCGGCCTTGGCGAGCGACTCGGCGAGCGAGTGGCCACCGACGGACTCGGTGATCAGGTCGTACAGCCCATCAGCATCTGCAGGTGTGGCCACGACGTCGGCCGCCCCGAGGCCGCGGAGTTCCTCGGCGCGGGAGGCTGAGGCGACAGCAGTCACGCGGGCGCCACGGGCGGCGGCGAGTTCGATCTGAAACCGACCGACGCCGCCGTTGGCACCCGTGATCAGGACCTGGCGGCCGAGCAGATCACCGGCGATGCGCAGGGTGCGCAACGCGGTGAGACCGGCCAGCGGCAGCGCGGCCGCCCGTTCGATGTCGACAGAATCGGGCACGACCGTCAGCCGGTCGGTGTCCACAGCAGCGAGCTCTGCCCAACCGGCCTGATCGACCTGGGCGACGATCCGGTCGCCCGGCTGCGGTCCCGTTCCGTCGGCCGCGGCCTCGACAACCACACCGGCGATGTCCTGTCCGGGCGCCCAGTTCTGCGTGCGTGACTGCAACAGGGCAAGCTCACCTCGGTTGACCGAGAAGGCGCGCACCGCGACGAGCGCCTGGTTGACCGATGGCCTGGGGTCGTCCACGTCTCGGGTGAGCAGGCCCTGCGGGGTATTGATCAGTGCTTTCATGCTGTCGAGTAGACGTCGCGGAACATCCGGTCAACCAGCGGCAGTTATATCGGACAGTATTCACGACTTGTGAAGGATCGGAGCCGACCTGTGGAGATCCGGCAGTTGCGGTACTTCGTCGCGGTCACGGAGGAGGGCACGTTCGCGGCAGCGGCAGACCGGCTGCACATCGTCCCGGCCGCGGTGAGCCAGCAGATCGCCAGGCTGGAACGGGAGCTGTCGGTCCGGCTGTTCGACAGGTCCACCCGGCACGTCGCCCTCACCGCGGCCGGGGAACTGCTGCTACCGGAAGTGCGGGCGGCGTTGGCCGCCGGTGACCGGATCGGCCGCATCGCGGCCGACATCGCCGCGGGTACCGTTGGCATCCTGCGGCTGGGCACCAGCCAGGGCATGGGCGAGCGCCTGCACCGGCTGCTGGATCACCTCGCCGCCGCCACTCCGGCGCTGGACGTCCGACTCGACGCAGCGCCACTCCCCGAGCGCCTCGACGCCGTCCGACACGGCGTGCTCGACGCCGCCTTCACTCGGATCCTCGATCACGCACCAGGCCTGGAACTGCTGCCGGTATGGACCGATCCGCTCACCGTCGCCCTGCCGGCCACGCACCCCCTCGCCGCGAACTCTGTGGTACGGCTTCAAGATCTGGCAGACATGCCGCTCCGGCTCGTTCCTCGCGAGGACAACCCACTCTTCTACGACCTGATCGTCAACGCGTGCCGAGATGCCGGGTTCGACCCAGTACTCGGCACGACGTTCACCGATCTGCAGAACACCCTGGCCACCATTGGCAGCAGTAGTCCATCGTGGACCGTGCTGTATCAAGCCACCGCCGACCTGCTCCCCGTTCGCCGAGTTGCCTTCCGCCCCCTCACCGCACCCGAACCGGTCACCTCACTGGCCGTCCGGCCCAACCCACCCATCCCCGCCGTGCGCGCGCTCCTGGACGCATGCTCACGAGTAGCAACCTGACGACACAACCACGGGAGCCCGACCGTCACCGATGTGGACAGTTGTTGCGATCAGCGCACCGACGCGGTCGTGGTTTCGCCGATCGAGTAGATCCCTCCGGGTGCGGCGTAGCTGACTGGCCCGTCGAACCGGGTCGAGGCACGAGCCACCGCGTGCTCCGGTGTAAGGGACCGGCCGACGTGCGTGACGACCAACTGGCCTGCCCTCGCCGCGGCGGCCGTACCGCCGGCATCCTCGGGCGTGTGGTGCACTCGCTCGCCCTCGGCCGATACCTGGTCGCTCTCGGCCTCGCACAGCAGCACGTCACACCCCTCGGCCAGTTCGGTCAGGGCTTGGCACGGCGCGGTGTCCCCGGAATACACCAGCGACCTCCCCGCAGCCTCGATCCGTACGGCGAAGGCCGGCACACCGTGCACCACGGCCCTGCTGGTGAGCCGGAGCGAGCCGACCCTCGCCTGGTGCCCGTCGTGCAGCTCGGTCACCGCGAACGCCGATTCGATCGGGCTCCGAGTCGCAGTGTTGGTGAGGAAACCGGCCAACCGATCGGCGATCCCCACCGGGCCGTAGAGGGGAATCGGGGCCGGCAGCCGAATGTCGGCGTAGAGAAAACCGTAGTACGCGGTGAGCAGGTCCGCGCTGTGATCAGCGTGCAAGTGCGAGATCCAGATCGCGTCGAGTGCGTCGAGCCGCACGTGGCGCTGAAGCGGACCGAGCGTCCCGCTGCCCGCGTCCACCCAGATCCGGGTGTCGCCGTACGAGAGCAGGTAGCCCGAGCACGGGTTGTCCGCACTCGGGTACGGCGTCGCGCTCCCGAGGACCGTAAAGCGAAAAAGCTCGTTGCTCATCCCAGGATGATACGAACCCGGCTTGCATCCCGGGAAAGCGGTGGCTCCCCGGATAATGTGTGGAGTGGCATAGCGTCGGTAGTTGCACATAGCTCCAGGCGGACCTCTGGCCGTTGATCGGCGCGCTCGCCGGATGACGAGGGGGTGCGCGGTCATGTCCCGCATACATATCCGTTACGCGTCGCGTATCGTGCGTATGCGACAGTTCTACGCGTTACGATCGGGTAAAGCTGCGCATCAGGTGGATGATTCGGCACACAAAGCGGCTGGCACCACTTCACATGCGAATGACCGACCTGCCGTCTCGTCCGGACGAACCAGAATTTCGCAGGTGAGCGTCCGGCCGGTGGCGACCGGGAGAGCACCGAGGGCGGCGCATTCTGGTGTGTGATGGCAGGTTGATCTCCGCCTGCGGAAGGGGAGACTGCCGCGTTATTCGGCCGCGACTTCGCCTGACCACTCCGACTCGGATGTCGAAAGCCCGCGGAGCATTGATCGACGGTTCGCCCCGTTAGGACTCTATGCGGCCATCACCCCACGCACGCGCGAACGCTCCCCATTCTTTGTATAACTCGATGTGGTGAACTTGCTCGCCAGCCGTCGACCAGCAGTGGTCACGATACGAGCCGTCGGCCCGATATGCCGCCGCCGGGCCGACCTGGGTATACCCACCACCAGCGCCATGTCGCCACAACTTCGCGATGACGTCGCGGTTGTAATATTCCGGATAGGAGCTTCCGGCCATCTTGAGACTGAGGCATATCCGGCCGGAAGCATTCTATCTAAAATCGGTGGTGTTCTCACTGAATTGAATGTCGAAAGTGAATGAAAATGGGACGCTCCCAGTCGAAGGACTGGATGCGACAGCCGTCGTATCCGCCAGTACTGAACCGCACAGCAGGGCGACAAGTGCGCTGCCGAAGGTCGCAGCCCGTTTTGCATGAACGCGCATCGGAACTCCTTCGGGTCGATGGCGGTTCCATGGAACCGCCGGCCTGAGCGCAATAGTGCACGAGCTCTTCTGTCCGCAGGCTTCAGTCGGGCTTCATGGTCTTGCTTCGGCGGGAGCACTACACCCCTCCGTTCTCCGTGACCGATCGGCAGCGATGTCGCCGGCGCGTCGACGAAGGTGGTCACCACGGATGCGTCAAAGCCGTCACGAGTGGTTCGAGGTCGTCGCGGCCCATGCGTGTCGCCACGTGGAGGCCGCGGCGCGGTGCGGCGGTGAGCGCGACGAAACGCACGTCCGCTCGCAGCGCCGGTGCCAGTGTCCGTGGTGCCATGGCCACGCCGTGGCCTGCGGCGACCAATGCGATCTTGGTCATGAGGTCGGAAGTGGAGCGATCGACCCGGACGGTGACGTGATGGCGGGCGGCCAGTTCCTGCAACAACGCCTGTGATCCCGGGTGGTCCTCGATCCACAGCTCGTCAGCGAGCATCGCGAGGCTCACCCTTCGGCGATGCGCGAGCCGGTGGTCGGCGGGCAGCACCACTCCCATGACGTCGTCGAACAAGTGCCTGGTCGCCACTCCTGTCGTGGCGGGCAGTCCGGGTGGCGAGTCGGTGACGACGGCAAGGTCCAGTTCGCCGGCGGCAACGTGCGCGACGAGCCGCGGTGTGAGATCGGTCAGCATCGTCCAGGGCGGTGGATCGGCCAGCCCGCGCAACACCGCGGGGACGAAGCCGAGGGCAGCTGACGGGACGGCCCCCAGTGCGAGGTGGGCTCCCGGCCGTGCGGAGGTCGCGGCGCGGCGGCCTCGTTCGGCTTCGGCCAGTATCAGCCGGGCGTGCGGCAGGAGTGCGGTGCCCGCGTCGGTGAGCCGGACGCCACGTGCGCCGCGCGACACCAGTGGCACGCCGATGTCGCGCTCCAGACCGGCGATCTGCCGGGAGATCGCAGACTGCGTGTATCCGAGAACCGAGGCAGCGGCCGACAAACTGCTTGCGCGGCTGACTTCGACAAAGGTCGACCAGGGCACCAGTGACGCTGACCAGACATGCGGATCAGGCATAGCTGCTCAACAAAATCATCGCTTGTCGCATGACCGAACGATAGCCAAGCTGACGGCCATGACAACTGCGCACACAGTCGCTGTCCTCGGCTTGGGGAGAATGGGTTCGGCGATGGCTCGTCGGCTTTCCGGTACGGGGCCACGGGTCGTCGGTTGGTCCCGTCGATCGGTGCCACCGGAGGGCGTGTCCGTCGCGGACAAGCCGGGCGATGCGGTGCGCGAGGCAGACGTCGTGCTGCTCGCACTGTTCGACGGAGAGGCGTGCGCCGAGGTGGTCGCCTCCTGCCTCGATGACCTGCCGGCAGGTTGTGTGGTGGTGAACACCTCGACGATCTCGGCGTGGGAGGCTGACGCACTGGAACGGCTGGTCACCGAGCACGGGCACGGCTACCTGCACTGCCCGGTCCTGGGATCGGTCCCCGCGGCCGAGGCAGGCACGTTGACTCTGCTGGCCGGGGCGGCCGGGGTCCCTGAGCCGCTGACGACACTTGGTCAGATCGTGCCCTGCGGCGACACCATGACGGCCGCGACGATCAAGCTGGTGGCCAACAGCGCGCTGGCGGTGACCGTGGTCGCGCTCGGCGATGTCGTCGCACGCGGTCTGCGGGCAGGACTGGATCGTGAGCTGCAGCTCGACGTCCTGGCGCACACGTCCCTGGGTGGGCTGGCTGTCGCCAAGCGACGGTGGCTGGATGGTGCCGCGGCCCACACGGAGTTCTCTGCTGCCACTCTGACCAAGGACATCGAGTTGCTGTGCACCATCGACCCGCTGAGCCGGTCGCTGCTGGAGGACCTGCGCGCCGCGGGCACACGCGATGACGCCGACATCGGGGCAGTCGCCGCGAGTCTGGGGGTCTCCGGGACCTGGCCGGTCGACCCGAGCAGCCGCCTGGATGCCGCTCCGACGGTGCCCCGCGACGCCGCCCTGCTCGCGCCACTGATCGCCTATGCCCGCGGCCACGCCACCGGCGACCCCGCGCACTTCCACGACGCGTTCCGACCCACCGCGCACGTGGAGGGCACGCGGGCCGGCGAGTTCGTTTCGTGGAACCTCGAGGACTACTGCCGCAACTTCCACGGCACACCGGCCAGCGACGAGTCCCTCCGGCGCCGCACCATCACCGTGCTACGCCGCCACGGCTCGGTCGCCCACGCGACGATGGTCCTCGAACACGGGCCGGACACCTTCACCGACATGTTCGTCCTGGCCGAGCAGGACGACACATGGCGCATCACGAACAAGGTCTACCACCGGGACCCGAACCCAATTCCGCCCAAGGACGCGGCACGGTGACCGGGCCGGCGAAAGAGACCACGAACGTGTGGTGCGACGAAGTCCGTCATGCTGAAGTGTGACAGCGGTTGAAGCCGGTCAGTTCGCCGCGGCCGCCCGAAGGATCGCCGCGGCCGAGCGCTCGACGTCGGACTCGGTGGTCGACCAGTTGGAGACGGAGATGCGCAGGTAGCGACGACCACGCCAGGTGGTGCCGCCCAGCCAGCAGGTGCCGTCACGTTGAACCGCGTCGATGATCGCGCCGGTGCGGTCATCGACGCCGAACCCGGCCAGCACCTGGTTCAGGACGACGTCGTTGGCGATCTCGGCACCACCTTCGGCGAGGACTACGTGGTTTGTCAGGCTCTCATACGCCTGAATGGCGATTCGGTGAACGATGCGGCCGCTAGGGGCGCAGGGTCGGTGCCTCGTCCTCCTTCACCGTGAAGGACACTCACGGGTCCGTTGGCGAGCTCCTCACCGTCGACCACGTCGCTGCCCAGGACGACGGTGTGCCGGAGGCCGGTCAGGTACAACACCAGAGCGGCGTAGCGGTGGATCACTCGTCACACGCGCCTACTGACACGGCGACGTAAGTAGCACGCGATCGCCGTCGTCACCGCGACACACAGCCGATCACGATTCCGTCCCGTGCTCGCCGGCGATCGTATGGAAGGCGATCGACTCAACGGCCCGCCCGAGAGAGACCGCGGGTTCCACCACCGCGGTGAAGGGGAATCAGGGCACTGGCACATTGCCTCTCATCGCCGTCGCCGAGGGCTGAGCAGAGGATCTTGTGCCGCACGGCAGAAGGCTCACCCCGCAAATTATTCTCTGGTTGACAACTCTTTCCCTTCCCATTGACACGACAACATCCAGTGGTCGATCCTTCACTCGGCACGCATGCCAAGGGATGCCGAGTCACATGCTGCCGAGTCGGCGACAATGAAATGTCTGCCCGGGCTTCAGCCACATTTATTTCCAACCGAAATCAGACTTCACCGACCACCAGCGATTAGGGCCTCGTGTCGAAATTCGTGCCTTGGGTGACAGAGTTCATCGGTATTTCCGTTGACACCGTTCACAATGTGGAGTCCATGCGGCAGGCGGGTCTGATCGAGCCGCTCCAGCCGGTGTGGGGATTGAAGAAGCTGGCCGCCATCCGGAAGGTCGGCGTCCTCGCCGGCCCGGTGCAGGTTCTCGCACGCCGAGCCCCTGGAACGGCCGCCATCATCGACGAGTCGGGCACGCTCTCCTACGGGGAACTCGACGCGCGCACCACCGCACTGGCGCGCGCTTGGCAGGAAATCGGGCTCGGGCCGAACACGGTGATCGCGATACTGGCCCGAGACCATCGCGGTCTGGTCGAGGCCATGATCGCCTCCGCCAAGCTCGGCGCGAAGCTGCTGCTGATGAACACCGGGTTCGCCGGGCCACAGCTCGCGGACGTGGCCCGCCGCGAGGGCGTGTCCGCGGTGGTCTACGACCAGGAGTTCACCGATCTGTTGTCCGAGCTGCCGGCTAAGCTGCCCAGGTTCCTCTGCTGGGTCGATGAAGAACCCGGCGACGTTCGCTCGATCGGGCACTTGATCGCCCACTCCGGACGCGAGCCGCTGCCCGCCCCGCCGTCGGTCGGCTCGATCGTTCTTCTGACGTCCGGCACCACAGGTACCCCGAAAGGCGCACCTCGGAACACGGCAAGTCCACTGGCAGCCGCCCAATTCGTCGAACGCGTTCCCCTGCGGGCACGAGAGATCACCATGTTGACCTCACCGGTGTTCCACGCCACCGGATTCTCCCAGCTCGTCATGGCCATGGCACTGGGCTCGACCGTGGTGTTGCACCGCCGGTTCGACCCGGAGAAGACACTGGCACTCCTGGAGGAGCACCGGGTGACCGCACTGGTTACCGTGCCCACCATGCTCCAGCGGATCATGGACCTGGAGCCAGAGACCTTGCACAAGTACGACACGGGCGCCTTGCGGATCATCCTTTCGTCCGGATCCGCCTTGCCGACGGACCTCGGCAACCGGGCCGTCGCGCGATTCGGCGAAGTGATCTACAACCTGTACGGGTCCACCGAGGTCGCCGTGGTCAGCATCGCCACTCCCACGGACTGGCAGGCAGCGCCGGGAACAGTGGGCCGCCCGCCGCACGGCTGCACGATCCGACTCTATGACAGGCACGGCAGGCGAATCACCGCACCGGATGTGCGGGGCCGGATTTTCAGCGGTTCGACCCTTTCCTTCGACGGCTACACCGGCGGCGGGACCAAACAAGGGATCGACGGGCTCCTGGCCACAGGCGATATCGGCCACTTCGACGCCGAAGGCCGATTGTTCGTGGACGGTCGCGACGACGACATGGTGGTTTCCGGCGGGGAGAACGTGTTTCCCGGCGAAATCGAAGACCTGCTCACAGGGCGTGCCGATGTGCTGGAGTGTGCGGTCCTGGGGGTCCCCGATGAGCAATTCGGCCAGCGACTCAAGGCGTTCGTCGTACGCGTACCCGGTGAAAATCTGGATACCGAAACGATCAAGGAGTACGTGAAGGCACATCTCGCCCGGTACAAAGTGCCGCGCGACGTGGTGTTCCTGGACCGGATACCTCGCAACCCCACAGGGAAAGTGAGGCGAGACGATCTTCTGCTTCCGGGCAAAACACCCAACGGCAGCGAGTAGGCCGCATCAAGGAATTACCTGTCACCAGTTCGGCAAAGGGCGGGCTACGTCGGAAAATTCTCCTTGCCATCCGAAGATCGAGCGTCCGCCCGCAGACAGAGCCGCGTCGACGATGGACAGTACACACCCGACCAGCAGGACACCCAGGGGTGCAGTTCGATGAAAGAGTCCAAGGTCCCGGCTGAAATCGCCGATCTTTCGTTCTTCCAACGGTTTTCTGCCGAGGAAATCAGTAGAGTCCTGCGACACGGGCACAAGGTGACCCTTCCTCAAGGGTGGCCATTGATAGCAGAGGGAACTCCTGGCGACGCCGCCTACATCCTGCTCGAAGGGCAACTCACCGTCTGGCGGGGACGAGAGCTCACCACAACTCTCGGGCCCGGCAGCCTCATCGGAGAGATCTCGTTGCAGCAGGGCACTCTCCGCGCGGCCACCGTGTCCGCCGCGACACCGGTTACCGTGCTACGGCTCAGCTCCCGAACCTTCACCCGCTTGGTCGCGAACTCGCCCGCGTTCGCGCGAGCGGTGGATGAAGTCATCAACAACCGGACCACGCCACGCGCCTCCAGTGTGTCGGTCGAGCACCGGCGGGGAGGTGGAAGCCCACGATACCTGTTGATTTGTCTCCTGCTCTGGCTCTTCGTGTGCTTGGCGTTACGGTGGCGGCGTGTTCAGCCCTTGGTACGCCAGACGCCCCTGATCGGGTCTGCCCTGCGGGTTGTCTTCGGCTCCGCTCCACGAGGAGCCAAAGGCTGAACAGCGTGTCCGCCCCAGCAGCACCGAGGCACCTGTACGGCTGCTTGCCTCTCATTCAGCGAACCGGGTCACAAACACCGGGGTCCGCGTCAGGCTGCCCATGATTCCGACGCACCGGCACACGCGACCCGGGACCCGTCGAGCCGACGCAGACCGATCCTGAACGCGGCAGCCCCTGAGCCCCAACGTCTTCGAGGTGGATACATACCGCGTCGGCCCAGCTGGTCGTCATGACATGCCGCCGGGCGCCTGTTCACCTCGATCCGCACAATGCGATCCGAAGCCGGGCCGCCAGAAAGCACCAGGCCCAGCCAGTGCTTCTTCCGCACCCACGTCCCCAGCATTCCGTCTGAGCGGAGATTGCATCCTTTCAGGTGAAGCTTCCCGGCGGTAGAGGCTTCCCAGATGCGCGTAACGCGCTGTCGTGTAGGGGCTCGAGTGCACACCAGCCAGAGCGACGAGTGTCGAGTTTGATATCCGGAAGCCCTGGCCACCTTGGCGGCATGGCGCCTGAACTGGCTTTATGCATACTCGAAGTGGAGCGCGGTCAGCGCCGCTTATCCGTTCACCTCGCCGGATCGTCCGCCGACCGGCTCGCCTGCGACAACCACAACATGGTCGTCCTCGACCGTGGCAGCACGGGAGTCCGGCAGAATCAAAGTATGGTTGCAGTAAGAAATCTTCCACGACACATTGTCCTAAGTAGACAATGGCAGAGTTCCGGGAAGCTTCACGTCGTACTTCGGCTGAGGCGCAAGGTGAGGAAATCCGAGCTGGGCGAGAGATCCGCGTAGTCGACCCGGTAGCCGCCGAAAGTGTCCCCCTCAACCTTGACCACGTCCATCGTGAACGACACCGCCGGGCCCGCCGATGGCAGGGCGTAGGACATCGTCACGATCGCACGCCCCGCCGAAGCACAGATTTCCCCTTGCGGGCACCGCTCGTCCAGCACCGCCAGATAAGCGAGGCGCAGGTCTTCGTCCGGGAGCACCGTCCAGGTGCCCAGGCGGAACGTGAACGCGTCGCCCAACGCCGGCGGACCGCACGAGGCGTTCAGGAACACGAGCACCAGACCGAACAACACCAGTTTCACCGGGGTCCTCCAGAGCCACCGTCTTCGCATACGAGAAGGACGTACGGACCGGCCGTTCCGGTTGCATCGGTCCGATGTGTTCCCCGTGCCGCCCCTGAGCGTCCGACCATTGACCAGATCAGACATGCCAGGATCTCCTCACCACGGTTCGACGGACCAAAACGACGACTGTCGACCGGGTGATCACCGCCGGGGTCGGGCACGAAATCCGGACGGCGATCGGCCCGGCACGAGCAGTCGCCATCCCGGGGGCCAGCACCGGCCAGGGCGTCGACAATGACCTGCTCGTCCCGATGTGCGACCTCATCGGCCAACGCGGCGCCGGCCTACTTCGAGCGTCGGTAGCGTTCTGTCGATACGACCCGGCGTAGCTCGCTGGCCGACTCGGTGTGGGGTGGCGCTGTGAAGACCACTACGCGCTGGTCGTTGCCCGGTACTGTAAGGACATCGCAATCGACGGTCAACGGACCGATCTCGGGGTGATGGACGGTCTTGGTACACGTGATGTGCTCATCTACCGCATGGGAGTTCCACAGCTCGACGAATCGGCCACTGGCTTCGCTCAGTTCGTCCACGAGGTCGGTCACGCGCGTATCGGCCGGGTACAGGACGGTGGCGGCGCGCAGATCGGCTACGACAGCCTGCTCGAAACGTATCTCCTGAGACGGTTCGTGTGTGACCAAGGTCGGCCGCCGGTGGAAATGCGACCAAAGCACGTTTCGTTCCCGCTCGGGCACCTCGGAGGGATCACCCAGCAGAGCGGCGAAGGGTCGATTCCAGGCGATCAGGTTCCAGATCGCGTCGTAGACGCCCAACGGAACGTCTTGCATCTGGTCGATGAGCCGCCGCACACTCGGCGTGATCCGGGCGGCCACCTGACCGCCGTTAGGCGGTTGTTTCCCAGCGAGGACGAACAAGTGGCGGCGTTCCAGCTCGGACAACCGCAGCGTCCTGGCCAATGCGTTCAGGGTTTGCACCGACGGCATCCCCACCCGGCCTTGCTCCAGGCGCATGATGTAGTCGACCGAGATCCCGGCGAGCATCGCGAGTTCCTCACGCCGCAGGCCGGGTGCGCGCCTGTTGCGGCCCGCGGGGACGCTGACAGCCGTCGGGTCGAGTCTGTCTCGCCAGGTTCGTAACGCGTGGCCCAGCTCCACAGCCTTGTTCACCTGTCAAGTATGGACTGACCGATCGGCGGCCTGAACCTAGTACTGCTTTTCCTAGGAAATACTCGTACTCCCCCAGTTCGCTGAACAGCGGCAGGCTGGGCGCATGACCACAACACTGATCACCGGCGCGAACCGCGGCCTTGGCCTGGAGACCGCGCGCCTGCTCATAGCGGCCGGTCATGAGGTTTACCTGGGCGCCCGCGACCCGGAGCGCGGCACCGAGGCCGTGCGGCGTATCGGCGGTCGCATGATTCAGATCGACGTGACCAGCGACGAGTCGGTCATCGCCGCCGCGAAGCGGATCGGAGAGGACGTCGGGCGGCTGGACGTGCTCGTCAACAACGCCGGCATCTTCGGATCTCGGCAAGCAGCCGCCGAAATCACGGCCGAGGACATGCTGTCCGTCTATGACACCAACGTTTTCGGCGTCGTTCGGATGATGTACGCGTTCAGACCCCTGTTGGGTGCCAGCGACAACCCTGTCGTGGTCAACGTGAGCAGTGGGTTGGGATCGATCGCCGCGGCGGTGGACCCGACCGGCTACCCCGCGGAAGTACCGGTGTGGGTGCCTTCGGTGGATTACGGCTCGGCCAAAGCCGCGCTCAACATGGTCACGGTGCAGTACGCCCACGCCTATCCCCAGATGCGGATCAACACGGTGGATCCCGGGCTCACCGACTCCGATCCACAGCAGATAGCGCGGCCGGGGGCCGGGACCGTCACGGAGGGCGCAGCCGTGATCGTCGCCATGGCCTCCATCGACAAAGACGGTCCGACGGGCGGCTTCTACGGCAACGCCGGCCCCCTCCCCTGGTAACCCACGAACTCGGAACTGAGGAAAACCATGTCAGAAACTCGAACCGTCGAGATAGTCCTCGACTTCGTCTGCGCCGGCTCCTACCTTGGCTTCACGCGGCTCCAACACGCCGCCAGTCGCTACCGAGCCAACGGGGGCATAGTCGAAATCCGGTTTCAGCCATTCCAACTACGCCCCGACGCACCACTTGACGGAGGAACGCACTTCGACCTGCACAAGCGAGAACGTGGCGAACAAGCCGCACGAGCGATCGCCGACGACACCACTCTCGGCGCGGCCGAGGGTCTGGTGTTCAACTTCCGAAAGGCATGGTTCACCAACACGTTCGAGGCGCATCGGCTACTGCTGCAAGCAGTGTCCCAAGGCCGCGGAGAAGCCATGGCGGAACGCCTCTTTCGGGCATACTTCGCCGAGGGCGTGCACCTGTCCGACCAGGCCGAACTCACGCGTCTCGCGGCTGACACCGGGGTGGAGCCGACAGGAGTCAGCGCGGAAGAATTACGAGGCGCACTCGCGCACGGCCGCGAACTCGGCATCGAATCGACACCGGTCTTTCGCTTCACCAACGGGCCGACGCTGTCCGATGTGCAGTCCACGGACACCTTGCTCGCCGTACTGAACGAGCGCCGATAGCCCACCCGGGCCTGGTTCGAGGCACTGCCTCGGTCGACCCGCCGACCGAGGCAAGTACCACCGGCTGGCACCCGCGGACGGTGCACGCCCGGAGCGGGCCCGGTAGAACGTCGGTCCTGGACACGGGCGAGGGCCGGGGCCACCGTGGAGTTCCTGCGGCTTGTCGCCGCGCTGGTGGACGACCAGCTACCATGAATGAGCTGTTCACCGGCACCGACGCGCTGCCCGATGGACAAGATGTCCGCGGCCGGGCCGGCGTTGCCCTTACCGTCTCCCGCCGAACTCAAGGCTCTGCCGCGATCAGTCACACCGCAACGCGATCAAAAAGGGCCTCACCGAGCATCGTCCCTGGCGGGTGCCCTACCTGCGGCTGCGTGGGAACGCTTGCGACTGTCAACGCGGCCGTCATTTCCAGCGTCAGCGTCGTGCTCAGATCCGAGCAAATCTTCGGTCGGCAGTGTTCACCAGGTTCTTTCGCGAACACTGCCGACCGATGAGTCGACCCGCCGACCGCTCCAGGAGGCTGAAGCCTCGACTACTTCTCGAGGCAGCCGGTGTAGTACCACCCTACATCGCTGACGAACATCTTCGCGTTGTAGCAGCCGGCCTTCACTTTCTCAGGCATTCCCCCTTGGGCCACCTGGACGGGCTGAACAATCTGCGTCTGCAACCCACTCCACTGGGTCTGGCCGGGTTTGACCACCCAGAACTGGATAATTCGCCGCTCCCCCACATTCTTTTCGTATCGGACACTGAGGTAGCTCTGCTGACCACGACTGCCCGGGAGCCTGATGCAGAGCCAGTTCCCCTCGATGTACAAGCACTTCTCCGTCAGGTCCGCCGAGACCGACACTCCACCCCCGGGAGCGGACCAAGCCGGTGGCGCACCGACCCCGAAGAACGCGGCCAGCACGCAGATGAATATAACGACCCTCTTTTTCATACTTCCCTTTTCGGTCAGCGAATACACCAATGTTTCCCAACGCGTCGAAACCCGCATCCCAGCTTGGTGAATATGATGCGTCCAGGTGTCAGCACACAGGGCCTTCAGGCAAGGTTGCCCTCCGCAGGCCCGCCCGTCCAGCCTTTACTCGATTCCTGATATCGCCCTATTGATAACCTTTTTGATATCATCCGGCTTCGAGGCTGGTCGCGACACAGAATAAGCCGGAGACACCCGTTCTGCGCACTGCGCCGCCAGAGGTAGGTCTTCGCCGTCCCACCGGTGTACTTGATGGCAGGATGGGACGCGCTCGTGGTCGCCCCGCGCGAGCGCACGGAAATCAACTGGCCAGGCGCGGAAGCCGCCATCTCCTGGCTTGCTGGACTTCGCGAGGGATGGCGGGCGGGCTGGACAAGCTGATCGACGCCGACCTGCTGAAGAACGTGTCGGAGATCGGGCAGCTCAGGACCCCGCGGCACGCGGCGTGATGCCGGGAATGGATTTCACCTCGCCCAGGAGCGTCGAACTCACGAGGACGGGGTAGTCGTCGAGCGCGTACCACCTTTCGGCGAGCTTCACCCGGACCGGCGTTTGTCCTTTGTGTGCCAGCAAAGTCCGTTTCAGTTCGAGGACCGCGTCCTCGGTCAGCCGCTCGGCCGTCGCGTGCAGGGTCAGTGGTGGTTCCCCGTCGCCCGCCGCGGAGAGATCGAGCGGCACGAGGCCGCCACCGAACAGTGACATCTTGTCCTCCCGCCAGTTGACCCGGCCGCTGACGCGGACGGCGTTGTCCTCGACCAGGTCCGCCGCGAAAAGCGCGTACGCCTTGGGAAAGAACAGCACTTCGAGCGCGGCGTCCAGATCCTCGATCGTGCAGATCGCCCACGGCTCGCCCTTCTTGTTCACCCGCCGTTCCAACGACGTGATGAGCCCGGCGACGACCAGTTCCCCTTCGCGCGGTGGATTGTCGAGGATCGCCGCGACCGGGCGGGGCGCGTGCGCCCGCAGGACGTGCTCGGCCCCGTCGAGCGGATGCGCGGACACGTACAGCCCGAGCATCTCCCGTTCGTGCGCGAGCAGTTCCTTACGGGGCCACTCCTCGACGCCGAGCTTGAGGTGCGCGAGCGGCGAGGTGCTCTCGTCGCTTTCCTCGCTCGGACCGAAGAGGTCGAACTGGCCCATCGCCTGCTTGCGCTTCAGTGGCACCACGGCGTCCACCGCCTCCTCATGCACCCGCTGGACAGAAAGCCGCGTATGCCCGAGCGAGTCGAACGCGCCGGCCTTGGCCAGGGATTCGATGACACGTTTGTTGCAGGCCACCAGTTCCGACTTGTCGAGGAAGTCGGTGAACGACGCGTACTTCCCGTTCTCCCGCCGCGTCTTGATGATCGAGTCGACGACGTTCGCACCGACGTTGCGCACCGCGCCCAGCCCGAACCGGATCGCGTCCCCCACCGCGGCGAACCGCAGCCCTGATTCGTTGACGTCCGGCGGCAGCACCTTGATCCCCAGCCGTCGGCATTCCGAAAGGTAGACCGCCGATTTGTCCTTGTTGTCCCCCACCGAAGTCAGCAGACCCGCCATGTACTCGGCGGGGTAATTTGCCTTCAGGTAGGCGGTCCAATAGCCGACCAGGCCGTAGCCGGCGGCGTGGGACTTGTTGAAGGCGTAGCCGGCGAACGGCAGGATCGCGTCCCAAAGCGCCTGCACGGCCGCGGAGGAGAAGCCGTTGGCGAGCATGCCGTCACGGAAGCCCTCGAACTCCTTCTCCAGTACTTCTTTCTTCTTCTTGCCCATTGCCTTGCGCAACACGTCGGCGCGGCCCATGGAATAGCCGGCGACGTCGCGCGCGATCCGCATGATCTGTTCCTGGTACACGATCAGGCCGTGGGTCTCGGCCAGGATCTCGCGCAGCGGCCCGGCGAGCTCGGGATGGATCGACTCGATCGGCTGCCTTCCGTTCTTGCGGTCCGCGTAGTTGTTGTGCGTGTTCATCGCGATGGGACCCGGCCGGTACAGGGCGTTCACCGCGATGATGTCGCCGAAACCGGTCGGCCCCATGCGGCGAAGCAGATCCCGCATCGCCCCGCCGTCGAGCTGGAAGACGCCGAGGCTGTCGCCGCGGGCGAGCAGTTCGTAGGTCGCCGGATCCTCGACGCCGAGCGTGTCGAGATCGATCTCTTCGCCGCGATTGGCCTTGATGTTGTCGAGCGCGTCACCGATGACGGTGAGGTTCCGCAGGCCGAGGAAGTCCATCTTCAGCAGGCCGATGGCCTCGCACGAGGGATAGTCCCAGCCGGTGATGACCGCGCCGTCGTCCCGCCGCCACAAGGGGATCGCGTCCAGCAGCGGTTCACTCGACATGATGACCGCGCAGGCGTGGACACCGGCGTTGCGGATCAGCCCTTCGAGGCCCCGCGCGGTCTCGAAGATCTTGGCCGCCTCGCCGTCGCCTTCCAGCAGAGCGCGGACCTCCGCCGCTTCGGCGTACCGTTCGTGGTCCGGTTCGACGATCCCGGCGAGCGGAATGTCCTTCGCGGCGACGGGCGGCGGAAGCGCTTTCGAGATCCGGTCGGCGATCGCGTACCCGCTCTGTCCGTAGTGGACGCGAGCGGCATCTTTGATGGCCGCCTTCGTCTTGATGGTGCCGAAGGTGATCACCTGGGCGACGTGCTCGGCGCCGTACTTGTCGGTGGCGTACCGGATCATCTCGCCGCGCCGCCGGTCGTCGAAGTCCATGTCGATGTCCGGCATGGAGACCCGCTCCGGGTTGAGGAACCGTTCGAAGAGTAACCCGAGGTCGATCGGGTCCAGATTCGTGATGCCGAGCGCGTACGCCACGAGCGAGCCTGCCGCCGAACCGCGGCCGGGCCCGACCCGGATGCCGACGCGGCGGGCGTGGTTCATCAGGTCGGCGGTGATCAGGAAGTACGCCGGGAAGCCCTTGTCGGCGATCACGCCGATCTCGAAGTCTGCGCGGGCGAGGTACGCCTCGGGGACACCGTCCGGCAGACGGCGGCGCAGTCCGGCCGCGACCTCCTCGCGCAGCCAGGACTCCTCGTCGTGTCCTTCAGGAACCTCGAAGACCGGCATGCGATCGACGTGCCGGTAGACGTCGTCGTAAGGCTCGACCCGTTCGGCGATGAGCAGCGTGGAATCCGCCGCTCCCGGGACTTCCGTGTCCCAGTATTCCCGCATCTCCTCGGCGGATTTGAGGTAGTAGCCGTCGCCGTCGAACTTGAATCGGCCGGGATCGTCGAGCGTCTTGCCCGACTGGACGCACAGCAGTGCCGAATGCGCCGAAGCCTGATCCTGGGTGACGTAGTGCGAATCATTGGTGGCCAACGATTTCAGCCCCAGCCTGCGCCCGATGTCCAGCAACCCGTCCCGCACGGACCGCTCGATCGGAAGCCCGTGATCCATCAGTTCGAGGAAGAAGTCGTCCGCGCCGAAGATGTCGCGATAGTCCGAAGCCGCCTGGATCGCCTCGCCGGGTTGGCCGAGCCGGAGCCTGGTCTGCACCTCGCCCGACGGGCATCCGGTGGTGGCGATGACACCTTCGTGGTGCCGGGCGAGGAGTTCGCGATCCATCCGGGGTTTGCGGTAATAGCCCTCCAGACTGGCCAGCGAGGACAGCTTGAACAGGTTCCGCAACCCGGTCGCGTTCTCCGCCAGCATGGTCATATGCGTGTACGCGCCACCGCCGGAGACGTCACCGCCGTCGCCACGCCGTCCCCAGAACACCGGTTTCTTGTGGAAGCGGGACTCAGGCGCGAGGTAGGCCTCGATGCCGATCACCGGTTTGAGCCCTGCCTGGACGGACTGCCGGTAGAACTCGTCCGCGCCGTACATGTTGCCGTGGTCGGTCATGCCCACCGCGGGCATGCCGAGCCGCTGTGCCTCGGCGAACAGGGGCGCGATCTTGGCGGCGCCGTCGAGCATCGAGTACTCGGTATGAACGTGCAGGTGCACGAAGGAGTCCACCGGCCACTCCCTACGGTTGTACAATTCCGGTCTGACGCGGTGATTTGACCGGTGTCGGGCCGACGTTGTCCAACAAGCGACACGCGATAGGCGACAACCACGAGTTGTAGAGGAGCACTATGGAGCTGGACCTGGGCGCGGTGCGCGCGTTCGTCGCGGTGGCCGAAGACCGGTACTTCAGCGAGGCCGCGATCCGGCTGGAGATGAGCCAGCAGGCGGTCTCCAAACGCGTCGCCAAACTCGAAACCGATCTCGGCGTGCGGCTGCTGTCGCGAACGCGCGGAGGCGCCGAGCCGACCGACGACGGTGAAGAGTTCCTCAAGCACGCCCGGGCGCTGATCAGCCTCGCGGACCAAGCCGTCGAACGCCTTCAGGGCAGGCGGCGTCCCTTGCGCGTCGACGTCCTCGGCACGCGGCTGGCGACCATGGAGGTCATCCGGGCGTTCCACGCCGACCACGACGACGAGCTGGAACTCGTCACACCCGGGCTGGGCGCGGTACGCCGGCCGATGCTGCCCGAGTCCGTCGACGCCGCCTTCGCCCGTGTCAGCACCGTGCCGGATCCGGGGATCGGCCGCACGCCCGCCTATTTGGAACCGGTGAACCTGCTGGTCGGACGGCGGCACCCGCTCGCACGGCGACGAAAAGTCGCGATGGCGGAACTCGACGGCCTGACCGCCTGGATGCCCTACAACGCGCAGGCCGGCGAATGGGTGGAGTTCTGGGCGGAACTGTGCCCGGCGTTCGGCATCCTGGTCGACACCGACGGACCGAACTTCGGGCTCGAACACCACATCGAGGTGATCGGCCGGTCGAAGGACCGCCTGGGGTTCGTCGGCGCGAAGATGCACGTGCCCTGGCATCCGGACGTCGTCCAGATCCCGCTCGTCGATCCGACGCCGATGTACCCGTTCTCCCTGCTGTGGCGGCACGACAACCGGCATCCCACGTTGCCGCTGCTGATCGAGCACGCCCGTTCCGCCTACCGGCCCTTCGATCCGGAGCGGCAGTGGCTCCCGGTGCCGGACCGCGAGGCCATGACCCATGTGCACGATGCGCGAAGGACCACCGGTACGGAGAAGTGAGGTCATGGGGCTGATCGGCGCGAGCGTGACCAGGCTGGGCCCGGTCGGTAAGCGGCTACATGACGCGCCGCTGCCCGATCACCGAGCCAGAGCCGCGGGCGATGTTCGACAAACTCGCCGTTCACAGCCCCGCCCTGGTGGTCGTGGACCAGCCCGCCACGGTCGGCGCCGCCGGGCCGTGCACACCCGCGCGGGCGGGCGGGTGTGCAACGTGGCCTGACTGCCCGGACCGGCGATGCGACGGATCGCGATCTCTGCCCCGGCGACGTCAGAACCAAGGCATGTGACGCCTACGTCATTGCCGATGCCGACGCCGTCTACCCCAGACTCTGCATCATCTCAACGTCGACGGCGTGGCCTGGGCGAGCCGGACGCGCTCGTCGGCTTCGACGACAATCGCCGCCCTGATCTGTCTCGCCCGACGTCGCCGCGACCTGCTGTCCAGCATGCACAAACGCACTCCCGCGAAGCGGTGAACAAAGCGAGCAGTACGCCCTGTTCACCGCTTCGGGCTCGGACTACCTCACTCCGCTACGGCCTGCACGGAGTGGATCGATCGCTCGAAACACCGGTAGCGGAGTTGTAGAAGATGGACCCGTGCTGGAAGTTGCTGCACCGGCCGCCTGGTACGTCCATTTCGCTGGACGTGGGGTAGCCGAGGTAGGAACCCTCCCAGCCGAGGTCTTTCCACCGCCCCTTGATACCGCCGTAGATCAGGTGCGGCCCCGTGGCGGAGGTCCAGTAGATGGAGCCACCGCCTGCGAAGTGATTGAATCGACCGATCCTGTCCGGGGTTGCGGTTTCGTCCGTGGTTGGTGCCCCGAACGCCCAGTGGTGCAGTCCGTCCTCCGTGATGTACTTACCGTAGATATAGCCTTCCATATGCTTCACGCCGATCGTCGCGGTCCAGGTCAGGCGCCCGTTCTGATAGTCGCGGTATCGGATCGCGCCCTCGGTCTTCTCGTCCGCCACAGGGTCGCCGATCCGGGCGCGAATGTCACTGTCGTTCAACCAGCGGCGCTGGATCGCCGAGGTGCTCGGGTTCCCACCGTGGACTCGCCAAAGCCGATCGATCCCGTAGTTGGCCGGCGCGTCGAACACATTCGCACCGCTGCCGTTGGCGGCCCACATCCGACCGTTGTAGTGACGGAGGAACCGGCCAGGTGCCCCCTTCGCCTCCAGGGCCACAGCACCGGATTCGGTGCGACTGCACCACGTCGCGTCTGTGCGGAACCGATCCGTGCCATCGCTGGGCACGATGAGTACCTTGAAGTCGAGCTGTCGCAGGTAGTTACCCGGCTTGGTGACCGACTCGAAGGAATGACATCCGAAGTCCGCCAGCCCTGGGACCACCTTCCAGGTCGCGTCAGCACCTTCACCCGGCTGCGGTGCCGGATTCCCGAAGGCGATCACCGCTTGGCCCCCCTGCGGTCCACGCACGTAGGCTCCCCTGACGCCGTCCGTGTCCGCCTGCAGCGACTGGTGGAGAACCCAGTCCTCGTACTGTCCGATGCGCAGGAACCGGTCGACCGCCTGGTAATCCCCGGCAAGCGCGTTGCCCGCCGCCCAGGCGAGCATGGGATGAACGCCACTGTTTTCGGCGCGGACCTTGAGTTCTTGCAGACGCTTGCGGTCGGCCTCTGTCTTCTTCTGAAGGGCGATCTCGAGGTCTCGCTTGTTGGCCGCATAGATACCCGTGTCGATATAGGCTTTCCAGTCCGCGGAATTGCTGCTGCGCAGAGCGCGCTCGGCCGCGACGGCGACTTCCGACCCGGCGACCGCCCGGTTCCAGATCTCCCGGACGAAGTTGTCATTCGAAAGTACGAGCAGGCTTTCCGTCGCGACAATCCCGAGCACGGCGGCCGCGTTGGCCTTCGCGTTCCGAGCCGCCAACCGCGCCTTCTCGGCTTCGGTGGCTTCCTTGTCCGCGTCGATCGCGTCCTGCTGGTCCTGTGCGTGAGCCATGCCGATACCGGTGAGCAGGAAGGTCTTCTGCGCCGCCTCGTCGGCGCCAAAGGCGGTCAGCGCGGCAGCCTTCACTTTGGGACCGGTCGCCCGCTGCCACAGGGCGAAAACGAAGTCCTTGTAGCTTTGGATGAGAAGCTCGGGTTCGGCGACCACCCCGATCGTGGCCGCCGCACGCTGCTTCAGCTCACGGGCTTGACGCGCCACCTCGGCGTCTTGGATCTCCTTGACGTCGTCCCGTCTCTTCGCCTCGTGGATGCCCGTCTTGATCCACTGCGTGCACTCGAGTTCCGTCCCCGCGAACGCCAGCTCGGCCGACGCGCGCACTTCCGCACCTGTTGCCTTGCGCCACAGCGCGATGACGAAGTTGCGGTCATTGAGGATGAGCAGGTCGTCCCCGGCGACGATCCCCAGCACAGCCGCGGCCCGGACCTTTTCTTCCAACGTCGACTCCGGCACCGCCGCAGCCGCGGCAGTCGCCTGCGTCGGGGTTTCCGCCCCTGCCCCCGCCGCGGCGGGGGCAGCCGCAAGGCTGGACAGCACAGCGCCCGCAGCGACGACCGTCAATATTTTCGAAAACACACCAGGTCTTTTTCTCATCATTTCCTCGTTCATCACGCAATCCTTGGACAGTTCAACATCGCTACTCGCGCACCGGCGGCAGAAATTCCTCGATCCAGGCCCCGAAAATATCGATACACGCCTTTCGCAGTTCCAGTGCAAACCTGTCTATCTCCGCATCCACTTCACCCACACTCAAGGGTGACCCGTAAGCGGTTTTCCCGGCGCCGTCTTCCGCGAGTCGCCACATCGAATCGAGCCTGACGATTCTCACTCGCCAGCGATCCTCCAAGGACAGTGAAACGAACTCGAAATTCTTCCGCATCACCGAAGACGTCTTTTTCCACTCCCACAACGCGACCACAAGCTCCACCACCGGGAAGGACGCTTCCCACCAGAACTCTCGACCATCGTCGAGAATGGTCACGTCGGCCTCGACGTCGACGAAGACGTGCGCCTTACTGGAACCCTTCAGCTCCGGCGCCCCCAGTCCGGTGAACTCGAGCCTCAACGAAACCACTCCTCGCTACGCCGGTGGAATAGCATGAACAGGATGCGTGGTGATTATTTCCCCATCCTTGCCGACTACCATCTTAATTACCGAGCGCCCGTTTTGTCCAATTTCCCTCCCCATGTCGACATATGCCAGGAAGTGGCCGTCGTCCTGTTTCCGGAATACCAGACCCGGCTTGTTCAATCCCTCCGCCACGAGTGCCCTTGCCTCGTCAACCGTGGCAACGTTGAACTTGGCGAAGTTGCGACCATCGTTGATCAGATGCTTGTCCTTGATGAAGATCTTCTGCGGATCTTTGGCTGGACCTTTGATGATTTCCGACGCCTGCTCGAGCAGTTCTTCACAGGCGCTGCTGTTGTGTGCCAACAGTGAGGTGCCGCCCGAGAAGACATAGAAGGTGTGAACCTGGTCCACTGTGAGGTTGTAGACTTCGTGCACTTCGGTCCACGCGCGGGTCGAAGAAACTCGATGCACCCCACCGCTCGCGTCACGCAGTGTTTCTCCGGTGGTCAAGTCGCCGGCGTTGATCCATTGCCTTCGCCCAGGGGACCAGAACGGATGCCGGTCCGTGGCGACGACCCGGTCTCCGGCCGCGTCGATTCCGATCTCCACGAGGTTCTTCACCCCGCGGCCGACGATCACGTCGGTGACCGTGTGCGGCTCCGTACGCGCGCTCTTGGTGTCGGTCGCGACAACGGAGTCCCCGACGACGACCGACCTGATGGGCTTCCGCGAGCCGCCGGCCAGCAGGACCGGGGTTTCCGGTGCGAAACTGTTGGGCTTCCCGGTCAGGCAAGCCTTTACCGCGTTGAGGGTCACCTGGGCCGCGCCGACGGCCTTCACGCCCGCGGACGAGGCGGTGAGGAATTTGTCCAGTGAAATTCCTACCCGGACCATGGCCGCACCGAGTTGGGGAAGCTTCACGATGAGTGCCGCCAGCGAGGCCGCGTTGATGAAGGTCCACAGGCAGGCCGCGATGTCGCCTTCGCCGAAGCACTTCTTGGCGTCGTTGACCCCGATTATCTCCAGGAGGACGTCGGCGCCGTTCTCCTGCAAGAACTGGAGAATCGTCTTGTTCGCATCGCCTCGAGCCTGCTCGTACTGGGCGATACAGTCGGCGTTGCCCTCGCACAGATCGTCGAGCGTCTCTGCTTCTTCCGGCGTGAGCCCCGGAAGACCGGCCTCGACGTTGCCTGCCTTCTCCGCCCGCTGGGCGTTTTCCCGCTGACGTTGCGCTTCTTCCGCCCGGTCCGCCGCTTTCCCGGCTTCGACGGCGCTCGCCAGCGCGTTCCGCGCGGCCTCGACGGCGTTGTCGGCGTGCTGCTGTGCACTCTGGGCAGCCGCCTCGGCGGCTGTCGCGTCGGTCTCGGCCCGACCTGCCGCGTCCCGAGCGGCGGCCGCGTCGATCTCGGCCTTGCTCGCCGCGGAACGGGCCGCCGCGGCGTCCCGTTCGGCCGCGGCGGCGTTACGCCCGGCGATCGCGGCGTCGTTGTTCGCCGCGTTCGCGGCGGCACGAGCCTTACGCGCGTCTTCGCGCGCCTGGGCGTCCGCGTCGTTGGCCCTGGCGGCGGCGGCCCGGGCCGCGGCCCCGTCCGCTGCCGCGTCGGCTGCGGCTTGTTGCGCCTCCGCGGCCGACTTCGCGGCCGTGGCCGAGGATCTCGCGGCCGCGGCGGCCGCATCGAAAGCCGGCTTGACTTCGCCCGCCGCGCGATCGGCCGCTTCCTGCGCCAGCCGCGCGGCATCAAGGGCTTCGGTGGCCCGCTTCTGCGCGGCCGCGGCTTGTTCGGCACCGACGGCCTTGGCCTGGTTGGCCACGAGCAGGACGAAGTCGGCGTCGAGATCCGTCCCGCTGAAGGGGGCGGCGACGGTGATCGCGGTGTTCGCCGGATCGGTGATCGCCTTCGAGGAAGACCGGGCCGCTGTCGCCGCCTGGACCGCCAAGCCCGCTTGAGTCGCGGCGGAAACCGATTCCGCCGCCGCGGCGTCCGCTTCCGCCTTGGTGCGCTGCGCCGACCAGAGAGCGTTCATGGCCTCGGAAGCGGCCTGCTGGGCGAGCGATTGCGCGGTACGGGCGGCCTCGGCCGCCTTCGTCTCGTTGAACGTCGCGTCGGACGCGGCCGCGTTGGCCTGCATCGCGGCCAGATGGGTGGCCGCGGCTTCCGATTCGGCCTTGCTCGCGGCCGCGTTCGCCCTGGCGGCGGCCGCCGCCGCCTGTTCGGCGGCCGCGCGGGCGCGGGCGGCATGCCGGGTCGCTTCCGTCGCGGCCGCCCGTGCTCCGGCGGCGGCGCCGGTCGCCACGTTCGCCGAGTTACGAGCCGCACCCGCGGCTCCCCTGGCCGTGTCCGCGTCGAGACGAGCCTGGTTCGCGGCGTTCTGGGCCGTGTCCGCGTGGGGTCCGCCACGGGCCGCCGCGGCGGTGGCGTCGAGCGCGGCCGCGCGGGCGTCGGCGGCTCGCTGATCCCGTTCGGCCGCGTAGGCCTTGTCTCTTGATTCCGCGGCCAGGCGTTCTTCGGTCTTCGCGTTGGTTTCGGCGGTCGCGGCGAGGCCGTCGGCCGCCACGGCTCCGCGGCGTGCCTCCGCGGCGATCCCGGCCTGCCGATCCGCCTCACGGCGGGCGCTCTTGGCGACGGCGGCCTGCTGCTCCGCTCTGCCGCGTGCGCTCGCGGCGGCCGCCCGCTCCCGTTCGGCGACGGCGCGGGCGGCCGCGGCGTTGGCGGCCTCACGTTCGGCGGTGATCCGCGCGTCGCGGGTCCGTTCCGCCGCCTGCCATGCCCGGGTTTCGGCGGCTTCGGCCGCGTGGCGAGCCGTCTTGGTCCGGAGCGCGGCGTCCTTCGCGGCTTCAGCCTGTACCCGGGCGGCTTCCGCGATCTGGGCGGCCGTCCGGGCGTGTTGTTCGGCGTGCTCCCGCCACTTCTTCGCCTCTTCCGCGTGGCGCGCGGCCTTTTCCTGCGCGTCCCGTGCTTGATCGGTGAACGCCGTGGCTTCGATGGCGTGCTGGGCCGTCTCCGACGCGGAGACCGCGGCGCGGGCGGCCTCGGCCATGGCGCTCGCCATCTGCGCCCACTGGACCCCGTAGGTCAACCCGGTGTCGACCAGGACGGTCGCTTGGACCTGCGCGGACGCAGAGGCCGCCTGCGCGTCGGTTGCGGCTTGACGCGCAAGGCCGAGCTGGCGGGCCACCTCGGCCTTGACCTCGTTGAACGCGTTCAGCGGGTGCTGCCCGCCCGCCGCGTTGGCGGCGAGGATCTGCGCGGCACGACGTGCTTCCGTACCGGCCGAGATCAGCGCGTTCGAGGATTTCTCCAGCGCGCGGACTCCGTTGCCGTGCGCCTCGAGGAGAAGCCGTCGCGCCTGCGCCGCCCGTGCCGCCTTCCGCGCCAGCTCCGACAGCTCTTCCGCGGCCTTTTCGCGCGCTTCCTGATCTCTCAGGAACTGCTCACGCGCTTCGGCATCGGCCTTCGCCGCGACCAGATAGCCGGTCTTGAAGAACTCCGTGACCGCCGCGTCGCCCGCGTCCAGAGCGGCCTGGGCGGCTCGCTTGACCTCGGGACCCGCCACCCCGAGCAGGGCCTGCAGCTTCGCGCGGTTCGCCGCGACCGCCTGCTCCGCGCTCTGCGCGGCCTGATCATCCCGCTGGCGGGCGACATCCGCGCCGTACGCCAAGAACAACTTGCGGTCCGAATCGGAGCCGGCGAGAACCCGCTCGACCTCGGCGTTGAAGTATGGTCCGCCGGTACCGCGCAGGGCCCGGACGTCCTCCAGGTCCTTCCGGGCTTCCGCCGCCTTGCGGTCGGCCGCGCGCGCCCTGGCCGCGGGAAGACCCCGGTCGAGGAACTCCATGATCGCCGCGGTGCCCCCCGCGTCCAGGGCGGCTGTCGCGGCATCGCGGACTTCCTTGTCCTCGGCGAGTTCCGCGTTGTCGACGACGATCTGACGCAGCCGGGGATCGCCCCAATCGGGAACGCCCGTACCGCCCTCCCACTCCCGGTAGGGATCCGCCGGCATCGGCCGGGGCGCCGTGTTCACCGGCGGCGGTTCGGCCAAGCTGCCGACGGACGGCGAGCCCGTCGCGACGCCGGGCTGAACGAGACCGGCGAAAACGGTGAAGATCAGGAGCGTGATCAAGATTCTTCGCGCGCGCACCAAGACATCCCCCTCGATCTGAATGCGGAATCAAAGCCGGGCAGAGAGTTCTTCAGCGTTCGTCCCGAACGCGCTGTTCGCCGTCACGCGCCTGCTGGAGCAAGTCGTTCCAGTACTGCGCCTGCTGCGCCGCAGCGGTCCGTTCGGCGTCCCATGAGGACTGACTTGACTGCGCGGGCGTGACAATCGCCGCCCAGTTCGGCCCGGCCGCGGCGACGGCGGCCGCGTAGACCGCCGCCCAGTTCGCGGCTTGCTGTTCGGCGTACCACTGGGCGTCGCCCCAGTAGGAGCGGCCCGGCGCCGTCTGCTCGCCCACCGTCTGCCAGGCCCGGACGGCCGCGGCCTTGGCCTGCTCGGCCATCTCGTCCGACGCTTCGCGCGCGGCCTTCTCCGCGGCCGCGGCCTCCTCGACGAGCCGGTTGAGGGCCGCACGCCACCGCATGTCGTTGTCCGCTCCGAGCTGCCTTTGCGTCTCGAGGTCGAGCCGGGCGCCGAACGCCCAGCCCGCCGCGAAGAAGTCGACGAGATCACCATCGCTCGCACCGGCCCGGGTCGCGTACGCGGCGCTGACCCGCACCTGCGCTCCGGGGTCGTTGGCGGCCAAGGAGCGAACGAAAGCCCGGTCGGCTTCGACCAAGGCCTGTGCCTGTTCGCCCAGAGCTTCCCGCGCCGAGGCGTCACGGAGCTTCGCGGCTTCGAATCCGCCGTTGGCGAAGCGCTCCCGATCCGCGTCGTCCCGGCTGTTCACCGCGTAGGCGGCGGCCTTGTGCACCTCTGGCGCGAACTCGGCGGTGAACGCAGCAAGGACACGTTTCGCGAAGTCCATGTTGCGGGCTTTTCGTTCAGCGGAAAGCTTTACGGCGTAGTCGTAGCCACTTTCGACGAACTGCGCGATGGCTGCGTCCGGAGCACTGGACAGGAGCGCCTGCCAAGCGGCGATGCGGACGGGCGAGCGCGGATCCGACTTCGCCAGGTACTGCACCCAGATCCGGTCGCCCGCCGCCGAAGCGACGGCGATGGCCGGGCTCGCCCACATCGCCAGCACTGCGACCAACAGCGAACAGAGCGCACGTCTGAAGGCATGCTTCCGCATCTGCGATCCCTTCTCCCCCACGACAACGACACTTGGAGGAGCCGACTCTATGGCACCCGAACCGCTTTCCGAGACGGAAAGAATCACAAATCTTCTGCCCCGGGCAAGGTAACGGAATAATGGAACGAAACGATCGCGCCCGGCAGACAGGCTTTCACAAGCAGAAACCTACTCCATATGGAGTCAAGAACAAGAACGATAACCGCATCGTCACCCAACCATGCCGCATCGGTCATCGAATTATAACCAGTGAACGCATGCCCAACAGTATATGAAACCGGCACAGAAAAGCATCATTACCAACAGCACGTCGCTCGACTTGAAAACAGGGTCCGCGCAAGCGGATGACACGGATTCCCCGACCATTACCTGTCAGGTAATCGACGGCACTCCCCGTCCGGCAACAAAATCGGTCTCGTCGGAACATCCCGTCGAACAAGGAGAACCACATGACTTCCCCTGCCACCGCCGTCGAAGCGACCACCGTCCCGCCCACCTTCCTGCGGAGGGTGCTGGTCCTGGACGCGATCATCACGGGCGGAAACGGGCTCCTGTATCTGTTCGCGGCCGGACCGATCGCCGAGCTTCTCGGCATGCGAAGCACCCCTTTGCCCGCTATCGGCGCTTTCCTCACTGCATACGGCATCGCGGTCGCTGTCGCGGCGAAGCCCGCACGACCCGCCGCATGGACGACCAGACTGGTGATCGGCACGAACATCGGCTGGGCGCTGATCAGCGTCGTGGGCGCAGCGTCCGGCTGGCTCGAGACGAACTCGATCGGCACCGCCTGGACGGCGGCGCAGGGGTTCGTGGTCGCCGGCTTCGCGGCCTTGCAATGGATCGGCCTGAAGAGGTCCTGATCTTCGACGGCTGGCGTCCCGCTTCCTCTGGGATAAGCGGTTTCACGGACGTGGCCGTGCGATCGCCGGGGTCATGACGGCCCTCTGTTCGGCAAGACGGCGAATGCCGCATCGAGCACCTGAAGGAAACTGGTGCGATTCGTTCGAAACGTGTCGGTCATCATCGCGGCCTCGGCGGCTGCCTCCCCCACGCAGGCAGCCGCCGGAATCAGCCGGCGATGAGTGTCTCCGCTGCGGGTCCTCGCGTGCGCAGGCCCGTGTCCGGTCGCAACCCGGCGCGGCCGAGCCCCTGGATCGTCTTAAGAAGCCACCGTAACGTGGCGTGCCCCGGCGTGGGTCCGGACCGGCTGACGGCAGCGGGGACGGCGACTGGTCTGTCCACAAAGGACCCTATTTGCACGGGTAAGTGTCCAACTTGGGCGGTATGCGTGGCTTCGCGAGCGGGTCGTGAGTGCGAAGTAGGGTTCTAACCCTAATTAACACTCACGACCCCCTTCGAAACCGTAAATATAGGCATCAATCGGACATGAAGTCATCCAATGGTGTCCCCTGTGGACAGTCAAGGAGGCCCCACCGTCTCAGTGGGGAGTCCTTGATTGTGACCAGTCCGCGAAGGCCTCCTTCGCTACCTTCAGGGTAGGGAAGGGGACCTTCACATCAGCGAGGCGATCACGCCATGTTTGCCTTACCCCTCAATAAGAAGCCACCGTAAAGGTCATGGTGTCTCCGTCCGCGCTCAAGAACAAGTTGGCTTGACGGGCCGAGATACCACAATCCGCAAACGGCGGAAGCCGGTAGACACCCTCAAGACTCCGCCGTGCTCGAAGGAGAATCCATACCCGGTCAGATCCACTGAGGTCAAGCTCCGGCAAGTCTTGCTTTCCTTCAGCGTGGGGACGCCGAATACGGAGAGTTCAGTCAAGTCGAAGGCGAGAGGCACAGTGGCTGAGATGTCCGTACCGTGCGTACTCCCCGTGACGTGAGCCGGTGAGCTGACTCTGAGGACCGCAGTGGCAGGTATCAAGTTCAAGAGCCGAAAGGATACGAGCTGGCTTTTGTCCAGGCTCAAAGCGGCGGTGAACGTACCGGTCACACGATCGCCGTCCACGGCGAAGCCCCCGTCGCCGAGGTCGGCGTCTCCAGCGGCGTAGGCCAGGCGCGTGGTCGTCCGCGCGTTGAACTCCTTGTGGAAGGTTGCCGCCACGACTTCGACTCGGTTCCATTCCTGGAACCAAGGCTGTGCCAGACAATATCCTGCCAGCGTGCCATACGCGGTGGCCGAGCCATTCGCCTTACGGGGAGTGATGGTGACGCCGAACGATGACGCGTACATCAGGCCGATGCGGGTACCCGCGTCGGCGAACACCATCGGCGGGAGTGTCCCTTCGCCGGATACCGACGTCACCACTTCCCCGAGAAGTGGGATTCCGGACTTCGACCACCGTGGTGAGGTGGCGGGATCAGGCAAGTTCGTACCGTAGTAGGCAACACCGATCGTAACGTCGATGTCGAACGATGTGGCACCGGCCGATACCAGCGCGGTGCGCAACGGCGTCCCCTCAGCCAGGTCGAGCGACGTCGTGCCTGTGCCTCTGTACGGGATCCGTTCCGTCGGCACGCCCGCAGTCGCCTCGGTCGGCGCGTCGAGAGTGATACTGAAGCCTTGCGTGTAAGCGATCTCACCGAGATTCGCAAGTTCGAGGTGACAACTTTGAGTGTCACTCTTGGTCAACGGCGATGTTCGCGGAGACGCGCCCGCGACGTCAGGCGCGACTGCGAGTCCCAGTACCACCGCGACGACGGAAAACATCGACGCGGCGAGAAATCTACCCGATCCGACCATGAACCACTCCGATGTCTCGCTCTTCCCGGGTGGCGAACGTATGACCGAACCGAAGACCCAGGCAAGCGCGAGGAAGAAACGACTCACCCCGCGACGGAGCCTGCCGCATGATTTGTGCCGACTATGCCGGTCACACGCATCCATGATGCAGCAAGTGTTATGAAAGTGCGCCGACAGGTCATCAAGAGTCAGCGCGGCGTCGGACGAGCATGGCTTCCCGTCCGAAGATCACGTTCGAACGGAGATCCGATCGGTCAGGATCAGCTCAGCACAGCCCCGTATGCCGCACATGGCACATGGAACTCCCCGTAAAAGATGATCTTTGGCAGGGTCACCACCTGAACATGGAGGTTGAGCTGTCAGGGTTACGGCGGTTCCAGGCCGAAGGTGGGGCCAGCCGCTCGGATACCTGCTGCGCACAGCTGATCGCCTACGCCAGAGTCCGAGTCTGCTGGTCCACGCCTGAATCACGGACGAGGATGCGCCTCTCGATGGCCGCGCACGATGACAACCTTCGCGGGATCGCCCCGTTCACCGTGATCGTTCCAGTGGCCATAATCGCGCGACCGGCCATGGTGGGCAGCGGGCTCTTCCTTCACGCGAAACTGATCAGCAAGCCGAAACAGCCGCCGCTGACTCACAGCGGTATCGTCCGCTCTCCGAGTCGTGGCGATCGAATTGGCACGAACGCTAGGCCACATACCAGATCACCTGGACACTTCCGTCCGACTGAGCGCGTAGCTCGGCACAAGAAGTGTGCGGGACAACGAGCCCGTTCACGCGGCATAACCGTTCGCGCCCGTCGAGCGTCGTCCTTTTGCTGGTGTAACCTTTTTCAGTCAAGTGTCCATGCATCGCACCGTACGCGTCCCATCCTGACACGTTCAGCCTCCTGGAACATCCTCCGGACCCACAGTCGACCTCCTGCCGCGCGTCTTGCAGAGTCGATGGAAGTGGCACCACCGACTCGTCTTCCGGAGGCGCTTCCAAGCGCAGGAAAAGAACACATCCGGTGATGAACAGGCCACCCAAGACCATTGCGAGCAGAAGCCCCGTGCCGGTGGGGCCGCGCCGCTGGGCGAAAAGTCCCACGCCACAGATGACGGCGGCGCAGATCGGGTAAAGCCAGAGCAATTCGAGCTCCGACGGCACCCATCGCCCCGGCGTCCCCAGTTCGCGCGGCACCACGAACCACGCCAAGACGACGAGCAGTGCGACGCCCACGCCGATTCCGGCCCTCGAGGACGCGGCCAAGCCGCCGCACCACACCGCCACCGGGACAAAGCCGAGCCATGCGAGAGGGAAGGTCGTCCACGGATACGTGCTCACCGCGAGCGCGACGACCATCAGCGCCACCCGCCACCAATGTCTGCCCCAGAATTTCATCGATCCCCTAGACTCTGACCACAGCTGGTGCGAAACTCCAGCCGGAAACGATGCGGAAGCGTATACCCCTTCGGCGGATTCACTGACCGGATCCCACCTCGCGGAGAGCTGCCAAGGACGCCCGCTGAGCCCGACGAATCTAGTTTAGACAGACAGATCTTCCCAGGAGAATCCGGCTTGCCCCCGACGCGACATACGCGGCGTCCCCGGCGAACGATGCCGGAAGCCTCAGGAAGTTCCCGATACCGCATCGATCATCGAAGGCCATGAACTTCGCATGGTGGATGTCTTGAGAGTGCCGAGAGACTCTGTGAGGCTCAAACAGGGAAGCGCTCGGCTCACGCGGTCCCGGTAGAGCCTGTCGCGGGAGCGGTTCAACACCCGAGCGTTACGCATCCAGGCGAACACAAGGAGACTTCGGCGCTTTGAACAGGCTTGGCCGAGCTTGGCGTCCGAACCAGCGGACAGGAGTCGCAGGGCTCGATTCCGCTGCCACGACACGGATAGCGGAGTTCCGTCCTGCCGAAGCAGGCTTAGGACGCGTCGAGATGTGGCGCCCGTATCTGCTCGCGATCGGCATGTTCCTCGTCCTTCGCTCGGTCGGTGTGGTCCTCCTAGCGGCGATGGCGGAGCGCCGCGATTTTTCACTGCTCGATCGGCTCACAGCCTGGGACGCGAAGTGGTACCTGCAGATCGCCGAACACGGATACTTCGGTCTGAACGGTACGGTCGATGCGGCGGGCCGGCCGTATCCGGATGCGCCGATGGGATTCTTTCCTCTGTATCCCGGCATCATCAAGGCGCTGAGTCAGCTCGGCTTGCCGCCGATCGCCGCCGGGCTCGCTGTGTCGACGCTCGCGGGAATCGCCGCTGCGTGCGGACTTCTGCGGATCGGCCGTTTCACCGGCGGCGATCGCGTCGGCCTGATTCTCGTGGCGCTCTGGGCAGGAGCGCCCATGTCGACAACCCAGAGCATGGTGTACACGGAAAGTCTGTTCGTCGCCTTCGCTGTTTGGGCTCTGATCGGCGTGCTCGAACATCATTGGGTGTCCGCCGGCGCCTATACGATGCTCGCCGGCCTGGTGCGGTCCACGGCAGCGGTTTTGATCGCCGTGGTCATGGCAGCGGCCGTAGTCTCGGCGTTGCGTCACCGGACGGAGCGGTGGCCGACTGTCGCAAGCGCGGCCGTCGCACCGCTCGGGCTCCTCGGCTATTGGGGATTCGTCGCGTCCCGGACGGGAACGTTCACCGGATGGCAGGAGATCGAGTACCGCGGATGGGGTGTGCGATTCGACGGTGGTGCCGAGGCTCTCGAACACGTGTATTCGACGCTCACCCGTGAAAGCAGGCCTTTCGAACTCCTGGTCGTGATCGTCACGCTCGGCGCGGTGGTGCTCGCCGTCCTCTCAGTGACCAACCGGATTCCCTGGCCATTGGCGGCCTATGGATGCGGGGTCCTGATACTGGCGATCGGGACAGCAGGCTTCCCCTTCATGAGGGCACGTTTCCTCCTTCCCTCCTTCGCTCTGTTGCTGCCGATCGCGATCGGTCTCGCCAAGCGGCGTACCTCGACCGCCGTCGCCGCGACCGCGACGTTCGCCCTGGCTGGGTGCTGGTACTCGGCATACTCCCTCACCGTCTGGCAGTACGCCATCTGAGCGGAACGCCGACCTCGTCGTGTGTCGATGCCACTCGTCAGAAAATCCCGATCGCCCTAACCCGAGGACGAAATGAAGCGTTCCATTGTGTTGTTCTGCACGCTCGTGGCCATCGGTGCCGCCGTAGTGATGATCACTCTCCCCCAACGCGAGCCGCTGTTGTGCCCGAATGGGTGGGCATGCCTTCAGCACAGTACGGCAGACGGTGACAGCGTCCTGAGGGTCAACTCGGAGACCTGGGTCACCGTGCAGGACACAGCGAAGCCAGGCCTCATATTGATCAACAACCAAGAGCCCGGAGACGACGCGTGTGTCGCCGAAGGACCGCACGGGGCGGGAAGGATCGTCTGTGTCCAGAGCCAGGAAGCCCGCACCGTTCCCGACCTGATCGCCCTATCCGCGCGCGGATAGACCATGTCCGGTACGGCCTTCGTCACAACGAAGGTGTTCGTGTGTCCTGGAGAGGCCGACCCACCAGTCTTCTTCGCGGCGATTTCTCGCGATCGGCTTTGAGGCCGCCGAGCATCGCGACCGGGTCGTCATTGATCCCGACGTAAAGCGCATCGCCTGGGCGTTGCGACCCCGCGACTCGATCGGTCAAGCTTGAAGGGTGAAGCAGTCTCCTTTCGAGACGCTGATTCCTGGGGTGAGCAGATATGGCCGTCCCGGTGGTCTGCCCTGTTCGGGAAGCCACCGGGAAACTATTCGACGATGGGATCGCCGATATCGGCCCGGCGTCGCGCCAAGATCGCAGGGTCGTCGATCTCGCCGGTTCGCCCGGAGTCCCCTGGCTCGATGTCGACTTCCGCGGCGCCGACGCCGGTCGTCCTCTCGGGTACCGCGTGTCGACACCGCCTGGAGCCGCCGAGCAGTCGGCCCAGATGAGCCGGTCCTGGCGCCAAGCCGGATCGCGCCCCGGGTAATCGTTCTCTAGTTGACCTACCGCAGGCCCCGCACCTGCGGATCTTCACCATCCCACCACGAGGAGAACACGCGTGACCGAAACCCATGAGCGACCACTGTCCATAGTGGTCAACAACTCTCCCAGGACGACCACGGTGGACACCAGGTCGACACTGGTCGACGCGCTTCGCGACCAGCTTGGCCTGACCGGAACCAAGAAGGGTTGTGATCGAGGAGAATGCGGGGCCTGCACCGTTCTTCTCGACGGTCGCCGGGTGTTGTCGTGCACGATGCTCGCGTTGGCCGCGGCCGGCACTGAGATCACCACCATCGAAGGTCTCGCCGGTGACGGTGGCGTTCTGCATCCCGTCCAGCGGATGTTCCTCGAAAAGGATGCCTTTCAATGCGGCTTCTGCACGCCGGGCCAGGTGATGTCGGCGGTGGCATGTATCAAGGAAGGCCACGCCTCGTCCACCGACGAGATCAAGGAGTGGATGAGCGGCAACATCTGCCGTTGCGCCGCCTACGTACAGATCGTCGACGCGGTCTCGGAGGCTGCCGCCGAAATGGAGGCCGGTAACCGGTGAAGGCCTTCGACTACGTACGTGTTTCAACCGTCGATGAAACGCTCGCGCATCTGCGCTCACCCAGCGCACAGCTGATGGCCGGCGGGACGGAACTCGTCAACTGGATGAAGGAAGGGATCGAGTCCCCCGGCCTGGTCGTGGACATCACGAATCTGGGGCTGGACAGCATCGAGTCCGGGCCTGACGGCCTACGGATCGGTGCCCTGGCGACGATGAGCGACGTCCAGGCGGACCCCGTCGTCAACCGCGACTTCCGGGTCGTCGCGCAGGCACTGCTGCGTTCCGCCTCAGCGCAGCTAAGGAATATGGCGACCATCGGGGGAAACCTGATGCAGCGCACCCGCTGCCCCTACTTCCGCGCGAACGCGTCCCTGCCGTGCAACAAGCTGGTCCCCGGGTCCGGATGCGCCGCTTTGGAAGGGGGCGTCACCACCTCCCATGCCATTTTCGGTGGCAGCGACCATTGCGTGGCCACCAATCCCTCGGATCTGGCGGTCGCCTTGGCCGCGCTCGACGCGTCGGTCGTGATCCGCAGCGACCAGGGCACCCGCCGGTCGCCGGTCGCCGGTTTCCACCGGCTACCTGCCGACCAGCCCGAGTATCACACGGAACTGCGGGCCGACGAACTGATCGTCGCGGTGGAAGTGCCCGCCGTCCCCTCTCCTCGCGAATCACACTACATAAAGGTCCGCGAACGGGCCTCGTACGAGTTCGCCGTGGTTTCGGCCGCCGCGGTCGTCGACGTCGAGGGCTCCACGATCACGGATGCCCGTATCGCGATCGGTGGCGTCGCACCTCGCCCCTGGCGGCTGTGGCAGGCCGAAACCGCGCTCCGTGGACTGAGCCTCGATGACACCCCACGGATCCGGGCGGCGGTCGCTGAATCGTTCGCCGATGCCAGGCCTTTGCCGGGCAACCTGTTCAAGGTCGACCTCGCACAGCGGACGGCGGTACGGGCACTGCGGAAGGCAGGAACGGGAGCATGAGCGTGGCAGCAAGGAACGTTCTCCGGCCCGATGGGCCGGCAAAACTCGCCGGCGCGGCCCTGTACGTCGCCGACAAACCGGATCCGGAGGCGTTGGTGGCGGCACTCGTCCTGTCCACTGTCGCCCGTGGACGGCTCGTCGGGCTCGACGTCTCCGCCGCGGAAGCCGCGCCGGGCGTCCACCAGATCCTGGGCTACGAGCACATGCCGCGACTGACTCCCCTGCCGTCGCCTCCGATGGGGCACACCGTACTTCCGATGCAGGACCCAGTAGTCCACTACGAAGGACAGCCGATCGCCATCGTCCTGGCCGGCACCTGGCATCAGGCGCGATTCGCGGCAAGCCTTGTCCGTGCTCATTACGATTCCGTCGAGCGACCGGTCTCCTTCGGAGAAGCGGAAGACATCCCCGCGGCCGGACCCTCCATGCTGCGCGAGGACGCGGACGTGCTGTCCGGGGACATCGAGGCAGGTATCGCGCGGGCCGACGTGGTGATCGACGAGGTCTACACCACGTCCGACCGGCACGCCAACCCCATCGAGCCTCACGGGACCGTGGCCTGGTGGGACGAAGAACAGCTCGTCGTTCACACCACGACGCAAGGCATCGCCCTAACACAGCAGACCTTGGCCGGCCTCTTCGGTCTGCCGCCGGAGGACGTCCGCGTCGAGTCACGCTACGTCGGTGGCGGATTCGGGTCCAAGGCCTATGTCTGGCCGCACATCCCCTTGGCCGTCGCGGCGGCGAAAGTGTGCCGCCACCCGGTCCGGCTGGTACTGACTCGCGCGGAGATGTACACGCTGTGCGGTCACCAACCGGCGACCTGGCAGCGCGTCCGCCTCGGCGCGACCAGCCAAGGCCGGTTGACCGCGCTGGAACACAGTGGGTCACACCCGACCAGCCGGGCGGCGGACTACCACATCGAGAACATGACGCAAGCCGCCGTGGCGCTCTACGCCAGTCCTGCGATCGCACTTCACGCCCGTGTCCGGCAGGTCGACCGGCCCGCGCCGACACCGATGCGCTCACCCAACGAAGCCGTGGGAATGTTCGCGGTCGAGTCCGCGATGGACGAGCTCGCCCACCGGCTCGACCTTGATCCCGTCGAGTTGCGGTTGCGCAATGAGCCTGCCGCCGATCCGATGACAGGCAGGCCTTTCTCTTCCCGGACGCTCGAGGCATGCATCCGCGAGGGAGCACACCGGTTCGGCTGGTCACCCCGGCCTCCGACCGCGTCCGTCCGCGAGGGTGACGACCTCGTCGGCTGGGGCATGTCCGCCTGTGCGATGGAGGTCCACCGTGGGCCCGCGTCAGCACGGATCCGCGCCCACGCCGATGGGCGGATCGTGGTGGAGACCGGGCTCGAGGAGATCGGGACCGGCTTGCCCGCCATGGTTCAGGCGGTCGCCGGAGAGGTACTCGGGGTCGCTCCGGAGGACATCCACGTCCGCCACGGAGACAGCACGCTGCCCGCTCACGTCGGCGGATTCGGTTCGATGTCCACGATGGGTATCGGGTCCGCCGTGTACACCGCGGCCCTGGACCTCCGCGAGAAACTCGAAGCGGCGGGCGGTTTCGCAGGACTCCGGCAGACCGGAATCACCGAACTGAGCGCAGAAGGAGCCTGGGCTCCGGAGCCGACAGCGTCGGCGACGGGCGCGTCACGCGACTTCTCGACCCACGTCTACGGGGCCGTGTTCGTCGAGGTCCGGGTGGACGCGGAACTGGGCTTCGTCCGGATGAACCGCTGCGTGGGCGTGTACGGCGCCGGCCGGATCATCAACCCACTGGCCGCGCGGAGCCAGCTCACCGGCGGGATCATCTGGGGCTACGGCCATGCTCTGCTTGAACGATCGGTACTCGAGAACGACCGCGGAAGGTTTCTGTCCAAGAATCTCGCGGGTTACGTCGTGCCGGTCAACGCGGACATCGGCGACATCGACGTGTCCTTCATCGAGGACGACGATCGCCGCACGAGCGCGCTGGGCGCCAAGGGTATCGGGGAGATCGGGGCGAACGGGGTCGCGTCCGCCATCGCCAATGCCGTGTTCCACGCCACCGGGCGCCGTGTCCGCGATCTTCCGATCCAGATCCATGACCTGCTCTGACGAAGTACGGGCCGGGGACGGTCACTCGGGAGAGTCGCCCGTTCCCGGACCGATGCCCACAACGCATGGCCACAAGCCTTGGACCAGAGGAATCACTCCGGTGTCTCCTGAGCAGTGACGCTATGCGCTGGTGGTCGTGACGCTACCTCCGCACCGCTGTTCGCCTACCTCACGGACATTTCAAGGAGAATCGATGGCATACACCTACCGGCTCACCACGCTCGCACTGCTGCTGTCAGCGGCCGCCTGTAGTGCCTGCGGTGCGGAGCCAACGGCTCCGGTACCGGGCCGGTCGGAAGCCCCGCCGACGGCACCCGCACCGCTGTCCGGATCGGATCGAGCCGCCGCCCCTGGGATCACACAGAAGTTCACCGACGCCGCCAACAGGGGAGATTCTCCAGGTGTGGCGGCGACTTTCGCCGAGCAAGCGAGATTCGACAGCGTAGGCCGGATTTTTCCCTCACGCGAGGCCATCATGAGCCGGTTCATCGATCCGGAAGTCATCGGAGTGGGCGGCCGATACGAGATCACCGGCGCCCGATGGGCCGGAGACCGGTATGTCGTCGACTACCGATTCACGACACGGTCCGGCGGCGAGGAGATCTTCTACTACGCGTTCCTGGTCCGCGATGGTCTCATCCGGGACGTCCTCGGCCGGTACCGCTGATCCCTTCACCACGAGGACTGACCGACGAGACGCACGAGTCCGTCGATCAGTCCTCGGCACGGCGAGCAGGACAGCCACGAGATGTCCGAGTTGGGAGGCGCACGCTCTCTCGACAGCATGCTGATGCAGACTTGGTAGCGTGGTCCTCACGGCGCCGACCAAACCGGGAATTGGGCCGACCGCGACATCCCCGTCTCCGTCCAGCCTCCTCGCACGGGCCCTTCGAGAGATTGCGGGTGTTGTCCGAGCAGCTCAGGTCATGCGACCTTTACCGCGACCGAATCTCGTTGCCCCCGTGCCCTACCGCGCTCCGCCGGAGATGATTGATCATCCTCGGCGTGCAGGCAGACCACACAAGTACATTTGATCTCGCGCCCTACATTCCCGCACGCGTCCACCACACCGACAACGCCGATAGTATTCGCTACGGTCGTTCCCTGCCGCACCTGAGCCGGGTGGCAGAGCTGTTGCTCGAAGGGACAACCGCTTCCGGTGAGCATGATCTGATCCGGCCACTGCGCGTTGGTGATCTCCCCGTGCAGCCGAGCAGGGTTGGTGTCGTTGCTCCGCCACAACTTGATGTGCCGTCCGTGAAACTCGACCTCTTGCACCAAAGTGAACCCCGTGACGGATGCCGCATTGACCGCTGGGGCAGTCCAGGTTGACGCGAGTGTCAGGCACACAGCACCTATGCCGACAATGACACTTTTTCCCTTTGCCATGATTCGCACTTAGCTCGGACCTTTCGTTTATAAAAATAGGAAAAGTGAGTCGAGCAGCCGGAAAGTCATGCTGGATTCGACAGTTTAATCGTCGACCAATTGCGCCGGAAACGCCATACTCCCGCAATGCGAATATCGCCGGCGTGACACCTTGATGTTTATCGGCCGCGCTCCGACACAATTACCCGGATCGTGATGCACGCGCACCGTCATGAACGACCAGGGGAAGGCTCAGCCCGGCCATGCGTGGCCAACCGAGCGCCCACCCGCCGCCCAAGAGCACTTATCGTCAAAGCCACCAACCGCGGTCGTTTCCCTAGTGCTTGTACACGTGCACGCGGCCGACATTGTCGTTGATCGCGCTGCCGAAGTACCTTGGACTGATCGAAAAGCTCGCCGATTTGCGAAGGGAGGTGTCATGCACGGTGACTCGGTCGCAGGCAGGGTGCATCAGTTCGATGGAACTGAGATTGGCTCGCCAGTAGTTGGCGGGGTCGTAGGTGTAGCCCTCTCCGTCGCAAGGACCAGCGCCTCCCCAGACCTCGAGATTTTGCCCCTTGAAGTCGGTATCGCTCCACCACTGCATCAGCAGGACGTCCGCGGTCACCTGCTCGGCGTTCAGCCTGGCCTTCACGTCCGGTTGACGCAGGTACGCCGCCTTGTCGAAGGCAGTCGGTGAACAGTGCTCGTGCGCGACCCTGGAACTCTGGCCAGGGCCGCCCTTTCCGAGTACGACCACGCAATGTTCCTTGCCGCTGGCCGGCGCCGACGGGGCCACGGGCGACGCGATCGCGGTCGATTGAGCCATGGGCAATCCGCCGAAGACGGCCATGGCTACGATCAATGAACGGGTTCTCTTAGTCTTCGACAAAAGCAAGGATCTTCATCCTTTCAGATAAGCGAGCATTACGCCCTCCAGCCGAACTCGCCGACGATGCGAACCAGCATAGACCAACGAAATCCGGCGACATGGAATTTCTGCTGAATGTGAATATTTCACTGGCGAAGTGCGGTTATGATCATGCTGCAAACGTCAGGTTCCGACAAATGCGAAGATTGACGTGTTCGATGATCACTCGTATATGAGTGCACGACACTGGTGGTCATCTTGGGCATCCGCCGCAGCGCGGATGTGACACCGGAGCGGAACGGCTTCCGCATGCGGCCCTGAGGTCGACAGACCGCGCCAGACCGCTTGGTCGCCGCTTCGATCCGGACCCGATCTGCGGGCGAGCAGCTCCTCCGCAAGGGATTGAACGCCGGAGTACCAGCAGGCCGTGATCACCTCCCAGTGAACACACTTCGGGTAATCGGCACGATGGCCGCAGTGACCGAAACGCCGGATGAAGCCAGCGGGAAGCTCGCCGGAATGGCGTGACTGCTACAAAAAGGCTGCGGCACGCCCTGGCTTCACTTGCCGTACCCTTTCACTCCGACAGTCAGGAAATCGCGATGCCGAGAAAACCAACGACCTTGCTTCTCACCACGCTTGCCGCGGCCACCATCGCGGCCGTGAACGCCCCGACCGCTTCCGCCGCGACGTACACTCCCTTGAAGACCGCTTCGCAGGGGTCCCTGATCACTCGCCTGCTGATCAACGACCAGACCGGGGAGTTCCACGCGGAAGGGCGGAACCTGCGACCGGGCGACATCGTCCGGCTGGACATCGGCGACCACTTCGGTCATCCGTCCATCACAGTCACCGCGAATCTGGCGGAACCGGGCCTCCTCACCCCGCCGTTCCGGAAGAGCAACACCAAGTTCAGGGCTTGTGCCGGGAACCCGGCCGACAGTACCCGGTTCATCTGCACGGACTACCACCTTCACCGGAACTGATCACGATCATGAGCGACTCCCGGGGAGACACTTACTGAGTGAATGACCCACTTCCCCGAGAAAGATCTGCCTGCGACGGGAACTCACAGTTCGCAGGCAGATCTTCTCATGCAGGGCTTCGAACAGGACTCACACGCGTACAAACGAAGCCGCAGCGTCCACGTCAGAGAAGATCCGCCTTTGAAGTTCCGCTGTCGATCCGCTGCCCGACGTCCCACTTCTCGACGAGCAGACCCGCCTCGATCCGCCAGATGTCGACCGACACCGCATCGGGCTCATCACCTCCGAGATGAATGACGGAGTAGGTCCAGACGAAATCAAACTCGGCGACTGTGGCCTTGACCTGAATCGAAAAGTTCGGAAACCGGTCTGCAACCTGTTCTCGGAAGCTGGCGATCGTCCTCAGTCGACCGACCCCCGCACCGGGATGATGGTTGATGAAGCGCTCCGACAAGAACTCGGCCGCCCGGTCGAATTCCTTCCTGTTGTAAAACGCTTCACAGAATCTTCTCACTAGATCCTTGTTGGCCGATAAGCGATCAGGAAGATCACTACTATTCACGGCTACCATCCCTCGGTTGAGATACTCGGACTCAGGTCGTCAACGAACGACAGTTTCGACCCGCAGGCCTGAGATTATCATCGAGAACGCTCGAAGGCTGACAGCGTCACGACCTCCACCGCACTCCAAATCGGGTGGAATCATAGACATATGGTTATCGAATCAGCATGCGCATAGTTCATGATTCGTTGAACGAGCAGTCTGCCAAAGGCCTCGGTCGCAACGAGAAGCCGCAATGAAATTTCCGCCTGCTACCTTCGCGTAAGGCCCTTGAATCGAGCAACACCGATTCAAGGCTGCCTGCCTGAGACCAGGCGGGGCCACGGCTTCCGCCCACTAGTGAAGTAGGTTCAAGTGGCGCGCTTCTCAAAAGTCAGACAGTTCGCGGTCGCCGGCGTGTTTCTCGCGCTCGCACCAGGAGCCCTCGGTTCACCGGCCGAGGCGAGCACACCACAAGGTTCCGCGGGCACGCAGGCCGACCCCAGCCGCAGCCTCGACCGGATCGACCAGCGGGACCTTCCCTTGTCCCGCAGCTACAGCTGGGCCACGAAGGCCGAGAACGTACACGTCTATGTCGTCGATACGGCCATCCACCGGACCCATGTCGACTTCGAAGGCCGGGCGACGGAAGGCGTCGACCTGGTCGGCGGGCCAAGGGACTCCGACGTGTGCTTCCTCAGCGGAACAGCAACGGCGAGCCTGGTCGGCGGCGCCAAGTACGGTGCGGCGAAGGGCGTCCAGCTCAAGAGTGTCCGCGTGCGCGACTGCTGGCAGGAGACAACCCCGGAACGGGTCGTAGCCGGAATCAATTGGGTGACCGCCCACGCTCAACGTCCCGCCGTCGCCGTGCTGCCCTTCGTGCTCGCCCCGAACAACGCCGTCGACGAAGCCATTCGCAAATCCGTCAAGTCCGGCGTCAGCTGGGTCACCAGCGCAGGCGGCGCGAAGCACGCCTCCGAGGACGCGTGCTCGCTCTCCCCGGCGCGGGTTTCCGAGGCCATCACCGTGACCCCACTGGACGTCGCCTTGTTCTCCACCGCAGGCGACGTCCTCAGGGGCGATGCACGACGTGGCCCCTGTGTCGACGTAGCGGCACCTTCCTCAGGTCCCACCGCGATGGGTCCCGGCAACGGACAGAACCTTTGGGATCGCGGCGGAAGCGATAGCGCCTATACGGCCGGCGCCGCGGCACTGCTCCTCGGCGAGCACCCCACCTGGAGCCCCACGCAAGTTCACCAAGAACTCGTCAGGAAGTCGACGAAGGACAAACTGAACCCGGGAACCATCGGCGCCACACCCAATCGCATCCTCTACACCGGTGCGGCGTAACGAACTCTGGCGAGTGGCCGTGCCGATCCATGTCGGTGCGGCCACTCGTTCGGCGCGGCCTACCCTGAAGACCCGATCACTCACCCGACAGGGAGGCCTGACGCTACTTCCCTGGATGAAGCACCAATGAGGCCGGATCGAATGCCGGACAGACCAGCATGCCTGCTCATCGGCCCTCCTGGTCGATGTTGTGCCTTCTTCCTACCACAATCAAGGATCGCTGAAATGCGCAAGAAGTAGCCACCGTGCTGCTTGCCACTCTGTCCGCGGCCTCCATCGCCGCCGTCAACGCTCCCAGTGCGTCGGCGGCCACGTACACCGAACTGAAGTTCGCGTCCAAGCTCCTGACGAGCGCTCGCCTGTGGCTCAACGACCAGACCCGAGCAATTCACGCCGAAGGGCGGGTCCTCCCGCCTGGCTGGATCGTTCGTCTGGACATCGGAGAGGGATATCCCGGGCGCGAGAGCATCACCGCCACCGCGACGCGGGCCACCGCCGGCCTCAGCACCCGGCCGCATCGCGAGAACTACGCCTGATATAGCGCCTGTGCGGGAGACCCCGTACTGAACGGGCCGTTCGTCTGCACGCGTTTTCACTATCACCGGACCTGATTTGTGCCATCCGAGCGGGTCCGGCCGGGATGAAGCGCAGCTTCGCTGCCTGAACATGACGAACCTGCTCGCAGAAGAGAACGGTCCGCTGTGTCACGACGTTCACGCGTGACACAGCGGACCGTCAAAGCCGAAGGTCGGCCTTAAGCGGAGCCATTCAGCCGACGATCTGGGTCGTGCCGAGCAGTGTGTCCTGGGTCGGCGGGGCGAGTACGAGGTTGAGGTCGAACTCCCCCAGGTCGCTGTCAGTCACGATGTGCGAGGTGGCCTTCGGCTCCACATTGACCTTCGTCTCCCCAGTGGGAACGCCGCGGGGAACGGTGAACTTGAGTCCGCCCTTGGCCTGGAAGGTCAAGGGGCCTTGGGCCGGCACCGGGGTGTCCGGAATCGGGAGCCGGACGGCGAGCGGAACACTCAGGCCGTTGCTCACCGTGATCCGCGCGGCAGACCTGATCTCACCGGAGATCTTCTTGGCGCCGACCAGGCGCAAACCGTCCGCCGCGGCGTCTCCGCCGTTCACCTCCAGCGTGAACGGAACATCGAGTGGTCCGCCGACCGTGACGTTCGACGGGATGTCGACGTGGACGACCACCTTCACCGTCTGGATGCCGATGATCGGGAACTCACCCTCGAAGGTCAGTTCCTTGTCCGCGGCCGCGGCCGTCCCCGCGGTGAGGACGCTTGCCGCCACCACGGCGGTCGCCGTCACGGCAGCGGCTTTCACCGCGCCGCGTGCGCTGTCTCTCAAGGCTTTCACAGACATTCCAATACCCCTTCTTCGTGGATGATTACTTTGTCGGGCAACCGGTTCAGCGGGCACCGAGGACCGGCTCGGACTCCACCAGGCCGACGTCGTCGGGCGCGCGATTCTCCTTGAACACCCGTTCACGCTGCCTGGCCCTCAGTTCGAGGTGCGCCAGCGCGGGCGGCGTGTAGCCGTACCGTTCACGAGCTTGAGCGGGAGTGAGTGTTTCTTCCGTGGCGGGCGCGATGCCGAGCAGCACCGGCGCCACGATCGGCAAGGTCGATGGTGACAGCAGGCGCAGGGCGGCCAGCTGGAGCCAGCTGCTCATGCGGATGAACCGGAACGACAGCCGCATGACCGGTACCACCAACGCGTCCAGCAGCCGGCTCTGCCGGATCCCCGCCAGATCCCGCATCCAATGCGGCATCGACGCGATGGTCGCGACGCGCAGAGTACTGGTGATGACCAAGACTGCGGGCCAGTACGCCGGCGGCATCGGGGGCAACATCACCTCGGCGTGCAGGAGGTGATCCATGGTCGAACGCGCGACGGGTGAGCCGACCAGCTGGGGACGCATGCGTTCGAAGTAGGCGCGGACGCCTTCGCGGTCACGGGGGACGTCCGCCGGGTCGCAGGTTTGAAGTTCTGCCGCCGCGGCGCAATCCGCCCAGTAACGAGCCTCTTCGTCAGCACTGAGCCTGCCCGGCCCGTACTTCTCGTAGGCATAGAGGATCGAGTGCCATGCCGTCAGATGGATCCACAATTGTGACGCTGGATCGTTGGCGTCGTAACGCTTTCCAGTGACCGGGTCGACACCCACCCCCGTCGAATGGACCTTCACCAAGATGTCCGACGCCTTCATGGTGACGCGGGTACCGGCGAAGGCGACCATCGCGAAATAGCGCAGGGTTCGGTCATAGCGCGTATGCGAGCGGGTCCTCAGGGCTTTGGTCTTGTCGACGGCGGCGACCAGCGCCGGGTCAAGCTCCTCGACGACGACAGCGCGCTGGAAGCCCACGGTGAGCGAAGTCGGGTAGGTCCACACCTTCCAGGTCACCGACCCCGGGCCGAAGAAGCCCCGGTCGTCATGAGGCGTGATCTTCGACCGGATGCCCCGTGCGAGTTCCCACGCCGATGCCTCCGACGGCGGTTGGCCTGGCTTGCCGGTGGTCACCGCGGTCAGCACCGGACGCACGACACGGGCCAAACCCAGCAGAACCAGCCCGAAGAAGCCGGTGCCGAGCAGCAAGACCATGGCCGAGACGACGATCAACGCCCCCGGCGATCCCCACCGCAGGTCACCCGCGTAACGCAGGACTCCCCCCAGGGCCAGCAGACCGAAGACGACCAGCGCCGCGAGCCCTACCGCCGCCTGCCGGAGATCACCGACGACCGCGGCGTACACGATCAGCAGCCCCAAGGTGATCGACCAAACCGACAGTTCGCGCAGATCGAACGCGCTCACCGGCCACGGCCACCACGCCACGTAGGGGCCGGGGCGGACCGTGGCGCCGATGCCGGCGACGAGTAACCCCATCCCCTCGATCCCCGCGAAAACCCGTGCCCACCCAGGGATCGGGGTCGCGGCCGCGACACCGTCGACATCGACACGGCGAAGAAGCTGAGCAGGCACTGTCAGCACGGTGAGCAGGATCGTGATCCCCAGGGCGATCAACCAGATGTCAGGGACAGGCACGCTGAAAGCCGTCCCTGCGATACCCAACTCGCGGGGCGGGTTCAGCTCCGCCTGATAGTGCTTGGTCACGACGAGGCTTCCGGCGGCCATCACCAGCGGCGCGAAACTCGCTATGCGGGCGTTCGTCCATCCCGGTTCCAACGCGGCGAGGAACAAGAGCACGACCGCGGCACCGAAACCGGCGCCGACGGTAGTGGCGGTGAGGGGGCTCGCCATGGTCCACGCGAACCACACGTCGGTCGCACCACTACCCAGGTACAGCACGAGGAACACCACCACACAGGCCAGGACCAGCGGCGCGAACAGGCCGTCGCGGACCGCGGGATGCAGGTTCTTGCCCGGTGCCTGTGGCGCCTTCAGCCGGCTGTCGATGCTTTCCGCCGCCGGATCCGACGTGCCCATGACGCCTCCTGAAGGTGACGTGGTCGAGTTCGGCACAGCGCCGCAGCCGACCGAGGTGGTCTCCGCGCGGAAGGAAAGCCGGACTCGACCACAAACGCGAATTGGACTGGCGGCCGATTCTGAAAGAGTTTCAAGTACTCGCCTGTACTCTGCGTACGCTAACGTTCTTTAAGAGCTCCGACAAGGGGCACCGATATGCTTGGCCACGATCTCGGATAGCGGACACAGTTTCCCGGCCCCGCGGTGTCAGCGACAACACAAAACAACGATGAGCGCCACGTTCCCGCCGGGTCCGCGCTCGCCCGAAGTGTGTAATGAGAAGGTGGTGCCATGAGTGAGCGGCCATCCTTGACCGGTGTGGAGGCCCTCGCCACGGTGGGGCAACGGCTGCCGAGCCGGCACGGACTCACCGCGGAAGAGGTCGCGGCGTCGCAACGGGCCCGGATCCTGGTCGGCTTCATGGAGGTCACCGCGGAGAAGGGGTATGGGGCAGTCACGATCGCCGACATCGTGGAGCGGGCCGGAGTATCGCGTCAGACGTTCTACAGCCTGTTCCCCACCAAACAAGCGTGTTTCGTCGCCGCGTTCCGGGCTGGAGCGTCGACAGCCCTGGGGGAGATCACGAAACCCCTGAGCGAACTCTCCTATCTGGATTGGCGAGCCGCCGTGACGCTGACGATGGAGCGGTACCTGGCGAAAATGGCCTCGCAGCCGAAGGCGACCTGGACGCTGCAGATCGAATGCCTGGCCGCCGGCCCGGAAATCGCCGCAATGTACCACCGGCGGATCGCCCGCATCGCCGAGCTGTACCGCATCACCTACAAGCACGTGGTGCGAAAAGAGGACCCGACCAGACCGGAACTACCGGACGAAGCGTTCGACCTGCTGGTCGGCGGCATGTCCGACCTGATCCGTCAGTGTCTCTACACGAAAGGCGCCGAGGCGATCCCCGACCTGGCGCCCGTGTTCCTCCGCACTCTCATGGCCCTCTTCGGCGAGCGCGACGTACCTGCCGGTGCGGCTTCGGGCTCCTGACCGATGCGGAGATCCGCCGTACTTGATCGCGGCGGATTCAGCCCGTCCGGGAACGCACGGCACGGTCACCGGGCCTGATCGAGCCGGCATCCTCTACCGGACCGTGTGCCCCGTCTAGCTAGCTCCAGAAGGGTCCGCTGAGCCCGGCCTGTTCGAAGTACTCGGCCGCGGAGGCCGGGTCCCGGCGGGTGTACCCGTGCTCGAGCCTGCCCTCGTACCAGCCTGCCGCGAGCCGCCAGAGCGTCGCGAGGTCAAGCACATATCCCTTGTCCTGCCCCGTTTCCGTCAGCCATTCGTCCACACAGGACTCAGCGCAGAACAGCCGCTGGTTGCCGCAGGTGTGCACGACGTCGTCCCACATCCGCGCCACCGGCACCAGGAAATGCGCGACCAGGTCACCCTTCGGTGGTGCCTGATCATTCACCATCAACGCCTGCGGTTCACCGCAACCGCGGCAGCGCGTGGACACCAGCACCTCGGGTTCGGCCTTGACCAGATGCGGGATCGCGAACGCGTCCCACGCGCAGCCGCCCCACCACAGCGTCCGCTCGCCCATCACGGAGAACCCCAGCGGAATCGCCGCGAACGGATGCGCCATCACGACGTGCTCACGGGTGTCGAGCACCAGATGCCGCTGCTCGGCGAGCCGGTGCAGCGCCTGTTTCGCCACCGCGAGCGACCCGTGGGCGGCGTCGGCCAGTTCCGGTGCCGTCGGCGGCCTCCCGTGCTCGGCGAACGCGCGGTAGACCGCGACGCGGACGTCCTCGTCCCAGCTGGTGTCGGTTTCGGCGCCCATGGCCTCGTTGATACGAGACGATTTCGTAGATTTCAAGGGTTCAACACCAGTTGTGTTCGAGGACGGGCGCTCTCGAAGCGTTCATGGGCCTCCGCCACCTTCGTCAGCGGGAACACATCGACGGCTCTCAATTCGAGGACGCCGTCGTCGACCAGGCCCGCCAGTTTCGCCAATCCGACCCCATCGGCGCGAGCCGATACCGCCACGACACGGATGCCACGGACAGAAGCCGGGGCCGCGCCGCTCGCGAACACCACGAATTGCCCTCGAGAGGCGACAGCGCCGACGGCGTGCGGCCCGAGAAAACCCGTGTCGAGTACCGCATCCACTCCTCCAGGCACCATCGCGAGCACCTTCTCGGCGAAAGCGGCCTCACGAGACACAAAGACTTCCGCCCCGAGTGCCCGGACCAACTCCTCGTCGGCCTTCGCGCCGACCACGACCACGCGGTACCCCTTAGACTTGGCCAAGGTGGCGACAAACCCACCCGTGGCGTTCGCGAGGCCGGTGACCAGGACTGTCGCCCCCGGCCTCAGTTCGAGTAGGTCCAATGCCTGCAGGGCGGAGAGGCCGTGGAGAGGCAGGGTGGCGGACTCTATGAGTGAGACGGTTTTGGGAGCCGCGGCCACTGCGCCGCGTTCGAGGACTACGTAGTCGGCATAAGTACCGAGCGACGTGCCCGGCTGGTCCCGCAAACCGATGACGGCGTCGCCCGGACTGAAGCCACCGGCGTCCTCTCCCACCGCGTCGACCAGCCCGGACACGTCACATCCGATCCCGATGGCAGCACGCGACAGAACGTCTCCTGCCACCAGAAATCCAGCCCTGGCGGCGAGGTCGACGGCATTGACGGCAGCGGCGCAAACCCGGATTCTCACTTGACCGCGGTCTGGCTTCGGGATCGGAACCTCGTCGATTTCCAAGGCATCCGGACCACCGAATCGCCGAATCACGACCGCACGCATCCGTCTCCCCCTGACAGTCCCGGCAGGAGCACCACACTGCGTTGCCCCGTCGAGGACACTCGCAAGCACCTGATCCGCCGACATCGCCTGTGCACGTTGCCAGCCAGGAGCATCAGTTCGACTTCGGCACGGCTTCCATGACCGAAGTGCCCGGTCCCGCTACCGGTGGCCTCGACAAAGTGCGAGCGCGTCTGTTCGGAGGCGAACGTGTGCTCAGAAGGTCACGGTGATCTTCCCGGTCAAGTTCCCACCGAGGAAGCATTCGTGCGCGGCTCGGATGTCATGCAACCCGAACACCGCGTGCACCCGGGGCTTCAGGACGCCGCGGTCGACGAGCCTGGTCAGTTCACGCAAGGCCGCGCCGTCCTCGCGCACTTGATTGACAGTGGTGCGAACACCACGTGCCGACAGATCGGGAACCGGTCCTGCCTGGGTGGCGATCGACGCGTATCTACCGCCATCCGCCACGGCTTCGGTCAGGAAGCCCCCGAAGGTATCGAGGACGGCGTCGTAGTCGCGACCCCGAAAGCCTTCGCGATCGGTGGAGACGAGGCCGGCGCCATGCTCACGAGCGACCATGACCTGTTCATCCCGCGAGACCAGGGCATCGACCTCGATCCCCCGCGCGCGGGCGATCTGCAGCGCCAGCCCACCGACAGCACCGGCTGCGCCGGCGATCAGCAACCGCTCACCGGCTGACACTCCGAGCCAGGCCAGCGTCTGTACAGCCGACAATCCGGGAAGCGGCAACGTAGCCGCCTCCACAAGGCTGACCCCGCGCGGCGCCGTAGCCACCGCTTCCGCCGGAAGCGCGATCAGGTCGGCCCAGGTCCCGCGACGGGTGCCGAGCTGATGTGACATCGCGAACACACGATCCCCGGCGCGCCATCGACCGGCACCGCCATCGACCACGATACCGGCCACATCCCAGCCCAGCCTCATGGGCAACGGCGGTGTGCCCTCACCGATAGCACCTGCCCGCGTCTTGTCATCGACGGGATTGACGCTCGTCGCAACGGTCCGGATCAGCACCTCCCCGGTCGCCGGCCCGGGCTCGGCGACATCGACGAGGCGGAGAACATCAGGAGGGCCGAAGCGATCGATCTCAATTGCGCGCACGGAAGTCCTTCACACGGCTGATTCTGCTGTCACGCCGTCCAACTCGGCCGACGAACATCGAATTCCCGAGCTGGCCGCTTTGGAAGCCCTTTTGAAGTCGGCTCACCGTTCGCGATCTTCCGGGCGGCGAACGGCCACACGGGCACGGAACGGACAGGATTGGCGGTGGCGGGGACAGTGACCCTCGGCTGGCGCGCGACTTTCAGCGGGGGCGCGGAGGCAAAGTCAATGGCTGACCACGCGGAGTCTGTGCCGACACCAGCGGATGCGCAGGCGACACCGGGTACCGGCGGCGCGTCGCATCACCTGTCCAGTGGCTCTCCGGCGTGGCGGTCGAGCGGCTTCTGGGAAGGGGCATCGCCTGACTGGCCTGGCGCTGCCGCAGGATCTGCCGCCAGTGTCTGACGACGCCACGATCGAGAACACCTTGCCCGAACCAGTCGGCTGCACGCTCGTCGTGTCGGCCAGGGCACCGACGACGACAGAAGACGACAAGCACCGATACGCAATCGGTTATCGATAAACACAGGAAAGGAATCACGAAGCCGTTGCCTGAAGCGCCTCCCCCTGTGAATGATCACGGCGCCAGGCGCGGACTACGACAGCCGCCTGTGCAAGCATTTTTCATCACGTTCGTGACATCGAACCCCAGTGAAATTTCCGCTCCGTGAATCCGGCCGACGGCGATGTCGTCTGAACTGAAGGCGGAACCTGCATGCACCTCTCTCGACGCGGCTTTCTCGCCGGCACCGCGGCGCTCGGCGCGACCGGCCTCCTCACCGCTTGCGGCTACCAGGAGGAGAAACCCGCGTCAGGGGCCGGCACGACGTGGTCGTACACCGACGACCGCGGCCGCAAACTCGAAGGCGAGCGGCCGACCCGGATCGTCGCGCAGGTGACCGCCGCCGCGGCGCTGTGGGATCTGGGCGTGAAGTCCGTCGGGATCTTCGGCCCGTCGAAGTTCGCCGACGGCAAGCCGGACCCGCAGGCGGGCGGCGTCGACCTGAACGCGGTGACGTCGCTCGGGAACGTGTGGAACGAGTTCAACTTCGACAAGTTCGTCTCGCTGAACCCGCAGCTGCTGGTCAGCGTGATGTACCTCAAGGACCGGATGTGGTACGTCCCGGACACGCAGACGGAGAAGATCGACAAGGCCGCGCCGAGCGTCGGCATCCGGCTGCAGGGGCTCGCGATGCCGGAGGGGATCGCGAAGTTCATCGCGCTGGCGAAGGCACTCGGCGCCGACACGGAGACTCCGGCGATCCAGGCCGCGAAGGCCGAGTACGAAAAGGCCGACGCCGCGCTCAGCGACGCGGTCAAGAAGTCGTCCGGGCTGAAGGTCCTCCTGGTCTCCGCGCAGAAGGACACCGTCTACGTCGCGAACCCGCCGATGTTCGCGACCTCGAAGCACTACCAGAACAAGGGCATGGACTTCGTCCTCCCCGAAGCGCCGGACCAAAGCCAGGGCGGCTACTACCAGCAGATCAGCTGGGAGAACATCGGCAAGTACACCGCCGACGTGATCATGTACGACAACCGCGGCGGTTCCCTTTCGCTGCGCCCGGAGGACCTGAGTGGCGTGCCGACCTGGACCCAGCTACCCGCCGTGAAGACCGGGAAGCTGATCCCCTGGAACAACGAGACACCGTTCTCGTACCAACGCTTCACACCGCAGCTGACCGAACTGACCGCGGCACTGAACAAGTTCGCCTAGGACCACCCGACGCTCTCCACAAGGAGGCCGACAACACAGAAATGAAGCCGGGGAGAATCTCACCGAACTTACCATTATCCCGTCATGAAGTGACAACTCGACCTTCGAGTCGATTTTCCGATCGATCACGGAGGCCGGACTTTCACGAAGGGATACAAGAGATGCGTCCTCGCTCCACCCGCGGCTTCGTTCACAAACTGGTGTTCACGTTCGCCGCGATCTTCCTGGGGCTGTCCGGGCAGCCCGCTCTGGCCTCTCCCGCACCTGCCTCCACCGACGGTAATAAGACGGTGGCCTGCGAAAACTGGATCAACGTCTTCAATCCCTTTCGCATGCAACGCAACATCGCCGCGAATGGCGATTTCCGAAACTGCGGCGCGTACAGCAAAGTGTGCATCGAAGTGGACTACTTCCACATCATCTTCCCGAGCGGAGGGACATGGGTTCCACTCGGCATGAAGTGCGATTCCGACTCGAGCGGACACCTGACTGGCATCTTCGCCGAGGGTGAGGTTTCCTACGCTCAGGCCTACGCGTGGATCACTGCTTTCGATCATTCGGGTCGGCCGGTCTGGACGAAAAAGAGCGCTGTGGTCGCCGTATAAGTAACACCATCCGGATCGACGGCTGTCGGTGCCAGCTGATTCCCACGAGACAGCGGTACCGACAGCCGCCACGCTGCGACCAGTCCTATCTGAGGGTCGCGTCCAACGATCGCGGCGATGTGGTTGTCGACGTAGACCACCTGCGACGCCGCGTGGACGCGCTGGGTGACCTGGTGAGCGATCTCCGCCGTCGTCCGCTGCGCCAGAAACCGCACAGCACGCGCCAGGAAGCTTGCGGTTCGACCGCGCCAGGCCCGCGCGGCGTCGTACACCCGCGATGCTCGCACGGGCCGGATCCGCCCCGGTCGGAACCGATGCCGCGATGATCAAGCCTCTGGCCGGCGTGTTCCCCGCGGTCCGAGGCCGGCTGCGCCGCACCCCGAAGCGCACCGGACCGCAGCCACCGAGCAGTCCGTGGCAGCGGTGTCGACGACGATCACACCAGGCCCGCCAGCTTGTACAGGACGAGGCTGCCCGCCACGGCGACGTTAAGGCTCGCGCCGGTACCGACCATGGGAATCTCGACTACGGTGTCAAGGAGGTCGAGCGCGTCGGGTGGGATGCCCTGCTGTTCATGACCGAGCACGACGACGGTGCGGCCTCGCGCGAGCGGAAGGTCGGCCAGACGCACGGCTTCTTCGGCGAGCTCGACGCCGACTATCGTGGTACCTGCGGCCCGCTCCTTCGTCAGCCAGCCCGGCGGATCGTGCACCCAGTGCACGCATGCCGGCCGTCGCAAGGTATTCCCACGCCGGAGCGCCTCTGGCACCCATGGAAACCGCGGCACGGCGAGACAAGCACCGACCGCGTCACAGGTCCGCAAGAGTGTGCCGAGATTGGCGCCGTGCAGTGGCCACAACGGTGCGACAACGAGGTGACCCCAGCAGGAGTGGGCTTTTTTCCGCCGGTTCGCACGCAGTTCCGCACGTGTGCGAACCCTGATCGACGGCCTCACCGGAGGTGAGGCGTCGCGCCTCCCAAGTATTCATTGATCATGAAGACCATGGTACCGGAAGTCCTGCCGCCGCGAGCAACGAGGAAGACCACAGGAGCCTGTTCCGTTCGACGGTGACGCCGTCGAGGACCCACAACTCCTCGACGGTGCGGAAGCCGGTCTGACACCGCGTTCTCCCATTAAACGTTTCTCGCAAATTAATAGGCGGAGAATTCCTTCAAACCATTCAGGCAAGGTTTGATATCATAACCATTCATAGATCAATGACACTTGATTTGACAATGCGTCGATCATTGACCCCGCCGAGATTCGGACGTTAGTTTTACTCCGAACGGCCATATCAGGCCGCGATTCCACAGGAGTGAAAATGCCCAGAATTCGTCGGCGCGCGGCGATCACCGCGACCCTGACCGCCCTGGCCGCCTCGTCGGCGCTGCTGTCCCCGGCCACGGCCGCGGCCGGAACCGCGGGAGTGACCGCCTGGGAATGCCAGGGACTCTATGGATGCCTGTACGAGGACGCCGGAGGCCAGACCTCCCGCTACGAGCTTTACGCCTGCGGCACCAAGGACCTGCCCACCGAATGGAAGTACCGCGTCTCGTCGATCCAGACCAAGTCCAGGACGGTGCGCCTCTACAAGAACGACGGAGTGATCGGGGACTTCGCACCCAATGTGCGGCGTGACCTGTTCCGCGGCGACAACGACCTGGCGGTCAAGTACAGCATCCCCTGCTGACGGTCACTCTCGGACTTACGAGTGGTCAGGACGGTTTGAGCCGTCCTGACCACTCGCGGCCCGCCCCATGGCCGAACGCGATCCAGGCGGGCTTCCCACTCCTGATATCACGCCTTGCCAGCAGCATCGAAGGACACAGCGGCACCTCAAGACAGGCACGCCCGCTTCAAGGCGCTCGTCTTCCCCATCTCGCGATCCAGGATTCAAGCAAAACCTGAATCGCGTACTGACTCTCGATTCCGGCTCATGAATATCGGCAGTGAGCCGCGGTGTTGACCTCATCGGGACACTCCCGCGCCCCCCAACCGTATAACCACTGATCAGCACCTCTTCCGTCGTCATGACGAAACCTCGACCTGCTCATGAAGTCCACCTGAAGGTGAGGTTGGCTACCCTTCGTGATGATCATTGCCCGAACGGCAATCAATCCGAGGAGTTCAGTCGCATGACCACGCACAAAAGGTTGAGACGCAGCACCCTCGTCGCCGCCTTCCTGATGGGAGCGAGCGCCCTTTCCTTCCAGCAGGCCGCCGTCGCGGCGGTCCAGGACAAGCACATCGACACAACGCGCCCGCTCGCGTCGGGAATCCAGGCCAACCCGACCGAAGAGCTCGATCGGCTCGACCAGCGAAGCTATCCCCTTTCGAAGACCTACAGCTGGACGACCTCTGCCGACAACGTGCACGCCTACGTCCTGGACGCAGGAATCAACGTGACACACACAGACTTCGGCGGCCGCGCCACCGAGGGGGTCGACCTTGTCGGCGGGACCATCGCCAAGGACTGCTGGCAACATACCGCCACCGGCTCGGCGGCACAGGTCGGTGGCATCAAGTATGGCGTCGCCAAGGGGACGCACCTGGTTTCTGTGCGCGTGCGCGATTGCGCCCGCAGAACGACGTCCTCGCGAGTGGCTGCCGGCATCAAATGGGTAACCGCGAATGCGGTGCGTCCCGCCGTGGCCTTGATTCCCTCCAGCCTGTCTGCGAGCGTCGAGGTCGACCAAGCCATCCGTGATTCGATCAAATCCGGGGTGACCTGGGTTACCAACGCGGAAGGTTCGCCCGAGCACGACAGCGACGTCTGCGTCGAAGCCTCACCAGCGCGCGTCCCCGAAGTCATCACCTCCACCGGAGTATTCACCGGCTCGAACTCCGATTCCGTTCATCCCCTGACGCACTCCGGATCCTGCGTCGACTTGGCCGCCCCTGCGGACGCTCCTACCGCCATCGGCCCCGGCAGCAACGAGAACATGTGGGGAGCCTTCGACGGAGGCAGCGGCTTCACCGCGGGCGCCGCCGCTTTGATCCTGGCGGAACACCCGGCCTGGACACCACAGCAAGTGCATCAGGAGCTGGTCGGCAAGGCGACCCCGGTCAAGTTCATCCCCTCGGGAGCCAAGCCAGACCGTCTCCTCTTCACCGGCACCAGGTAGCTCAGCACCTCTGAGGGGTAAGGCAAATGTGGCGTGACGGAGTTGGCCGTGGGGGCGAACTCGCCTAGAGGCCTGCGCGTTCCCGACTGTCCACAAGAGATACTCTTGAGCTGAATGAGCCCGATTGGCGCGTTTGCGCCGTTTCACAGGGGGTCGTGAGTGGCAATCAGGGTTCTATTGAGGGGAAAGTCAACCGTGTCGTGGTGCGGGACCTGTGCCGCTTCTGCGTACGCGTTCGCCTGGTAGCGAGGGCCTCCTTGCCTACTCTGACGGTAGCGAAGGAGGCTTTCGCTACCGCCAGATGTGATCCCTGGTGACGGTGAGACGACTGTGACCTCGGCGGCCGGTCGTGAAGGCCAAGGCGTAACTCGCGTGCCTGGGGACGTAACTCGGGAGTGCGGAGTCTGAACACGCGAGATCCGGGTTTGAGCACGCAAGTGCGGTGTCGCGTCACCCAGCCACCGTCTCGCCCGAGACACGCTACGTTTGCCTTACCCCTCAATAACCCTCTTTGCCACTCGCGGCCTAGCTCAGAGTCGTACATATGGGCATAAATTAGGCATCTAGCCGCCAGAAAGCGTCCTTTATGGACGCACGTGGAGCGGCGAAACCAACAAAGTCACGCCATATTTGACTTGCCCCTCGACATTAGGTCCCTTGAACCGGGCCGGTGAGGACGAGGTGATGATGTCGTCCTCACCGATCCCGGCCGTCCGGATCAAGAAAACGGAAGGTGCCTCTCTCTCAATCGAGTCCAAGGTGTCTTCGCCGGCGAGGAGGGCATATACAGCAGGCTATCGAGGCCCGACCACTGTGCATGACCGAGACCTTGTATTCGATCGCTCAGCACTGCCAGGCTGAATCGACCGCGTATTGCCGTCGTTCTGTCGCACGGCCGCGGCACCGTAACTGGGGAATTCATCCTGGAGGTTTGTTTCCACATGTCCATTTTCCGTCCGATGAGGCGCGCCAAAGGGCTCGCTGTCGCCGGAACACTCGCGGCCGGGCTCGGCCTGGCGGCAATCCCGTCGGCCGACGCCGCACCGTCGCTCCCGATCGACACCACCGGGGGCGCGCACTTCGCGGTCCTCGTACCGAAAGGCACGCCGTTCGATTTGGCCGAGATGGCGATCGGCGCTCACGAGGGCTCCATCGTGCAGCGGTGGCCACAGATCGGGGTGATCATCGCCCGCTCCAAGCGAGCGGACTTCGCCACGAACGTACGCAAGGAGAGCGGTGTCGTCGGAGTCGGCGCCACCAGGAACAAGGCCGAACTGGCACGCCGCAGCCAGGGTTCCGCGCCGATCTCGCCAAAGATCGAGGAACACGCCGCGCGCGGCCAGCGCACGCCGGCCGCCGCCGAACCCTTGGCCGCCAACCAGTGGAACATGAAGCTCATCGGCGCGGATCAGGCCAACGAGATCAACCAGGGCAGCCGTGACGTCCTTGTCGGCATCCTCGACAGCGGCATCGATTCGTCCCACCCCGACCTGAAGAACAACATCGACAAGTCCGCATCGGTCAACTGCGCCAACGCCGGTGTTCCGGACCAGACGGAGTCGGCCTGGCAGGACGAAGTCGGGCACGGCACCCACGTGGCCGGCATCGTGGCGGCAGCCAAGAACGGCGTCGGTGTCGCGGGTGTCGCACCGAACGTGCGTCTTGCTTCGATCAAGGTCGGCGGCACGGAAGGCTTCATTTATCCCGAGTCCGCTATCTGCGGGTACATCTGGTCCGCCGACCATGGCGTGGACATCGCCAACACCTCGCTGGCGATCGACCCCTGGTATCTGTGGTGCAAGGCGGATCCCGACCAGGCCGCTGTCACTGAGGCGATTCGCCGGTCCCTTGCGTATGCCACCAGTCATTCGGTCACTCCGGTCAGCTCACTGGGCAACAACAACTGGGACCTCGCGCACGACATCGTCGACTCGAAGAGCCCGACCAACGGCCCCACCGTGACCCGGAACACCGACTCCTCCTGCCTTACCCTTCCTGCCGAATTGACAGGAGTCATCGGGGTTTCCTCGGTCGGTTCGGCGAAGTCCCGTTACTACAACTCGAACTACGGCACCGGACTCGCCGACCTCACCGCTCCGGGAGGTGACAAGAAGTTCCAGATTCCGGCGACCCCGGACGCGAACGGACAGGTTCTCTCCACGCTGCCCGGCGGACAGTACGGCTACCTGCAGGGCACTTCCATGGCCGCGCCCCACGTCACCGGTGTGCTGGCCTTGCTCAAGAGTCGCAATCCGGCGTTGTCCGGGGACACCCTCAAAGCCGCTGCCGAGGCTGGGGCGGAGATACTCCCCTGTCCCACCGGAGGCGTGCACGATCCGGGCGGGACGGGCGAGTTCCGGGCTGTGTGCGAAGGCGGATCCACCGGCGCCGGCTTCTACGGCAAGGGATTGGTCAACGCACTCAAAGCAGTTCGCTGAACCGGCGATCCTTCTGAGCAAGAGTAAAAGAACAAGTTGACGGAAAGCCGATCGGCTGATGGAATTCTCGAAGAGCATCCATCAGCCGATTCGGCATGCGCGGACAAAACATCGCCCAGCACACCGAAATCTGAAGTTAACACGAACGAACCGTCTTTCCATGGCCGCAGCGAACTCCCGAAGTTACCGTCGAACTCGTGAAAAAGGAAAGCCTGGCGGGAAACAGGAATTGGTGGCGCTGGTCGGCCGCTGTCGGCCTGGTACGGATGCCGCCGGCGATGGCCGCACTGGCGCTGGCCTTCGCGGGAGTCCATGTCACCGGCTCCTACGGGATCGGCGCCGCGCTGGCGGCATGTTACGCGTTGGGTGAGGCAGTATCGGCACCTTGGCGTGGCCGATCCCTCGACAATCGCGCCCCACGGACCGGGATCGCGCACATGACCTGGGCGCTGCTCGGTTCCGCCGCCACGCTCTCGACACTCGCGTGGGCGGTATGGGGCCGGTGGCCGGTCGCCTGGCTTTTCGCCCTGACCGCGGTGGCCGCCATCCTGCCGTCCGGCTTGCCCGGCGGCTTCCGTGCGATGCTCACCGGTTTGCTGGACCCTGTCCGGCTGCGCTTCGCTTTCAGCTGGGACGCGGCGATTCTCGAAGCGGAATGGTTCTTGGCTCCGCTGGTCGTCAGTGCCGTCCTCGTCGCCGGTCAGCCCGCCCTCGCGCTGGCGGCGATGGCAGGGTGTGCTCTCGCGGGAGCCGCGATGACCCGCAGGTTGGCCGGTGTCACTCCCGAAAATGGACCTCCACCTGCGACGCTTTCGCCGGGAACCGACGAGGCTCGCCGGGCATGGAGGTCTCCGGCAGCCTGGCCCACCTACCTCACCTCCCTCAATCTCGGTCTCGCCGAAGGAGGCCTGATCGCGGTGCTCCCCGCCTTGCTGCTGAGCCTGGGAACGTCCTCGACGATCGCCGGCGTTTTCGCGGCGGCGATCTCGGCGGGGAGCTTTCTCGGGGGCGTATTGCTCGCGGCCCTAACGAACAGACTCGTCGGCCGGGCCTCGATACAGGCGGATATCGCACTCGTGCTCATGGGCCTGTTCCTGCTTCCCGCTATCGCCCTGTCATCGGCGCCGTGGCTGGTGGGACCACTGGTCGCCGGGGGGTTGTTCATCGCTCCGGTGAACGCGTTGCGCAGCCAGGCTCTGGAACGCGCGCTCCCGATGGACTCCCGCAGCGAAGGCTTCTCGATCCAGTACGCCGCTCACGGCCTGGGTGTAGCGCTGGGGTCGTTCCTCGTGGCGATCCTGGTGTCCACGAACCCACAGACGGCGCTAGCCGCGATCCTGCTCGTCCCGATCGCCCTCGCGGTCGTATCCCTCACGATCCGGCGGTCCGGCAAACGTGAGACCTTGGCCGCGGTCGACTGACCCCCGAAACTCAGACCCCGGTCGGGTACAGCTTCTCGGCTGCTTGCCGGAGCGCCATGACAGTGGGTCGTTGGCTCCCGTTGACATGCCAGGCGAGCGCCGAGGTGCAGGGAGGGATGTCCACCACGTCGAGAAACACGATCCCCGGCCGGGGGAAGAACCTTCTCACGGCCGACGGCAGGAACGCGATGGCCTTGTCCTGCGCTACCGTGGCCAACAGAGATTCGACGTCCCTCACGACCGGTCCGTACTTCACCGGAGAACCGTCGGGTCGTGGGTCCACGGCCCAGAACTTCCTCCATGCCGGCGGACATTCGTGAGGAAAGTCGATCACCACGCGGTCCCGCAGCTCCGCGAGTGACACCTCGTGCCTGCCCGCCAGCGGATCGTCCGCCGGCAAGCACACGATACGAGGCTCCGTCGACAGATGATGCGTCTGGATTTGCTCCGGGGCCGGCGGCCGGCAGAAGACGACGTCCACCTCTCCGGCGTAAAGGCTCTGAAAGTGCTCTGTGACGCTCAGCAGTCGAACCTCGACCTGCAGATCAGGATGCTGCTCGATCGCCTCAGCCAGCACCAGGCGAGTGTGTTCCATCGCGGCTTCGGCGCCGATCGTGCCCACGACCACTTTCCCCATCGCGGCTCGGGTGTACTCGGTCGCGACACGATGCAGCACCTGCGTCGCCGTGACTATCGACTGCGCCTCGGCCAAGATCGCCTTGCCCGCCGCCGTCAGCTCCACGGTGCGATTGGTGCGAGTGATGAGCTGGATGCCGAGACGTTGTTCCAGGGCGGTGAACTGCCGGCTCAGCGCGGGCTGGCTCATGAACATCCTCGTGGCCGCACGGCCGAAGTGCAGCTCTTCGGCCAGCACAAGAAAAATACGTAGCTGGTGCACCGTGGGCGCACTCCAATGATCCATCTCTGCCTCATCCCCAGTTCGCCCCGCACCGGCTAGAGCCGAGCAGGACCCAGAAAGCAACTATCCGTGATTCGTCCAGTGCGAGGGCGCCCGTCCGAATTCGACGACGGCTTCGCTCAACGCCGTCTACTGCTTCTGCGCCGGACAGGGCGGCGGATCCCGCAGGGGATTACGAACGACCATATTTCAGATTCAACTCGCCGGTTCCCTTGCAACACCGAGCGCCGATCACTTATTCTGTTCGGCAGCGCCGACCAGCCTACGCTGACACGAACCTACGGGCCACTTCCAACGCGACCGTCGACGCCTCTTCGGGAACAGCCGGGCCCATACCGAAGAAACCCTTGTCAGACCCGTCGTACTGTACCGAAACAAACCGATTGCCATCTTGTACGATGATCGTGACCAGAGTTGCCTCATCCAGCTGCACTATCGACTCGACCGCTTGACCCCCAAGTGCTTCCAGTGGTTTGACCTCACGCATGGTCGGCAGCTTCGCGAAGTAGTACCTCAGTGCCGCGTCGACGCCGTCGCAATCTTTGACACGGACGACCAATTTCCGCTCCCGCGACTTACTTGCCCCTTTAAGGGTGACAAAGTCGCACGAAATCATCCGCTCCCCCGCGCCGGACAAAATCGTGGACACGGTCGGATTCGTGGTTCCAGCCGTTTCCAGCAGACCGCCGGGAATCTGACATTCGGGGTCCACCCGGAGGTTTGTGGCATCGGCGCCGATCGGACCGGCCAGTACCACTATCCGCGACGTCGCATAGACCACAAACAAGACCAGCACCATTGCGGCACCGATGGTCGCGACGATGAAGCCCGTGCGCCGCTTCCTCAGCTGCGGATAATACATCGCGTTCCTCTGACAGTAGAGAATTGCCATTCTGACTCGACCGTCACCATTTTCGGACAGCGGTCGAACTTCGGGAAATAAGAACGCGGCCCCGGAGGCCGTGAAGGGGAGAGCCACCGGGACCGCCGCCCGAAACGGCCCGTCGGGAGATTTCTCGGCCGCTTCGAAGTATTCAGAGCGCTGGGCGATCACTCACGCAGACCGCTCAACCCCCGGAAACATGAATAGTTCTTGCCCTTGTGTTCATCACGTCTTCCTGACCCCCAATATGCACGACTCAACGCGTGAATCACAACCTACTCTTCCTTGCCAAGCGAGGGCGTGAAGTTGAGGAGTACGAGCGATGCAAGAGAGCAACCGAATGATACCGTTTCGGATATCGACCATGAATGCGACGCGGATGCGCCGAGTATGGTACCCCGCTGTCACCCGAGATCATCGGGTTTCCAGTCAGGCTTTCAACAAGAAGGAGACCATGCGGCCGGGAGCGATGGACAGACCACCGAAGGCCGTTGCTGTTCACCCTTTCGATTGCCAGGCGGCGAGCGCGGCCTGACGAACGGCGATGACTGCCGGCCGGTTCTCCGCGGTGACATGCCAGGCCAGCGCCGAGGTGCACGGACTCAAGTCGACGACGTCGAGATACTTGATTCCCGGACGAGGGAAGAGAATTCGAGCCGCAGAAGGCTGAAACCCGATCATCCCACCCCTGGCGATCAACGCGAACAGGGACTCGACATCGGAGACGACGGGTCCATATCGGACCGGCACGCCACTCGGACGTGGATCAGCCGCCCAGAAGTCGCGCCAGACTTTGGGGCATTCCGGGGGGAACGAGACCACGACCCGGTCGTCCAGATCAGCCAGTCGCACACTGTCCTTGCCCGCCAGCGGGTCGTCCGCCGCCACACAAACCACTCGGGGTTCGCTGTTGAGATGCAACGTCCGGATGTCCTCCGCCGCGGGCGGACGACAGAACACCACATCCGCTTCACCGGTGCTCAAACTCAAGTACTGGTCACCCAAACCCAAGAGCCGCACGTCCAGTTCCAGCGCGGGATGGCGCCTGCGCACCTCGTCGAGGATCGTGACGGTATGCGCCATCGTCGCCTCCGCACCGACCGTGCCGATCACCACTCTGCCCGCCAGACCGCGGGTATGATCCCCGGCCAGACGCTGGAGCCTGCGCATCGCGTGCACCACCATGCGGGCGTCCGGCAGGATGGACAGACCGGCCGCCGTGATCGAAGTCGTGCGGCTGGTGCGGGAGACCAGTTCGACACCGAGCCGTCGTTCCAGCGCGCTCAGCTGACGGCTCAGCGCGGGCTGACTCATGTAGAGTCGCGCCGCGGCCCGGCCGAAATGCAGCTCTTCGGCAAGTACGAGAAACATTCGTAATTGGTGCACGGTGGGAGCCGCCCGATCCCCGACATCACCTGTCATGTCCGCAGGCTACTCCAAGGACCAGCGGATATCGGCACGACTCAATTCACTGCGCACTTCGGTGACATTCCCGGTCGCCGACCTTCACGTTTATCACGAATATTATTCAGCTTGTCGGCCGGTCAACAGTGGAGTTCGATGCTGTCAGCGTCGACCGCGGCACTCGGCGCCACAGCACGGTCGCCGCCACACCAGTCATCACTATGAGCGTGCCAGATGCGGCGATGCTCACGGCCGGTCCGACCAATGACGTCAAAGTGCTCGCGGCGAGAACCGCGACCCCTGTCGACCCGGCCAGCAACGCATTGAAGAGGCCCATGCATTGCCCCCGCAGCGCGGCCGGGACGAGTCGGCTGAACGTCGCGCCCACGACGACCAGATACGCCGCGCACGCTCCGGCCACCATGAACACCACGGCCGACAAGACCAGCCCTGGACGGGCGAGGCACACCAGAAGCGGAAGGCCTCCCGCGGCGGCGAGCGGCGCCATCAACGCGAGCCGTCCTTCGGCGGAGATGAACCGGCTGCCCAGCACGGAGGCGCCGAGAGCCATCCCGGCCGGGTCTGCCGCCATCAACAACCCGGCTTCCCAGGCCCCGCCGCCCATCTCGGCGATATAGGCGGCCGCGAGACCCTCCGGCACCACGGTCACTCCGAGAAGGGACGCCAGCAAGGCGAGAACCCGCAAACCGGGATGCTTCCAGATGACACGGACCACCTCCCGGCTGGACCGCCAGTAGCCACCCCGCGCCGCCGCCGGGGGTGACCAAGGTCCTACGTACCGGGCGACGACAACCGCGGAAACGAGACAACAGATCGCATACGTCGCCAAGGCCACCTCGGGCGCGATGCCGCTCAGAGCACCTCCCAGCGCGAACCCTGTGATCTGGGCGATCTGCTGCGTCACAAGCCTCAGTGACTGGCCCGTGATCAGAAGATCTCCCGGAAGCACATCGGGCAACATGGCTCCCCGGGCCGCCTTCGCCGGTAGCGCCACCAGTTGCAAGCCCAGCAGCAGGCAGAGCGACAGCGGCAACGGCAGCCCGGGGACCGCCATGAGACCGGCCAGCACGGCACGCGCCAGATCACCGGCCACCAGGAGGGCGCGGCGCGAGTATCGGTCGGCGACTCCCGCGATGAGCGGACCCGCCACCGCGGGCAGGAACGTCAACGCGTAGGTCAGCCCGGCGAGTGCCCCCGACCCCGTACGGGCAAGCACGAGAACGGCCATCGCCACCCTCGCGAGCTGTTCACCGGCCGAAGCCACGATCTCGGCGATCCACAGGGCCCGGAAGTCTTCGATCGCGAGCGCCGCCCGCCAGCCGCGCGACTCACCACGAACCGTCAAGTCGACCTTTCATACAAGGCAGCTCTGATGCCGCACCATCCGGAAATCTGTCACACGATTGACAATCCCGGACATCATCTATCACCTGTCACGAACAACACGGCTACAGCTCGTAGTCGAAGACGTAGGTGTGTTCGCCTTCCGGCGAACGCTTGATGTCCATCTTGGCCTTGAGTCCCTTCAAGTCGCCGCCAGCCGAGTCCGCAACGACTTCGATGATCGCGACCCCGCCTCCGGCATTCCCGTACGCGGTGTGGCGCAGTACGAAGTCACCTTCGCGATCGTCGATTTTCGCGCGTACCCGCTCCATTCCCACATACGAGACCGAGCCATTGTGAGCCAGCACTTGAAGCAGGTTCGCTTCGCTCACGCCCTGAATGCCGCCCTCGAAGGTCTTGGTGTTCCGTACGCGAAGCAAGCTGACGCCGTTTTGCTCGTCGTAAACTTCCTCTTCCCAGCTGCCCAGGTCGAACCGGCCGGTCACTTCGTTCATAGACTCTCATCATTTCCGTGTGTGCAGGCACCGCCGCGGCGGTGCGCGATCCCCATCGGGGGAACAGCGTTACTTTGCCGCCACGCGTTCGCAACAGGCAAGACCGGCACAATGCAATTGAAGTCGTGATCCATATCCTGACGGTTATCCGCCGGGGCGCCTTACTACCCAGCGAAATGGATCAGTCACCCATACACTCGAGCCCGGGCCTCGGATCACGAGTTGCGAGCGGCCGGACGCCGTCCGAACATGGCCACTCCACCGCGGGACGAAAGCGCCAGGGCTCCACCGAGTGGTGGGCCACGACAGCGAGGAGGACTGGGATGAGCCCCGCAGGGACCTCCGGCGCGGTGGGCCGGATTCCGGCGGAGTTGACGACCTTCGTCGGCAGGACCGCCGAACTGCTTCGGCTGACGGAGGCAGGCCACAACGGCCCGATGGTGACCTTGACCGGCCCTGGAGGAGTCGGCAAGTCACGCCTCGCGGCGCATTTCGCGACTTCGGCACAGGCAGGATTCCCCGACGGCGCATACTTCGTGGCGCTGGCCGATCTCAACGACCCGGAGTTGCTGGCGAACACCGTCGCCGAGGCACTGGGACTGACGGATCGCTCGGCCCGCCCGGCGGTCGAAGTGCTGGTCGACTGGCTGCGAGATCGACGCGCCCTGCTGATCCTGGACAACTGCGAGCACCTGACCGGCAGCTGCGCCCGGCTGGCAAACTCCCTCCTGACGCGTTGCCCGCGTTTGGCGATCCTGGCGACCAGCAGGCATCCCTTGAAGGTGACCGGCGAGCAGGTCTTGCCCGTACCGCCTCTCGCCGTCCCCCGGCCGAGGATGGACCTGCGGGAACTGCTGGCGGTAGACGCGGTGCGCTTGTTCGCCGATCGTGCGTCGGCCGTCCTGCCCTCGTTCGAGATCAGCGAGAGCAATGCCGAGGACGTGGCCCGGCTGTGCGAGCGCCTGGAAGGTGTGCCGCTCGCCATCGAGCTCGCCGCCGTGCGAATACGGGCGCTGTCGGTCCGGCAGATCACGGAACGCCTGGACCGGCAGCTCGCGCTGCTGACCACGAGCGCGACGAGGCACGGTCCGGAGCGGCACGGAACACTCCGGGCGATGATCGACTGGAGCCATCAGCTGTGCTCCGCGCCCGAACGCCTGCTCTGGGCCCGGCTGTCCGTGTTCTCCGGAGGCTTCGAGGCCGATGCCGCCGCGGCTGTGTGCTCCGACGCCGGACTGACGGCCGCACAGGCACTCGAGCTCATCGACAGCCTGGTCGACAAGTCGATCCTGATCCGCGATGAGCGAGACGATGTCGTGTGGTACCGCCTCTTGGAGACGATCCGTCAGTACGGTCACGAGAAGCTCACCGCCGCGGGCGACGCGGCCCGTATGCGGCGGCGCCACAGTGATTGGTACCTGGCCCTCGGCCGGCAGTGCGGGCAAGCGTGGATCGGCCCGGACCAGCTGAGCTGGAGCCGGCGGCTGCACCGCGAGCACGCCAACTTGCGGGCGACACTGGACTTCTGCGGCGAGAACCCGGACGACGCCGTCGACGGGATGTCCATGGCGTTCCAGATCAAAGAGTTCTGGCTGATCCATGGCCTCACCTCGGAGGGCAGGCTGCATCTCGGCAAACTGCTCGACGCGGCTCGCCCGGACGCCCCGGGGCGCGCGAACGCCCTGCTCACCTATACCTTTCTCGCCTTGATCCAAGGGGAGCGGCCCGCCTACGAAACGGCATTGGAACAGACAGCGCAAGCCGCCGAGCAGGAACGCGACGACTCCGTCAAGGCCTACCTCCTGCTCGTTCGCGGCTACGACGCCCTGACAGCGGACCGCATGGCCGAAGCCGCCGACCTGTTCGCGCGATCCGGTGCGTGGCAGCACGAACTGGGCGATCTCAGCGGTGAGCTGTGGGCACGCTTCAACCACGGCATTTCGACCGGGCTCTCCGGCGACCTCGAACGCGGGCGCCGGATACTGCGTGAATGCGTCGCCGAGTACGCCTCCCGCGGCGAGATCTTCTGGCGATCGTGGGCGCTGTGGTCCTTGGGCGCCACCGAGTACCTCGTCGGCGACCTCGAGCGAGCACGCGAGGCCTGCCACGAGACCCTTCAGCTCGAACAAGAAGTACAGGACAAGGCCATCCTCGCCTTCGTCCTCACGGTCAGCGCGGGTGTCGCCGCCCGCAGCGGGCAGCTCCGGCGGGCGGCGACGGTGTTCGGTGCGGCGACGGCGATGTGGGCGACGATCGGCATGTCCCCGGCTCGGTACGCGGCCTTCACCGACCCGATCCAGAAGGACACCGAAACCGTCACCACCCAACTCGGTCTCGACGCCGCCGCGGCGGCCTTCACCAGGGGATACACCATGCCCCCGCACGAAAGCATCGCTTACACCCTCGCTGAGCGGAATCCCTCGCCGCAGACCGGCGCTCGCCACCCGTTGACCCCACGCGAGACCGAAGTCGCCGGCCTGGTCGCCCAGGGCATGACCAACCGTCAGATCGCCGAAACGCTCGCCATCAGCCAGAGGACCGCCTCTACTCACGTCGACCACATCATGACCAAGCTGAACGTCACCAACCGGACTCAGATCGCCACCTGGGCCATCACCGGAGCGCCCGACTGACCGGGGCACTGCCCCGTGAACATGCCGTGGTCAGTTCGCCCAAGCCGCGCGAACAGGCACGGCTTCGTCATGCAGGAACTCTTCGAACGCGCGAGGCGGACGACCGATGAGGTCAGCGACGGCCGTCGTCGTCGCGGCGAGCTTGCCCTCAGCGACCTCCGTGAACAACTCGGCGACGTCTTGGGCGAATGCCTCGGGCAGTCCTGCCGAGGCGAGCCGGTCGGCGAAAGCCTGGGCGGGCAGATCGACATATCGGATCTCCCGGCCCGCCACCGTTGACAGCCTGGCGGCGATCTCGGCGTGGGTCAGCGCCTGCGGCCCCGTGAGCACGAACGTCTCGCCATGCCGCGGCTCCCCGGTCAGCAGCGCCGCCGCGCAGGCGGCGATATCCACGCAATCGACGTAGGACACCCGGCTATCACCGTAGGCACCGAGAATGTTCCCGTCTTCGACGAACAGCCCGGCGCCGGTGCGGAAGTTCTGCATGAATCCGCTCGGCTGCAGAAGGCTCCAGCCGATGCCGGAGGCCTTCAAGTGTTCCTCGATGACCCCGTGCGCACCTTCCGCCAACCTCCCACCCTCGCGCGCGTGCCATACCGACACCTTCACGATGTGGTCGACACCGGCCTCGACGGCCGCGTCGATCACGCTTCGTTGCTGGCGGATCATCGGCTGCTCGCCGTTCACGGGCTGGGCACCGCCGGCGTTCAGGAACACCCGGTCCGCGCCTTTGACCGCGGCCGCGATCGAGTCCAGGTCATCGAGGTCTCCGACGACGTACGGGCAGCCCAGCTCGTCACCGGTCTTCGCGTTCCGCACGAAAGCGGTGATATCGCTGTCACGCAGGCTGCGGACAAGGTGCCGACCGATACTTCCGGATGCTCCGGTGAGCAGGATCATCGTGGTCTCCAGCTAAAGTGAGGCTGTCTCGACTAATAAGTCGAGGGTAGCTCAAGTTAAGCGGGAGCAAGCGTGAATCCCACGAGGCGGCCAAGAGCCGACGGACGTCGTAACCGTGAGCGGCTGCTCGCAGAGGCTGACGTGATGTTCCGGGAACGCGGTGTCGGCGCACCACTGGACGGTGTCGCTCGGCGGGCGGGCGTGGCGATCGGGACGCTCTACGGGCACTTCCCAGACCGCAGGGCATTACTCGAAGCGCTGCTTCGGGACCGGAACGAGGCGCTGTTCGATGCCGGGGAGAAGCTGACCGGCCAGCCACCGGAAGCTGCGCTGCGCCGCTGGGTCGACCTGGTGGTCGAGCACGCCGCCACCTACCAGGGTCTCGCGGCGATGCTGGCGGACGGCGCCGACGACGAGGCCTCGGAACTTCACACGTCCTGTGCTCGGATGACGGCGATCGGCGAGCAACTCGTCGCCAACGCGGCCGGCACTGGAGTGTTGCGCCCAGGGGTGACCGGCGCGGACCTCTTCGCCCTGATGAACGCCGGAGCGTGGACACGAGAGCACGTGTCCGCCGACCAGGCGGACCGTCTGGTCGGCTACGTCATCGACGGAATGTTGGAGGCCCGTCCAGGATCGTGAATCCCTCGCTCGCTTCCCGATCGCCTTCAGCCGCCCGCCTGGCTTTGAGCAGGATGAACAGATGGCGGGAAGCGTCGAGAAGATCGCTTCGCAGTTCGTCGGTCCGATCCAGGGCCGCGTGCGCGAAGGCCCCCCGCAGATAGTCGAGGATCGCCGGATCCTCCGCCGCGAGCAGTTGCTCGAGGCTGATCGCGGAGCCCGCGAGCCGTTGCATGAATATCCCCACGTCGGCCGGGCCGGACGCGACGGTGAGCATCACCACGAGTTCCTGCAGTTGTTTGTGCAGGAGAAAGAGACCGTCCAGTGTCGACTTGCCGTCGAGCCGGTTCATGTCGCCGTCCTTCCGCACCGCGGTTCTCGGAGGGTACGTACGAGATGACGAACACACCGTTGTCCCATGCCGGGAAGGCTGTCCGGCTCGACCGGAACACGCACCGGCAGAATAAGAACCGAGCTCTCCACTCGATCGCCTGTGGACCATTTCATAAGACAGTTACACCTGGGTGGCTCTCGACACAGTCGCCGGACGGGACAGTCACCGCGACCACCCCCGCTCGCCCGGATACTTCACGAACAGCGAAGTGTTTCGACGAATCGATTCAACACCCGGCGCGTCACCACGGCAGGAACCAAGCCGCGATTCGGCTATGACTCTTGCTCGAGGATCGATAACCGGCCGCACATCGATCCACGTCCACGCACATCGCGCTCGCACCCCAGTCGAACCATGCTTGACCGAAACACTCCGTGCCTGTGCGGTGTCAGACCGGTCCGGTGGGCACGTATGGCCGGTCTATCCGGTACACGTGATGACGGACGTCAACCGCTGGGTTACCCGGTTCGATCTCACCGCTGCCGACCCTGGCCATACCGGCCTTTTCGAGTGTGCGCCAGTAGGCGGAATTGCCCACGTGCGCAGCGACGATGACACACTCGGCATCCTCATGATCAGCCCAAAGGTTGTCGAGGGCGGAGGAAACCATCTCGGTACCGAGTCCTCGACCGATGTTCGCCGCGTCGCCGATGAGAAATCCGAACGTCATCGCGCCCGTCGGCACCAAGGTGATCTCGGCCAGATCGAGCAGACCGACGGGGTAGTCGCACAGGAACGAGCGCCGCCCGAGTCCGACAGGCACATCGTCCACGACGGCCATGAGATCCTCGTTGGGTTCTTCACGACGCGCGGACGGCCCGAAAGCACGTTCAACCGCTTCCAGCGGTGCCTCTCGGGACCACCACCGGGATACATGGGGAGCCGCCAGCCATCGAGACAGCAATGGGAAGTCATCCGGAGTGACATGCCTCCAAGTCAACACGCCGCGGACATCAGCACAGCGAAGCCCGGCCCCGGGTTTGTCATCGTCTCCCTATTTTCTCCGACACTCAAAGGCACCTGGAACACAAAAGTCATCCAAATGAAGGCGACTGATTGAAGTCGAACTGAATCCGAAGACCGCCTTGGCGCCCGTCCTCTGACCGGCCGGCACACCGCTACCCTCGGGTAAGCCCGCTATTGCGTTCGTGTTAACAGTTCCCCGCAGCTGCCCGGGAGGCTGCTCGCGGTCAACAGATCCGTACCATCATGATCTGTGCCGATCGAGCAGTCCGCCAGCGTGATCACCGTGACCTACATGGAGTCCTCCGGCGAATGGAGGGTCTCACTCACTGCTTCAGACAAGGTTTTCACCACCCGGGCAGCGGATCTGCTCGACGCGAGAGGCCGAGTCGACAGGCTTATCGGAAAACTCGCGAAAGAAGGTATCAGCGGGACTTCTGTTCATATGATCGACGGTAGTGCCGTGGCATTCACGCGCGCCTACTTGACGGCGAAATTCCAGATCTCCGAAGATGTCACGCACGCCACCGAACGATGACATCGTCGGTGTCGCAGGCGCCGGTCGTTCATGGTGCCGTAGCCGCTGCGGATCCCTGATTCACGGCTACGGCAGGCCGTCACCCAGTCAGGTATCCTCCGCTGGCGTCGACATCGGTTCCGGTCACAGCACTCGACTCGGGCGAACTGAGCCACATCACTACGGTCGCCATCTCCTCGGGCCGCACGATGCGTTTGATCGGGTAGTCCTGCGCGATCTGTTCGTAGGTCACCCCGAACGCTTCGGCGGCACGGCGAAGCATGGGAGTGTCCACCGCACCGGGCGCGAACGAGTTCACCCTGATGTTCTTGTCCGCGTACTCGAGGGCGGCGACCTTCGTCAAGGACGCGACCCCGTGTTTGCTCGCGTTGTACGGCGCGATCGTGGCGAACCCGACTTCCGCGGAGATCGACGCGGTATTGACGATGACCCCGCCGCCCCGCGCGAGCATGTGCGGGATTTCGTATTTCATTCCCAGGAATACACCGGCGGTGTTCGTACGCCAGACATTCTCCAGATCGGCTAACGTCTGTTCCGCGAGAGGCGCCGCACGCGGACTCTCGATACCCGCGTTGTTCACAGCGATATCCAAGCGGCCGTATCGGCGCACGCAGCCCTCGACGAACGCGCGGACGTCCGCCTCGGCGCGGACGTCCGTCCGATGGAACGTCGCCTCACCGCCGCTGGCCCGGATGCTGTTCGCCACCTCCCTGCCCAGCTGTTCGCGACGGCCGCAGAAGTACACCTTCGCGCCCTCCGCGGCCATCGCGCGTGCCGTGGCGGCACCGATACCCGAGGTGGCTCCGGTGATCAGAACGACCTTGCCGTCGAATCTGCCCCTCCGCGAGGTGACAGCGGAAGCGGTGGCGACCGGTCCCAGAGTGCCGGCAGCGAGACCCAGCGCTCCCGCGGCCAGCACCCGGCGTCGTGACGTTGCTCCTTCGTTCATGTCTCAGTCCTGTTCCAGCCGGGCGGGGATCCTCGCGAGGGGGTATTGCCGCCAGAAGTAACGGTCCGCCGCATGCTGGTCGCCGGCGAAGTTGATCGCCTCGGCGATCTTCCGGTCACGGATGCGATAGGCCAGCGCCCAGGTGATGTCAAGGCCTGCCGGAGTGGTGCTCCACCCTCGATGGAGGTCGACCACCCACTCGCCGTCTGCGGCCAGGTACAGGATCTCGGCCCGAAACCCGGAGCGTCCGAGCTGTTCGAAGAAGGCGATCACCTCGTCCGGCCCCGTCTTCGTCCCCGCGAGCGGGTGATGCCCTGGAATCGTCCATCGGATGTCGGCAGTGAAGAACTGCCTCAACGCGTTGAGATCTCCAGAACCATAAGCTTGGTAGTAGCGGCGGATCAGGCTCACGTTCGGGTGTTCGCGCGCCGGCGCGGCCGAAGCCGTCCCGCCGGTCAACGATGTGGCCAGGAGCGCCGCGGCGCCTACACCGCCTGCGCGCAGGACCGCTGCCCTATCGATGGGTGTGCTTCGGTTTTCCACAGTCTGCTTCCTTCCGGAGTGGCCTTCCCAAGACAAACACCGGCGCTCCCGCGGGTCCAATACTCACGTTCATACGTATGGGGCATCGCGGAAGGCCTCGGCACCGGCTCGGCTCCGCGGGGATGGCCATCTGCACAGGCTCGCCCCGACGAGTGGCACTCGCACCTCTTCACGAGCGCCCGAAGTGGACGAATCGCCACCGAGCGTGAGCCGAAGCCAACATGAAGTCGCTCCGATCGATACTTGACCCGCACTCGTCGAACACTGGCTCGACGTCGACTTCCTTCTGTCGGCAGCCGCGGCCAGGGCGGGACCGCACCTTGCCGCTCGTGCCCCCAGCCGGGAGGTGAAGGTAGGCACCGCCTCCGACAGAAGTCGCTGTTGGCCGCGCAGTTCTGGTCTCCGCGGCCGGTCCCGTCCCCAGCGGGTGCCGCGGAGACCAGAACACCTCCATGGTGGTGCTTCACCTGGCCTTCAGGGTAGAGGTCGACTCATTCCCCTGGGTCATGCCTTACTGTGCATCGGTTATACCCGAAGAATCATCGACTTCATCTTGCGGGACCCACGTCAGCCGATGAGAATCAACCAGGACCGCCACAGATCTGCCCGACTTCAGTAATGGCGGAATTCCTCACAAATCGGAAGACACAGGAGAAGCTTGTCTTATGCTGGGGGTTGAAGACAGCTCATGCCATTCGCGAGACCATGTGGTCCGGGAACTCGAATTCGCGATCCTCGGACCCCTGACCGTCAAGCACGGAAATCATCCGATCAAGATCAGCAGCCCGAAGTTAAGGGTGTTGCTTTCATCACTTCTCTTGATGCCTAACAGGCCGGTGACGATCAGCCAGCTGACCAGCCGGCTTTGGGGTGACAACCCACCTGAGTGTCCGCGCCGGGCTGTCCAGTTGTACGTGACCCGGCTACGCGCGGTCCTCGGCCCCTCACGGGAGCTATTGACCACCGTGCCCAGTGGATACCAGCTGACGATCGCGCCCGATCGACTCGACCTCCTCGACTACGAGGAACTGGTCGCGGCCGCGGCAAATAGTCGTGACGACTCCGAACGTGCACGACTGCTGTCCGCGGCGCTCGAGCTATGGCGCGGTGATCCCTGTGAGGATGTCGCATTCGACAACCCGCCATCGACCGACCTCCGCCGGCTCATGGAGTCACGCTTGCAGGCCGAGGAAGACTACGTCGACGCCAAGTTGCGCCTCGGCGAGTACGGCGAGCTGGTGGGTCGGCTCCGCAGACTGACCACGGACGCGCCGCTCCGTGAGCGATTCTGGGTGCAACTCATCGGTGTCCTCCACTCCTTGGGCCGCCAGGCCGAAGCCCTGGCGACGTACGCGGCGATCGCGAGCCGGCTCGCCGACGAACTCGGGGTCCATCCCGGCGAAGAATTGCGCGCGGCCCACACGCGAGTCCTGGCCGACGACATCGACCCAGTGGTGCCGAACGGCCGGTCGGTATCCGCTTCTCCGGTCGTGCCACGCCAGGTACCACCGGGCACAGCGAAATTCACCGGTCGCGACGCATATCTTGCGCAATTGGACAAGTCCGCGTCCCCGATGGACAGTGGGACGCCGACGCTCAGACTGGTGACGGTGGATGGCGACCAGGGCGTGGGCAAGACAGCCCTCGCCGTACATTGGGCCCACCTCAGGGACCATCTATTCCCCGACGGTCAGCTCTTCGTGAACCTTCGGAGCACGCCAGGGTCGGCTCCGACCGATGCAGAGGAAGCCTTGGGAACGATGCTGCGCTCTCTCGGGCGATCGGATTCCGAAATACCGGACGAACTCGACGAACGCGCGGCTCTCTTCCGAACAATCACCGCCGGCCGCCGGATGCTGGTTCTGCTGGACGACGCCGAAGCCTTCAGCCAGGTTGTCCCTCTGTTGCCCGGGCCTGGGAACTCCGTCATCATCACGAGCAGAAGAAAGCTGGCGGAAGTCGCTGTAGCCTACGGCGGAGAGCGAATCGCGATGGATGTACTCATGCATGCCGAGGCATTGGAGCTCTTCGGGAAATTCGTGGGTGCGGAACGCGTTGCGACAGAGCGAGCCGACGCGGCATCCATTGTCGGGTACTGTGGATATCTTCCTCTTTCATTGGCCGCCGTCGCGGAATGCATCAGCGATGTCGCGACGATGTCGCAATTCGCCCAGAGACTCCTCGCGTGACCGGCGAGCAAGTGGTCGTCGTCACCGGTGCCGGGGGCGGAATCGGCGCAGCGACTACAAAATGGCTGCGCGAAGGTGGCTGGGTCGTCGTCGGCGTCGACCTGCTTCCGGCCGACGCCGACGTCTCGATCCAGCTGGACCTCCGTGACACACGTGCTCTGGTCGGTTTGTTCGATCAGGTCGAGGCCGAACTGCGGAGTCCGGCCGCGTTGGTCAACGCGGCCGGCCTGTACCGGGCGACCGGTCTTCTCGACACGACGCCCGACTACGTCTCGGAGGTACTCGCCGTCAATGTCACGGCCGCGATCATGTTGACCCGAGAACTGATCCGGCGGCGCCTGTCCATCGAGCAGCCCGCGTCCATCGTCAATGTCACCTCTGTGGTCGCCCGCACTGGCAGTGATGATCCCGCCTACGGCGCGTCCAAAGGCGCTTTGGTCTCCGCCACCAAGGGAATCGCCTCCGCATTCGGCCGATTCGGGTTCCGGGTGAACGCTGTCGCCCCTGGTGTGGTAGAAACAGGGATGTCGGCGGCCATTCCACGTGACCGCCTGCGGCACTACACGGACTCGATTCCTGCGGGGCGCTTGGGGCGGCCTGATGAGGTGGCCGCACCGATCGCGTTTCTTCTGTCCGAGGCGGCGTCCTATGTCAACGGCGCCGTTCTCGACGTCAACGGAGGATTGGCTTAACCAAGACAACGGCGAACATGCAGTGGTGGGGGGGGGGGGGGGGGGGGGGGGGGGGGGGGGGGGGTAGGGGGGGGGGGGGGGGGGGGGGGGGGGGGGGGGGGGGGGGGGGGGGGGGGGGGGT